>CBFIHN010000005.1:0-56736 GCA_965662575.1 Gammaproteobacteria bacterium
TCCTGCCATTGCAAACCTTCGAGCTCAGAACGCCTCAAACCGGTTAAGATGGCAATCATGAAGAAATCACGGTAAGTAGATCCATTACTTGAGTATGTGTTTTGTCTAAGTTGTTCTAGGGCATCATGCCAGGGCTTTAGCTCATGCGGCTTGATAACAGTCTGACGACGCTCTATTTTATACCAGCCTCTATTATGGCTTATCTTGCTTACTGGGTTGATAGTGAATATTGGCTTGCCATCGGAGTCTTCGTAGTTGCCTATCGCATAGTTAAAAATGGCACGCAAAACGCGCATTGCTAAATTCGCTCGTGCTTCACTACGTAGCTTCCCATGATGCTCATGACGGGCAACAACCATTTCCTTGGTAATTTTAATTAGCGGTTTTTCTAGCCAGTCACTAATAGCTTCACCTAGTGCCTTTTGATAGTCCTTAACGGTATTTTCTTTTAGATTTCGTCTAGCCTTAATATAGTCATTGAATGCCTGCTGCAGTGTGACAACTTCAAGCTTTTCTCGTTTTCGCTCAGCAACTGGATTAATTCCCATAGCAATATCACCAAGTAATGCTTGCGCTTTTTTCTTAGCTTGCTCTGCAGTTAACTCAGGATAAGCACCAAGAGTGATGCGTTTTACTTTGCCGTTGATTCGTTTTTCAATGATAAAAACACGCCGGCTAGTCGGGTATAGCTTCAGTCCAAAGCCCTTTAGATCTTGATCGCGAAAGAAAATGGGTTTGCTTGCATCAGGTTTTAGTTTGTCAATTACTGACTTAGTTAATTTCATTCCATCATCCTTAATAGAAAAAGTAGACACATGGTAGACACTTGATATACAAGTTAGTGCGATCCCATGCAGCAGCATAATGCTCATTTTAATTTATATCGCTTTGATTTTGCAAGTAATTTGAAATGCAATGAAAAACAATAGGAAGGTAGCAAAAGCATTAGTTTTAGAACTGAAAATCCTCGTGTCGGTGGTTCGATTCCGCCCCGAGCCACCATATCCAGTAAGGCTTTCAGCCGATATTTGAAATATCTATAATTTTAAGAAAAATCCTAGGTATCGGTTAAAGACAAAGACACTGGGAGTAGCGCGCCCCTCTTTATTGGCGGCCGCTGCAAGCAGGCATTTCTATGTGCAAGGTTTAGAGAATAAATGTGGTCTTTGCCTGCATTTGGTGACAGGCAAACCCTTTATTCATGGCGTGGCTCAGCAAGTAGAGTTAAAACAGTTACGTGCATTATGCTGTCTAATACACACTATTTGATCCTGTTAAAAAAGTACCGTCCAATTGTCTCTTTTTACGAACTTTAGTCCAAGTCCACCAGGGTTCTCTTTCACCTGTTTGGGCTTCATGAATTGCTGCTGCAAACACATCCCAAACACAAGGATCATGTTTTTCTCCTGTAATTTCTTGAAGTTTTAGGTACAGCGTATCTGGATCTTGATTTGCTAATTCAGCAATAGATGAAATCCCAAGACATTGAAAATCATTCAAGGTAGCAGGGCCAACATTTCTAAGGTTTAGCAATTCACTCTTAGGCTTTTCCTTTATTTTTTGGAGTTCTCTGTGAGCCATGATAACCACCTCGTCTAGAGAATCACTTGAGAATGTCAGTCCAGGCAGCTTAGGATGATGCAATACGTAGTGCTGCTCCCCATCGTTTTTGTGAAAAACTTCCACAGTACAATTTGGCATGGGTGGAAATTCAAGGATTTTAGATTTTTCCATTACAGCAACCTGATATACCTATTTTTGGCAGTAGTTGGCCGAGTTTGGCCGGATTTGACCGAAGATGGCTGAAGTTCATTTAGCAAACCGTTTCTTAGAATTTGTATGACCCTTAGTGTCAATAACACCAAGGGATTTTATCGTGTTAAGCTCTCTTCGCACAGTGCTTTCGGATACTGAAGATTTAAGCATTTCAGAGATTTCATTAGTAGAAAGGTCTTTTCCTATAATCGCAATAGCCGACAGAATCTCTTGCTGCCTAAAATTTAAGCGTGGCGTATGCTCCAATCACTTTAATATTAACTATAGCATACACAAAATTAATCAAAATACGAAAGTTTCGAATGAGTATTTTAATAGCCCATTATATCATTGTATGATGATAAATTTTAAATTTTAAATTTTAAATTTTATGACTATCTTTGTCAGGACAGGGCTCAGATCCAGACAAAGGTAGCTGCTTTATTCAATATATTAAAACTTAGCAACATATTGTGATATCACAGATTATACAGGTGAAATAGGTTTTAAACCTACAGTTGGGGGTTGTTGCTACTTAATACTTAAACTCTCTGTCTGTTAGAGTCTTTTCAGCGTGTGAGTTTTGGTTTTTTTAGTCCACTTTCTTTTACCACGGCGGTTGGGTAAAGTATTAGCGGTTAAGCATCAGATAGGAACGCACATGGATTTGCCACAATTTGATTGTTTAATCATTAAAATTGGATCCAGTATGTTGCTCGAGGTGGATGGATGTATACGCAAAGATTGGCTAGCAAGCATCGCTCAAGACATTAAATTTCTGCATGATCGAGGTAAGAAAGTTATCTTAGTTTGCTCAGGATCTGTAGCACTTGGTCGATCATACGTGCAAACAAAATCGTCGCTATCGCTAGCAGAAAAACAAGCAGCGGCATCGGTTGGGCAAATTCAATTAGCACATGCATATCAAACCGCTTTGGCAGAGCGCAGTATTGTTGCTGCCCAATTGTTGTTGAGTCTAGATGATAGTGAGGACCGTCGGCGTTATCTGAATACTAGTAACACATTATCTACCTTACTTGCCCATGGCATTGTACCAATTATTAATGAAAATGATACGGTATCGACGATGGAACTACGTATTGGTGATAATGACCGTTTAGCTGCTCGTATTGCACAGATGGCGAGTGCGGATATCTTATTGTTTTTATCTGACATTGATGGGCTCTATAGCGCAGACCCTTATCAAGATAGTTCAGCACGGCATATTGCCAGAGTCGAACAAATTGATACGTCAATTATGGCCTTGGCTCAGGATAGTCATAGCAAAACTGGCACTGGTGGCATGACAACTAAAATTATCGCCGCCCAAATTGCAGTAGACTCTGGCTGTCATTTGGTGATTAGTCAAGGCTATCAAAACCATCCTATTCAACGCTGGCTAGATAATGAGCGCTGCACTTGGTTTATAGCCAAGCATTCACCTCGCTCAGCACGTAAACATTGGTTAGCACATCAACTTCAGCCTAAAGGCCAAATAAAAGTTGATCATGGTGCTGAGCAAGCTTTGGCAAAGGGTAAAAGCTTGTTATCTGTTGGTATTACAGGCATTACGGGGAAATTTTCTAAAGGTGATGCAGTGACAATGACTAATGCAACTAACCAGAAAGTTGCTGTTGGTTTAACCAATTATAGTGATGCTGAGCTGATACAAATCCTCGGGCGACATAGCACGGAGATTGAACGAATTTTAGGTTATAGCCATGGCGATACCATTATTCACGGAGATAATTTGGTTTTTGGGTGGACCTTATGACAATCAAGCAACTTGCGAAAGCAGCACAATTAGCGCAAAAAATACTAGCAAATACTGAACCTGAAAGAATTAATCAGGCTTTACTGGTCATTGCAGATCAATTGGAGCAGCAACAAGTGCGTTTGCTCGTGGCAAATCAAATAGATATTGAGCGGGCACAAGCCAATCAGCTCAGTGAGGCAATGATTGATCGGTTGCGATTAACTTCTGAACGTATAGCGGCCATGGCGCAGGGTATACGAGACATTGCAAAGTTATCTAGCCCATTGCGCAAGGTGTTAGCCAATTGGCAGCGGCCTAATGGCTTACAAATTAGTCGCATCACTGTGCCCATCGGTGTGATTGCGGTAATTTATGAATCACGACCCAATGTCACTGCCGATGCGGCAGCATTGTGTTTAAAGTCGGGCAATGCTGTCATTTTACGTGGCGGTTCAGATAGTTTTCACTCGTCAGTAGCTATTGCTGATTGCATTCAGTCTTCATTACAAGCTCTCAGGTTACCAGAGGCGGCGGTTCAAATGGTAGCAACTGCTGATCGCCAATCGGTAATGGCATTAATTCAGCTGAACGAAGATATTGATGTGCTCATTCCCCGCGGTGGCAAAGGGTTGGTCTCGTTTTTAACTCAACATAGTAAAATCCCCATGCTTAAGCACCTCGATGGACTATGCCATACGTATGTTCACCAGGAGGCAGACCAAAAAATGGCGGTGGACATTTGTTGTAATGCAAAAATGCGCAGGCCAGGAATTTGTGGCGCGACAGAAACGATTTTGATTGACCAAACTATTGCCACAGAGTTTCTACCACCATTGGCAAATGCTTTGAATGGGCAAGGATGTGAATTAGTTGGTGATCAACAGGCCAAAGAATTATGTCGTTTAATACAACCTGCCCAAGAGCAAGACTGGGCGAGCGAATATTTAGCGGCAAAAGTTGCTATTGCTATTGTGAAAGATTTTAAGGCGGCAGTATCACATATCCAGCGGTACAGTTCGCAGCATACCGAGGCAATTATTAGTGAGAATCAAGTGGTGGCTGAGCAGTTTTTCCAACAAGTTGATAGTGCGATTGTCATGCACAACGCGTCAACACAATTTTCCGATGGTGGCGAATTTGGTATGGGTGCTGAGATTGGCATCGCGACTGGCAAACTCCATGCCCGCGGGCCTGTGGGAATTGAACAGCTCACAACTGTCCAGTACCAAGTTAAGGGTAATGGGCAGTTGAGGCCATAGAGACAAGATAATGGGGCTGTTGCAAGCTGGTTTATAGCGAGCAACAGCTAGACGAAAAAAATTAAAAAAGCGGAGTTTATACCTAATAAATGAGCAGTTTTTCATTTTTTCCAACGGCGCTAGTGCCGCTAGAAACTGGTTTGCAACAGTCCCATAATGACCTGGGCACACAAAAGTGCGCAAATGTCTTATAGAGTCAAGTAGCTAGGCTTCCAATTTGCTGCGGACAAGTAGGTTCAGCATCATCAGATGATTCATTAACGGTGGTTGTCGATTGACTCTGCCAGGAGGATATAGTTGTAGAGCTATAGAGGTTTGGTTCTTGTTTCCCGCCTGATGCTATGAATTCAACATTCCTTTTTATTCTGGTGTTTATGTTGTCGATATTGTCTTCGGATAGTTCAACGTCATCTAATAAAGCGGACAATTTTTCATCTAACTGGCCGCCATAGAGTTTTCGCAGAGATTCCTTTAAATTTGACTGATTAATCTTCTTGTCGTCCTTGAGATAAAAATAGACTATGACGGCTGGTGGTAATGTATCAATCCACTGATGATAGTAGTGGTAAAAGTTTTTTCGCTCTTTTGAGTTAACATGTCTAGAGGCAACATCTAAAATAGCTTTATGTTGAGCCTCGGGTTTATCAGCAATTAAACTTCCATTGTTGATACTTTCTTCTAGTGCGGTGATCTCTGCCAATACTGTATCTAATGCCCCTGAGTTGTTTGATTTGTTTACTGAATTGTCTAATTGTTGGTAGATAAGACACAATTGCTTAAATGTTCTATGATGCTCTGAGCGTCTTTGATTTCCCCGGTGCTTTAATTTTTCCTTGGCTGCATCGTTGAGATAGTTAACCCTATTCAGCTCAACTTTAAGACTTTTTTTTAGCCCATCGAGGCTTTTATTAGTCCCTAACTTCCCCAAAGTATCTGCGATATTCTCGTAATCTACTTGAATTTGGTCAATAAGAGCTTGGCTTAAATCATGACCTTGATCAATCATCAGCCAATGTTCACCATTACTGGCAATTAGCTGACAGTGTGTTTTGACCAACTCTTGTAAAATGAGTGCCCGTAAAACCACCGTCTGTCTAGGTGAGGCAATTGATGAATCAAACAAATTTTTTTGTTGAGAGATGTTCTCTATCCATTGTGTTTTGTCAGCATTCTCGTTGTAATTTTTATATATTTGGATGGCAATATTGTTCTCTGAATTGTTATATATATCCTGTTTTTTCAACAGGAGCTCATAACTATTCTTGTCGACGTCAGCTTTGGTTGTAGCCTTGTCAGGTATAACATTACTCCGAGTGCCAAAAGCAGATTCCTCTGTCAAAAGCCTCAATAGTTTTTGGTTAAATATGTTCGTTGTTTTATTGATGTCCTTGAAGGTATTGTGCACCGTTTTTTTCTGCTGCTGCAGTTGATGATGAATGCTCAGTTCTTCCAGTAGTTTCTCTGTTTGATCAAGTAAACCGTAAAAATTTTGATCTTGAGCTGAGTTATTGCAAAAAACCTTTTTTAAGTCGTCAATTGCCCAGGTTAAAGTATTAATTTTTTTTTCTATATTTTCAAGATCTTTATCACTCTTTAAAATATTAGCTAAATCTGTAATAAATTTAAATAATGTCGCGGTTAAATTGATTTTGCCAATCATATCTGATTGGCGAGATGTAAAATCAAGCGCGTTTTTAAGCGTTTCAGCACTAATAGGATTGGTGATTCCTAACTTGCCGATGGCGGTTTCAAAATATTTATGCTGTTCAACCCATAACGGATCTTGGCCATTTTCATAGCTTGACCAAGAATAGGAGACCCCTTTGGCAGTCGTTTTTTTCTGATGTGATCCAAGACCTAGCCACTTTAATAAAGGTCTCAGCCAGCCCAATTGTTCATAGGCAACACAAGGGGCAAAATATGAATTTAAACCTGTTTCATTCCATATGTTGGTGCCACTGATTTGCTTATAAAACGCACTGATAAAAGGTCGCTGATGACTATCGTACTTATGGAGGTTAAATACGGTTTTTTCTCCGATCTCCTGTGATTCAAGCTCAAGGCCCTTCATATGATAGGCAGAAATTCTATACCAAAAACGATGTGCACTAAAAGGCCTCCATTGCCATCGATTATGATCATCATTCAATTGAAGCCCTAACCCATTGTTACTATGAATAAATTGATTAATATGAGTATAGTGCGTATTGTTTTTTTTATAGTAATTACGCTTGTTTTTAATGCCATGGTAGACCTCTGCCAAGGTCTTAATCGTGGATGGCTGATCTGATTGATAAGGCTTTGCTTTTTGCTGCTTAATCTTCCTACGGTTAAGGTAATGGTTGAGTTCATCAGCAAGGCCTTGCCAAAAATAATAATTTTTTTCCTTATGGTTGCAAATTCTATTGTATGCATTTTTCAGATAATCTTTGAAGTCTTCATCATCTGGAAGAAGACCAGAAAAAATTTCATGATCAAGGTTCTGATTATTTTTTGCTTTTTGCTGCAGTTCAAATAAGCATGTTTGTATTTTGATATCATGACGATTTAGTATCGCCTTAAGATGAAGCCAATCATCCTTAACTTCGTTCTTATTTTTTGAGGCTGCCCTATTTAAAATATCGTTAACTATATTATCATCATTTGTTTGGTTTAGATCTAGATTGTTGAGGTTTATTTTTGTGATCGGGGTCTCGGCATCAGAATTTTTAATTGACCTATTGTTAAGCCTAGTGGAATTTTGAGATGGTGTGGAGTCTTTCTTCTGATTGTCGAGAATAGCGAGAATAGCTTGTAGTCGTTCTTTATGTTTATCATTGTCAACATAAGGTTTTGTTTTGGCAAGTAAAGAGTGGTTTGATTTGATTTCCTCCAGTGTACCTATCATTTCGTTAAAACTATTGTCAATAAGGTTATGGTCATTCGGAAATTCAGAAGCAATTTTCATATAGCCTTGTATTTTCTGACGGCTAGATTCAATTTTTTTTAAATCACCTAATGCATGCTCATATATCTCAATGAACAGATCTTTTTTTTCCTGCATTTTTTTTTGGCCAATGTATGCGGAAAAATGTTTGAGCCAATCTAAGGTTGCAGCCAGGCGATGAAATGTTTGAGCATAGTCGATAATTTCTTTTTGCTTTTCACTGAGGACAGGGGAAGATTTAATACAGCTGATAAATTCGAATAAATCATTTAAAAAAACTTCATTTGTACGATTAGAGCGTAATCGTTCTGCCAGTTCTAATGTAAAGGAAAACAACTGATAAAAAGTCATTTTTTCTAGCTGGTTGCCATCATTTGCGATCTTGCCAGTAAACAAGAAAGAATCAATCATGTCCTGACGATTTTTTTGACAGTGTTCAGCATGTGCCATGTTTTGTAAATAAGCGTTTAAATAACTAGAACTATAAATATCAGTATTCATTATGTTGAGAAATTCTATTTTCTTAGGGTGAATATCGCTCAATTCTTTTATTAGGTGATCGATTTTTTGATGACAGTTGACTGATAGATTCTCTAATTTCTCGGGTAGTTGTTGCTTGGTTTTTGCCTCCTTATATTCTTCGATTATTGTATCAATATGTTGTTGTACGCCATCAAATAAATTTTTCATTTCTTCATTGTTGGTTGTATTGTAATATTCTTTATGGCTCTCGAAAACAGCCTTTACTTCCTGGTGAATATTCTCGATCTGTTCAGTCGTTAAATTGTCCCCCTTATCCAAAAGACTAGTAGTCAAAGTCATTGCTGTCGTTAGCAGTAGGGATATCCTATTTTTTTCTTCGTGAGTGAGCTTTCTGCCCTTGTTATCAAATAAAGAGATGGGCGCAATAATATTGGTCCAGTTAGTTAAATTATGATTTCTGCGTAATTGAATAAGCTGTTCATAATATTTCTCGAGCCGCTGATTGAGTGATTGCTCATAGTATGCCTTGGTGGCTTTTTTGTGTCCTGTCTGGTCGTTTTCATTAAGTTTTTTTTTGAGGTATGAAAGATAAAAGGCTTCACTATGAAGCTGATTAATCAGTTCCTTTTTATAACTATCCAGTTCATCACCTTCTAGTAGCTTATGGGTTCTAAATAATTGTTCCATTTTGAGATAAAAAGTGGCATAGATGCCAGACTGATCAATATGGCATAAGGGGATGGGAAGATGGCTTGCCTCTTCTGTTAGAGATAGCCTTTTTAGGCATAACTCGTTCTTTCCTGTGTCAAAAGTCAATGCAGGCATTTCAATATTCAACATTTTTTTAGGAAGATCATAGGTGTACTTAATTGTATTTTGCTCTAAACCTGCAATAGAATTATCGGTTAAAAAATCAATGTTATCTGTATATTTGGGCTCCTGGCTTGACTCACTCCCTTCACATAAACCCAACTTTTTTGCTAAATTAGAGATAGCGTCAATGGTAGAGGGTTTCTTTATATCTTGTTTTTTTTGGTCTTCCTTAGTATTATCCTTTAGTTTATTTTCGGACAATTCCTTAGGTACCGAACTGGAACTGGGGTTTTTTCTGTTTTTTATATAAGCCCTATAGTTTTTTCTCATAACGACAACTCCTTGTCAATTCTTTCCTTTGTCTCAAAACCCATAGTAGTTGAGCAATGTGCTCTAAACAATATAAAATTTTCTTAAGGCTATTGGTAGAGTGATATCATTACTCGGAGTTTTGCACTTGATATAAAAACCCTGATCCCATGCGATGGTGTAGATCCTTATCCTTGGAAGATGGCAAATCCCAGTAAGCCCAGAGAAGCTAACAACATAATGCTTGTTGTGATCACCCCGCCAGGGACACGATAGGGTGCGCCTATGGCGAATGACTGTGCGCGACCACGAATAACCATGAGCGTTGGCATCAGCATAAGAATAACCACGACAAAAATGCCCGCATAACGAATTGCGGTGATGAAAATATAAGGATTAAATAGGATAATAAATAAGGGTGGTAAAAAAGTTAGCGCATAAATCAGGGTTTTATTCCAACCCAATTTTTGCTTATTTAAGCCATTGGCAATGAAATCAGATAAAGACAATGAGACAGCTAAAAATGCTGTCAGCAAGCAAATGGTTGTAAAAATATGTGTTAGCGTGATGATCCATGGATTACCTGCTTCAGATAATCCTGCATTGAGCTGACTGACCACTTGTCCATTATTTGCCATGGCCAGAAGCTGTTCTTTCGGCATGGTACCTTGAACAATATAGTCCCATAGAATGAAACAAACTAGTGGGATAAAGCTGCCAATTAATACAACTAGGCGCAATTTTTTGACATCGCCTTGCAAATAGGTTCGTAGCGAGGGAATAATAATGGCGTAGCCAAAAGAAAAAATTGCCGGCATGATCGCCATGGTGATGGCAGTGAGAGTGCCAGAGGGTAAATTGTTAACATGAACAGCAGGGATTAGGATGATCACTAATAGCATATAAATACTCATCTTTGCAGTCATCAATGCGCGGTTAGTATGGTCAATTAGGCGGATGCCGTGCCAGACAAAGGTGCCAAGCACGGCAACAAAAAGGATTGTGCTTAGCCAATCGGGTGCTGAAATGTGCAGTGATTGCCAAATGCTGTTAACGAGATCTGTGCCACCAGAGACATAGGCGCATAAGATACAATAGAGCATCAACAAATAAAAAAACCACATGAGCATTTGTCCAGGTAACCCCAGTGTTTTTTTTGCCATCGACATGAGATTAGCTCCATCAGGGAACCAAAGACACACTTCAAGAATAAATAATGCGCCTAGCGTACTAACCAGCCAAATGACACAAAGCATTAAGCTTGAGTACCAAAATCCACTCGCTGCGGTGACAACAGGTAGCGATAGTAGGCCACCACCAATTGACATGGCGACAATTAATAAAATACTGCCAATAACGCGAGAATTCATCTTATATTTTCCTCAGGCTTTTTGCCCTGTCTGTGACGGTCTTGTCCCGGTCACAATAGTCGGTGTTACCATTTTTTTGCTGAGCATCACACAGAGGTATAACACAATGGCTATCAGCATAAATAGGGCGCTGATGGCAATTAAAGTGGGAAAGCCAAATTGGTCTTCAACATAGCTAGAGTAGAATTGTCCAACGAACGTGCCAACGCCTGAGCAGGCGATAAAAAAGCTGACCAGGCGAGGTGATGGGCGTTCTAGCAGTAGTGAACCATAAGAAATACTTGACGAATAAACCGTAGAACAGCCCAAGCCGAGAATGGCGCTGAGTATATAAATGCTGAATACACTCATATTGAGGTAAATGGCAAAGTAGGCAATGCAGACAACAACCATGGATAAAACAACGTATTTCTGCACAGCGATTTTTTTTACAACAAAACTGGATAGGTAACAGCCTATACCATAAAACAGCCAAAATAGGGTAACTGACCAAGTTGCGGCTGAGACTGGTACGTGAATTTTCAGCAAATAGGGTTGTAGCCAGTAGGTAAAACCGACATAGGAAATAAAATAACAAATGACGGCTAATGCAATAAAGTAGGTGCTGATACGCCACTTGGAGTATGAGATTTTTTTGCCACTGGCGGTGTCATGTTCTAAATTTGGGAAGGTAGTTATGCTGGTTAAAATAATAATCAGAGCCCATAAAGCAATGACTAATGCGTATAAGTCCCACCAAGTCCAATCGGCTTGTAAGAGGTAGCCAGCCATAAAAGGGAAACAGAATGAGCCGATGCTGAAAAATAAGTCTAGGCGGTTAAGTCGTGATGAGCGTTGTTCTTTATCAAAAGCATGGACAATGACATAATTTGGAATAGTTGTTGTTGCGCCAAACACCATGCCTAATATAATGACGATTGGTATAAGTGCTGGCATCGTGTCAGTGAAGCGCATCATTACTAGGCAAATGAAATAAATAGCACAAACAGCATAAATTTCAGTTTTGAGGCGAATATATTTAATGATAAAGCCATTGAGATACTGAATAATCAGCATGCCGAGCATAAAAAAAGAAAATACATAGCCAGTATAAGCGAGACTGGCATGCAGTAGCTCTGAGGCATTACTCTTCACAACAAAAGGCAGGATAACAGCAACACCCGTAATTAAGGTGAGTAGATAAGCAATAACGGTGAGTTTCTTTAAATTTGATCCCAGCATGCAGGCTAACTATTTGATTCTGATGTGGTTAAGCGCAGGATAATTGACCACTGTTCTGGGGTGATGGGCATAATCGATAAGCGGTTACCTTTGCGTAATAGCGCTAAATCTTCTAATCCTGGAGTGAGTCGGAGTTTCTCTAAACTAATTAATTGATGGAACTTGTCAACAAATTTCACGGCTACTTGAAACCAGCGTGGGTTGTCGATGCTGGCTTTGGGATCGTAGTATTTGCTTTCAGGGTCGAGAGCTGTCATATCTGGGTGGCTTTCTTGAACCACTTCCATGATGCCGATAATACCTGGTGGGTGACAGTTGGAGTGGTAGAAAAAGACACGGTCCCCCAATTTCATTTGATCGCGCATCATATTGCGTGCTTGGTAATTACGTACGCCGTCCCAGCCATCGGTTTGATTTGGGCATGCAATTAAATGATCAATGCCAAAAGTGCTGGGTTCTGATTTCATCAGCCAATAATTCATCGCCATTACCTCACAGACTCATAGCCACCTGCTATGCCATCTTTAGAGAGTACAATTTGCCAAAGGCCGGCATCACGAGCACGAAACATACCAGCACATGATAGCAAATAGTATACCCACATACGGTAGAATCGTTGATTGTAGCGGTCTTTCAGTTTGTCCCAATGAGTCACAAAATTTTGATGCCAAGCCATTAACGTTTTGTCATAATACGCGCCAAAGTTGTGCCAATCTTCCATGACAAAGATATTTTCTATTGCTGAGCCCAGTTGTTGAATTGAGGGTAACATCCCATTAGGGAAAATATACTTGCGGGTCCAAGGTTCGCAGGTGGTGGTCGAAATATTGCCGCCGATCGTATGCAATAAAAATAAACCGTCAGGTTTGAGGCTTTCGCTCACGATTTGGAGCCATTGGCGGTAGTTTTTATAGCCAATATGTTCACACATTCCGATGCTGACAGCTTTGTCAAATAACTCCCCACGGGGGTTGAATATTTGTTTATCTCGGTAGTCACATAAGTGGAATGTTACCGGTAGCTCTTTGCAGCGTTCTTTAGCATAGGCAACTTGTTCTTTAGAGATGTTGATTGACACCAGTTCGCAGTCATAATGTTTCGTTGCATACTCAGCAAAACCGCCCCAACCACAACCCATTTCTAGCACTCGGTCGCCTTTTTTTATTCCCAGTTTGCGGCAAATTAAATCATGTTTTTGATCTTGAGCGGTGTCTAAATCTTCTGTGCCTTTGAAGTAGGCACAGGTATAGCTCATCGTGCGGCCCAGCATGTAATTGTATAAGGTATTGTCTAGATTGTAATGTGTATCAGCCACTTGCACTGAGCGTGCGCGTGATTGTAGATTGAATAGTCGTGACATTAAGGTGATCAAGGCAAGTTTGGCGTCACCTTTCACTTTCTTCTTGAGATCAGCCTTTAACATGTGATAAACCATATTATCGACAGATTGACTATCCCACCAGCCATCCATGTAAGCTTCGCCGAGCCCCAGTGAGGCTTCTTTTAAAAGACGTGAGTAAACGTCATGATTATGCACAGTCATATCTTGTGGGCGATCGCCGTTGATTTTAATATCCGCTAGATCTAGCAATTGTGTCACGACTTTCGATGTCGACATAAAAACTCCTAAATATGGCATGAGTATTATTCTTGCTGACTATTATCGCATAACTTTGATTGTATGAGGAGTTCAGCATTGCTGCCTTATCCACCCTTCAATTAGCTAGTTTGAGTTAACTGGCAGTTGCCTACAGAAGAGAAGTTTACGCTGTAATTATTGTCGCTATTTAGGCTGTAGCTATAGTTGGTGTTGCTGTTAATAGCGGGCTGGCCTGCAATGCAGTTTAGTGGAATGTCTGTGCCATTGAGTCCTTGGTAGGAGCTGTTAGAACTAAACGGTTGAGTGGCTAGGAATAATGAATATTGCTCGCCAGTATTCAAAGAAACCGCTGGGCTTTGGCAAGAGCTAGTAATATGGGATAACGTTTCTGGCATACCATCGGTATGAATTTCACAGGGTGTGACTGTCGGTAGTATGTCGTTATTAGCAACAACATAGACGTACAAAGACTTTGTACTGTTGTTGGTTATATTCAAGGTGCCGAGTGTGCTTGAGCTACCATCATATACCGTGCGGTTATCACTTTTCGTTGAACTATAGCTAAAGCTCAGTGGCTGCAGGGTAACGAATCGGCTCAGTAATCCTTGGTCAGGTTTTGCAGCAAGAGTCACTGTATTCGTGCTGCCATATTGTGCAATGGCTTGTGAAATAGGCTCGGCATAGCTTAGGACTGTCAATGATAAGCAGATTGGGATGCATAATAGGGAAGGTTTCATAATGACCACGTTGTTGTTTCTAATAGACGCTTATCAAGCTTAGCAAATTCTTGCTTTAATTGCTCATCAGTGAGTAGACCACTTTTGGCGTCAGGTTGTTGTACGACCGAAGCGCTATTAATCACACCGTAGCGCATGGCATTACCAATATCACGATGCTGATAATAGTGGCCGACAAAGCTAGAGCCAAAGGCATCGCCAGCTCCTAGCGTGTTTGTGGCATGAACTTTAAGACTGGGATGGAAGTAAAGGGTTTGGCTTGTGGCAACATAAACACCAGCGCTGCCGTCGGTGACAACAACGACTGTCGGGCCTTTGTTGAGGACATGACGGAAGAATTGACGTAGAGTAAAACCAATATTTTCAACCACCACCGTTGAGTCGATGAGCTTATTACATGCATTTTGCCTGGATGCTTGCTGTTGCAATTTTTCCCGCAATAATTCATTAGTTTGCAGTAACGATGACATGAACTGCTTTGCTTCTTCGTAATTTAGGATCAGCGTGTCAATATCATGAAGGGCATTTTTTAAAAAACCACTGCCCAACTTTAACTGACTAATACCTGGGTTGACGGCTAGTGGAACCTGGTGGTTTTGACAGGCTTTGGCAATATCAGGCATTTGTTTGGCTGCCGCTTTGCTGAGTGAGGTGACATAACAAAAGCTAGACCCTTTGAGCTGCTGTTGCGGGATGTTGTCAGCATTTAACCCAGCATTGGCACCACGATAGGCAAAAACAGTGCGATCGCCACTCAAGGATGGTACAACGAAAGAGCTGGCTGTTCCTATATCGACATCGCGCTTGATGTAATCGGTTTTTAGGCCAAAACTTTGTAACTCTCTAATCAGTAGGTCTCCATTAGCATCCTGTCCAATGCGACAAAACAAATGGGTTTCGTAGCCTTGCTTTTTTAACGATACCGCTGCGTTCGTTGCGCCACCACCAGTAAATACATGTTGCTCAAGCACTTCAATCTTTCGTCCCTCTTCCAGTAGGAGGTAGGCTTGCTCAAAACCTTGGCGTTGATGCACTAAGGTCTCCATATCTTCATAGCGAATGATGTTGTCAACAGTTGCGCCACCGATGATAAAAGCTTTGCTCATGAGGAATTTAGTGAATTTTTTAAAAGTATATCAGCCAGTTTAGTTGTGCGTAAAGTAAGTTGTGGGTCATCCTGTGGTCGTTGGTACGTTAATTTTTATTCACTCACCTTACGCAGTAGTCGTCTTTTTGCTTATTTCTGCGTTGCTTTAACGCCTGCGGTGCTCAAGTACTAGTTGTACGATCCGCTCCTCGTCGTTAAAGCGCCTAAAACTAAGCAAAAATACTTGACTGCGTAAGGTGAGTTATTCAGGAAAAGTGTTAAGGTGAAAGTTCTGTTAGTTTGCGCTACTTTTTGCTACAGTGCCTCAAATTTTATGTCGATGGAACGCCTCCGATGAAAACGCATGTTGATTTAATTATTCAACCTCGATGGTTGATCACGGTTAATGCAAAAAATCAGGTTTTAGAGCACCATAGTTTAGTGGTTAATGCGGATAAAATTGTTGATATATTGCCTAATAAGGATGTTTATCAATACTATTCAGCAACTCAAGAATTGTATCTTGAGGATCACGCCTTATTGCCAGGGTTTATTAATGCACATACGCATACGCCGATGAGCTTGATGCGAGGTTTAGCCGATGATTTGCCGCTAATGACTTGGTTGAATGACCATATTTGGCCCGCTGAAAAAGCCATTGTTAGCCCGCAGATGGTTGCCGATGGCGCAGAGTTGGCCATTGCCGAAATGATCGCTTCAGGGACAACCTTCATTAACGACCTATACTTCCATATGGAAGGGGTAGCGAAAGTTGCGCATCTTGCAGGGATACGCGCTAACGTCGCACAGAACTTATTTTCGTTCCCAGGGCTGGCTGCAAAAAAACCAGAAGACTATATCACGCAAACAGAAGCTCTGATCGAAAATGTGGTCCCTTACCCCTTGGTGAGTGTCGCGTTGGGGCCTCATAGTCCATATGGTACGGATGATGATGTGCTAAAGAAGGTGAAAGAACTATCGATGCGTCATCATTTGCCTATTCATACCCATTTGCACGAGTCTCGAGATGAGATGGAGCAATATGCTGATGCAAAAGGGATGCGGCCACTTGCGGGTTTTAAACAACTGGGCTTGTGCTCATCGAAGCTACAAGTTGCGCATATGGCGCATGTGGTTGACGAAGATATTGAGATTATGAAACGCACGGGTATGCATGTTATTCATTGTCCTGAATCTAATATGAAATTGGCAAGTGGTGTTTGCCCTGCGCAAAAATTATTAAATGCTGGCATTAATGTGGCCTTAGCTACCGATGGTGCGGCCAGTAATAACGATTTGGATATGATCGGAGAAATGCGTAGTGCTGCATTTTTAGCGAAAATCACAGCAGGAAACCCTGAAGCCTTAAGTGCTGATACTGTTTTGCGTATGGCAACAATTAATGGGGCGAAAGCCTTGGGCTTTGCTGATGTGACCGGGTCGCTAGAAGTGGGGAAATCTGCTGATATGGTGGCAATTGACCTTAATGATCTATCGACCATGCCGGTGTATCATCCAGTGTCACAGATTGTGTATGCAGCAACACGTCATCAAGTATCCGATGTTTGGGTTGCTGGGCGTCAATTATTGAAAGAAAAAGTGCTGCAAACGATGGATTTATCAGTCATAAAAGATAAGGTCACCTATTGGCAAAAGCAAATCCGCGAGGTATTTGCATGAGTAATCATCATGCATTGCCTACCAGTATTGATCCGCAACGCTTAGCCAAAGCACAACGAGAAATTAAAGCGCGTGTCAAAGTCAGTGACTTGTCTGATTTGAGTTCAGTGCTAGCGTCTGATCAAGATGTGTTAGTTGTGATGATGCAGTTTGCCTTTGATGAAAATCAGCACGTAATTATCGACTTATCGCTTAAAGGCGATGTGCAATTGCAGTGTCAGCGCTGTCTCCAAGACTTTGCTTGGCCTGTGGATATTGCCGCACGTGTTTATCCGGTATACAGCGATGAGCAAGCACAATCTTTGCCGCAGGACTGCGATGTGTTTTTACTGCAAGAGATTCATGTCGCGCCTGAAGATATTTTAAGTCAGGAGTTGTCCTTAGCATTGCCTTTGGTGCCCATGCATAACAGACAAGATTGTGCTTGGGTGCAAGATCAGGCATACTATACGGCTTTGAAAAAAGATGCCGATAGTCGCCAGCATCCATTTTCTGGCTTGGCTGATTTGCAGAAACTTAGGAGAGAATAATGGCCGTCCAACAAAACAGAAAGACTCGTTCCAAGCGTGACATGCGTCGAGCTCATGATGCCTTAACTGGGCCAACATTGACTGTTGATTCACAAACCGGAGAAACACATCGTCGTCACCATGTCAGCCCAAAAGGCATGTACCGCGGTCGTCAGGTAGTTAACCAAGACAGCGAGTAATCGCTATATGGTCACTATTGCGATTGATGCATTAGGCGGTGATCACGGTCTTAAAAGTACGTTGCCTGCGGCAGTGCATGCGTTAAAACAATTTCCTGAGTTGCGTATTATTTTGGTTGGCGATGAAAATGTTTTACGACGTGCGATGCGTAAGAAAAAATTGGCTAAACACGCTAGGCTGACCATCCATCACGCTTCCGAGGTGGTGGATATGGATGAGTCACCGGCTTTGGCACTACGAAACAAAAAAGACTCATCGATGCGTGTGGCGATTAATTTAGTTAAAGAAGGTGCTGCTCAAGCTTGTGTTAGTGCTGGTAATACGGGTGCTTTGATGGCCACTGCCCGTTTTGTATTGAAAATGATTCCGGGTATTGATCGTCCGGCAATTATTTATGAAATGCCGGCAGTTGATAAGCAGAGTGGTGAACGTACTTCAACGCACATGCTTGATTTGGGTGCAAATGTTGAGTGTAGTGCTGATCATTTATTTCAATTCGCTGTGATGGGCTCTGTGATTGCTGAAGCGCTTGATGGTAATCCGTCACCTCGTGTCTCTTTATTGAATATTGGTTCTGAAGAAATGAAAGGGCTTGATAACATCAAAGAAGCAGGACAAATGCTTCAGAACTGCTCCAGCCTCAATTATACCGGTTATGTCGAGGGTAATGACTTATTTAATGGTTCAACGGATGTTGTGGTCTGCGATGGCTTTATTGGCAACATCGCACTGAAAACAGCAGAAGGTGTTGCTCAGTTTCTAGGAAGTACCTTGAAAAATGCGTTTGCGCGGACTTGGTGGGCTAAGATCTGTGGTATTTTTGCTGCGCCTGTTTTATTGCGGGTTAAGCATAAAGTCGATATTCGGCATTACAATGGTGCCACCTTTGTTGGTCTTAAAGGCTTAGTCGTCAAGAGCCATGGACGTGCAGGGCCAACAGCCTTTTTTGTCGCGATTAAAAAAGCCTTACAAGAAATTGAGAAAGATGTGCCTAGTTTGACACATGAGCGTGTTGAAACGCTGCTCCAGCAATTGGCCGAAAAAAAAGCGCAAGAAGAACTAGTCGCTGAACATGAAGGTTAAAATTTCAGGGACAGGCAGTTATTTGCCGGATCGTTGTGTCAGTAACGATGAGCTATCAACGATGGTTGATACCTCTGATCAATGGATTCAACAACGTGCGGGTATTCAATCCCGTCATATTGCGCAAGTACACGAAACGACAAGTTTTATGGCGGCTGAGTCGGCTAAAAAAGCATTGGCATCAGCTCAGCTAAGGTCTCAGGATATTGATCTCATTGTGGTTGCAACATCCACGGCTGATAATGCAATGCCAAGTTGTGCTAGCTTAGTTCAAGGTGCTTTAGGTATCGAAGATTGTATCGCATTTGATTTGAATGCAGCTTGCAGTGGCTTCATTTATGCGGTCTCAACAGCGCAAGCCTATTTTAAATCAGGCATGGTTAAGCATGCTCTCATTATTGGTGCTGAACGGATGTCTCGCCTATTGGATTGGGATGATCGCAGCACCTGTGTGTTGTTTGGTGATGGTGCCGGTGCTGCTGTTTTCAGTGCGGTGGGTCATGGTGAGAGTGCATTATTGTCAACGCATATTCATTCAACCGGGGCGCACAAAGATTTACTCTATGTCTCAGAGCATTTTTCAGCAGAGCCATTTGCTCATAGCCGTTCTGGTGGCTGTATCAATATGCTCGGCAATAAGGTGTTTAAATTTGCCGTGAATAAACTGGGTGAAATCGTTGATGAAGTATTAAGTTCAAACCAGCTTGAGCGTGGTGATATTGATTGGTTAATTCCACATCAGGCAAATTCTCGTATTATTGAAGCCACTGCGAAAAAATTAAATTTGCCGATGAGCCGTGTGGTGTTAACTTTGGCTCAGCATGGCAATACCTCTGCGGCTTCAGTGCCTTTAGCCTTGGATCATGCGGTGCAACAAGGTGATGTCAAGCGTGGTGAACTATTGTTGTTGGAAGCTTTTGGTGCCGGCTTTGTTTGGGGCGCTGCATTAATTCGCTATTAATCTTATATTTTTTTAATGTCTAAAAAGGAGTTCTTCCTGTGAAAGCATTTATTTTCCCTGGTCAAGGATCACAAAAATTAGGCATGTTGTCTGATTTCTATCAAGAATATGCTCAAGTTGCTGACATTTTTACTGAAGCTAGTGACGTGCTCGGTTATGACCTATGGCAAACCATTCAAAATGATGAGCAAAAACTTGGGCAAACGGAATATACACAACCCGCATTATTAGCATCGAGTATTGCTATTTGGCGTGTATATCAATCTCTGGGTCATGACCAGCCAGCTTACCTTGCGGGACACAGTTTGGGTGAGTACAGTGCGCTGGTTGCAGCCGGTGCGTTATCTTTTGCTGATGGCTTACGTTTGGTCGCTAAGCGTGGTCAATTGATGCAGAGCGCGGTGCCGCAAGGGCAGGGTGCGATGGCGGTTGTGTTAAATCTGACGAATGAACAGGTGCAGCAATGTTGTCAACAAGTCACATCAGGTTTGGTTTCTGCCGTTAATTTTAATGCTCCGGGTCAGGTGGTTATTGCTGGAGAAACTATGGCAGTTGACGCTGCATTACCTATTGCTAAAGAGATGGGAGCCAAGCGAGCCATGAGATTACCGGTTAGTGTGCCTTCACACTGTGCGTTAATGGCGCCAGCGGCCGAGCGGTTGCAGCAAGCATTGGCACAGGTCATTATTTCTCAACCAACCCTCCCGGTGATTCACAATGTTGATGTTGAGATGCATGAACAGCCAGAGGATATTATGCGAGCGCTAGTTGCTCAATTAACGGGTCCAGTGCGTTGGGTTGAGACGATAGAAAAACTCTCAAGCTTGGACGTTGATCAATTTGTTGAATGTGGCCCAGGGGCAGTATTGACCGGTTTAGGTAAAAGAATCATCAAAGAGGCTCAACATGTATCGTTGAGTAAAATAGAAACACTGAAGGGGTTTTTTCATGGATAAGCGTATTGCATTAATTACTGGTGCCAGTCGGGGTATTGGGCGTGTGATTTTAGAGCAATTAGCAATGGCTGGTTGTTATGTGATTGGCACAGCAACGTCTGAATCAGGTGCGCAAAAAATCGGCGCATATATTGAAGAGGCTGGCTTTGCAGGTGAAGGACAAGTATTAAATATTGCCGAAGCTGATTCGATTAGCGCTTTGCTGGCTAATCTAAAAGCAACCAGTGGTATGCCGGAAGTTTTAGTTAATAATGCGGGAATCACGCGTGATAACCTGCTAATGCGCATGAGTGATCAAGAGTGGAGTCAGGTGATTAATACAAATCTAACCGGCATTTTTTACCTCACCAAAGGCTGTTTGCGTGCGATGATGAAAGCGCGTGCCGGTCGAATTATTTCGGTTGGTTCTGTCGTGGGTACTGCTGGCAATCCAGGTCAGGCAAACTATTGTGCTGCAAAAGCAGGGGTCATTGGGTTTTCAAAGTCATTGGCACGTGAAGTCGCTTCAAGAAATATCACCGTTAATGTGGTTGCACCTGGTTTTATTCAAACTGATATGACCGATGTCTTAAGTGATGAGCAAAAGGCTAGTTTGGTCAAGGCGATTCCGATGCAGCGCATAGGCAAACCTGATGATATTGCTGCAGTAGTTAATTTCTTAGCCTCTAAAAATGCGGGGTATATTACGGGTGAAACCATTCATGTGAATGGTGGGATGCTGATGGCTTAGCCAGTGATGCTGATTTGGCAATAACACGTTAGTGACCGTAGTCGTTATAACCATTGCGTTAGCCAGTTTTTTTTGATAGTTTCCCGCCTCAGTTGGAATTAGTGGAGAGAAAAAATGTCTGTTGATAGTTTTAAGCAGTTTACGCCTTATGACCTTAAAGACAATGAAGACTATATGAATGAAGCGCAACAAGCGCATTTCAAAGAAATTTTGCTTAACTGGAAGCAGGAGTTAATGCAAGAAGTTGATGGCACCATGGATCGGATGAAAGACGAGGCGGCTAATTTCCCAGACCCTAGTGACCGTGCAACGCAAGAAGAAGAGTTTAGTTTAGAGCTCAGAACCCGTGACCGAGAACGCAAACTGATTAAAAAAATTGATGAGTCTCTTGAATCATTGAATGCCAGTGACTATGGTTACTGTGAGGCCTGTGGTGTTGAAATTGGTGTTCGTCGCCTAGAAGCACGCCCAACGGCAACACAGTGCATTGACTGCAAAACTTTAGATGAAATTAAAGAAAAACAAGTCTATGGTTAATGGCTAGTCATCATGACGCACAAACAATCACAAGAGGGCATCACAGCCAGTGGTGTGCCGACGCATGTTTATGAAATCATTCGAGATCTAAAACAAGCTGGCTTTGAGGCCTATATCGTTGGTGGCTGGGTGCGCGATTGTTTAATTGGCTTACAGCCTAAAGACTTTGATATTGCGACTGATGCCCATCCTGAACAAGTGAAAGCAATTTTTTCTAACTGCCGGCTGATTGGTCGGCGCTTTCGTTTGGCGCATATCTATTATCGTCGTCATATTGTTGAAGTGGCAACCTTTCGTGCAAGCCATGAGCAAGCGGCTTGTGAATCACAAGCAGATACGCAAGATGGCATGATTATCCGTGATAATGTTTATGGGACATTGGAAGAAGATGCCGTACGTCGTGATTTCACTGCAAACGCACTCTATTATGATCCGGTTGATGAGCAATATGTTGATTTTGTCGGCGCGCGTCATGATATCGATAAGAAGGTTTTGCGCATTATTGGTGAACCAACATTGCGTTTTCAGGAAGATCCTGTGCGTGTTCTACGAGCAATTCGTATTGCTAATAAAACAAAATTTTCAATTGAGCCTAGAACATCAATGGCAATGGAAAAAGCCGCGGGTTTGCTCAGTCATATTCCGCCAGGCCGCTTATATGATGAGTACAGTAAGTTATTTTTATCTGGGTGTTCTTGGCAAAACTTTGCGTCTATGAGGCAGTTTGGTGTATTCAAAACTTTATTCCCTTCAACTGCCCTATGTTTGCATGAATCACCACAATTTTCCTTGATGATCGAGAGATCATTGCAGAATACAGATGAGCGTATTCTAGAGAATAAAGGGATTAACCCGGCTTTTCTATTAGCCGTATTTTTATGGCAGCCTCTGCAAAATCACTTAACGTTGCTCTCGGCACAGTCACCTGATTTACATTCTTTTGTCTTATTTAATCAAGCGGTTAGTGGGGTGCTTGCCGATCAGGTGAAATACACCGCTATTCCTCGGCGTTTTGCCCAGGTGATTCGTCAAATATGGAGCATGCAACACGGTCTTGAGCTGCGGCGCCCACGACAAATACTACGCATCTTGGGGCATATGCGTTTTCGTGCGGCGTATGATTTTTTACTATTGCGCCAAGAAGCCGGAGAGATTGAGGAGGCATTGGTTGAATGGTGGACTCAAATTCAATATGCTGACGACGTACTCAAAGAAGAAATGATTAATGATTTGAAATTAGCAAAGCCTTAAAACAACAGTGTTTGCTGACAACAATAAGTATTAAAAAAATGGATGACTTTCTATGAGCAATTTAGAACAATACGCGACGGCATTATCCCAACAAGGCTTGGCTGAGCTATTTGCTGACAATGCTCAGCGTTTCCAACAGTTTTCATTGCAAGCTGGTGATTTATTTTTGGACTATTCTAAAAATTGGCTTGATCAGCGATGCTTTGATTGTTTGATTGAATTGGCCGAGGATAAAAATCTTCCTGGTGCGATTAAACAACTATTTTCAGGGGAAAAGGTGAATCATACGGAAGGGCGTGCAGCCATGCATATGGCACTACGTAACCCTGATTCAGTTTCTGTGCTGATTGATGATGAAGATGTTATGCCACAGGTGGTGGCTGAACGTGAGAGGATCAAAGCTTTTGTTCAGGCAATTTATGATGGTCATTGGCGTGGCTATACGGATCAGTTAATTACCGATGTGGTGAATATTGGTATTGGTGGCTCAGATCTTGGCCCGCGGATGGTGGTTGAAGCACTGAAGCCGTATCATGTGAAAGACGTGACTTGTCATTATGTTGCCAATGTTGATGGTGCTGATATCGCTGATGTTTTACAACAGCTTGAACCGGAGACCACATTATTTATTATCGCGTCAAAAACTTTCACGACGCAAGAGACTTTGCTCAATGCAAACACCGCGAAAGCTTGGCTACAAGAGGCAATGCCAAGTCGCAAGGCTATTGCTAAGCATTTCGTGGCGATTACCAGTCATATCAACAATGCAGTGAAGTTTGGGATTGATGAGGAAAACTGCTTTGCGATGTGGGACTGGGTCGGCGGGCGTTATTCTTTGTGGTCTAGCATTGGTTTGTCAATTGCCTTAGCAATTGGTTATGAGGGGTTTGAAGCACTGCTAGCCGGTGCGCACGAAATCGATCGGCATTTCCAATCTGCCCCGCTCACTGACAATATGCCAGTGATTCTTGGGGTATTAAGCTATTACTATGTCAAGTACTGTCATGCGCGTTCTGAAGCCGTGCTGCCTTATTCGCAATATCTTGATAAATTGCCGAGCTATTTACAACAAGCCGTGATGGAAAGCTTGGGTAAATCAGTCAAAAATGATGGCTCTTCAGTGGGCTATGCCACCTGCCCAATTTTGTGGGGGGGAATTGGCACGAATGGTCAACACGCATTTCATCAGCTCTTGCATCAAGGGACTGTACTCAATCCCATTGATTTTATCTTGCCATTACATGGTCACACCGGTTTAGAAGAACATCAAAAAACATTGGTGGCGCATTGCTTGGCGCAGTCTCAGGCACTGATGCAGGGGCAACAAGAAGATGATATCTATGCGGTATTACTAGCTCAGGGAATGGACAATACCAAGGCCAGTCTTTTAGCCAAGCATAAAACAATACCAGGCAATCGTCCGAATAATATGCTTGTTTTTAACCAGTTAACGCCTCATAGTTTGGGTAGTTTGATCGCATTGTATGAGCATAAAATTTATGTGCTCAGTGTATTGTGGGATCTCAATGCCTTCGACCAGTGGGGTGTTGAGTTAGGTAAAAAATTAGCTGGGCCGATCTTAACAGCACTCAATGATGAAGAGGTTGAGACTAACCTTGATCCATCAACTGATGGTTTGGTTTCCCGCTATCATTATACGAGTAATATTTGATCAGTTGGGTGTGACCGCGATATCAGAGTTAATCAAGACCTGATGCCCGGGCGGTTCACAGACCAGATGCCGATATTATGTAAGCCTAAAACAAAGCAGTAGTTTTTAATCGCCTTAAACCGAGTTGGTATATTACTATTACAAGTTATAACCATATGGCCAGTTTGTGAAAATGCACTACCAAAGGGTGTGCGTAGTGCAATATTTACCATGGTGTTATAAAGATAGGATTTTCGCTCTAATGTTGATATCGAGATCAAGCCTCCATTACTCGAGACATTGGTATTCGAAATATAGTTTCGATCTCCGTAAGGATCATGTTGTTTGGGGTATTTTAGGATATGCTTCCAGACGCCGTGGAAAAATAAATAAGGACCGTCCGTGTTGGTTCCTACTGTAATCACTGAGCCATCGCTTGACATTGCTGTGCTTATGATAGCTGTCTTTGGTAAATTACCATCACCCCCTATGGCTTTTGTAATATGGTGCCAAGAGAGATTTCTCCATACATATTCACCGCTTTCTACAGTGCCAACAGAAATCACCTGGCCATTTGCAGAGATCGCTGTTGTGGTAATGCGGTGATCGCGTAGTTCAGGAATGAGTGCATATTTACTACCGCTAATGATGACAAAAAAAGCACCTTTTGGTGTGCCAATAATAATGACATTCCCATCGGCGGCTACTGAGACTAATTTATCCTCGGTCGTTGTGCCATGTACAAGCGGTACATTTAAGTGGTGCCATTCTTTTTTAGCACCTATACCGATGCCAATATAAACGCCATAGTCTCTGGTGGATACAGCGATTACTTTGCCATCCTTTGATATTGATGAGCCATTGATTTCTGCGTTAGCCGGTAATCCAGCATAGTTCTTGCCGGTGGCATGTATCCATTGATTGTTTTCCCATAGGTATTCTCCGTCAAGTGTTCCCAAAGCAATCATCTTGCCATTTTGTGATAGTTGGAATGTGCTGATAAATGTATCAGGTGGTAGTTCATGTTTATCCGGGGTTGTACTGGTTTTAAATTTTATCCAGTGGCCATGGCTATACAAATGGAAGTTATCAGTGTTGCTACCGACGACAATACGTTGCTCATTAGCAGAAATAAAGGGTCTAGCGTATAGGACGTTGTATCCAATATGATTAAACCTAACCCAGGGTGTTTGTGGGTCTGGGTAATAAAACGTTTTTCCAGTAGTGTACAGCATCAGGTTTTTATCATTATAGATTAAAACACTTTCAGCGGGTGATCTCAGTTTAAACACAGATGAATTAAGGTTATGCCATCTTATGCCAGCAAAATACCAATATTGTCCGGTATTTGTGGTAACCGATATCATCGTACCATCTGGAGATACTGCATTGCTGGTAATATCGGTCGTGGTGGGTAATCCTATTGAGGTTAAGTTACCCCATACGCCATGATAGAAGTTAAAGTCTCCTTGTTCAGTGCCAATATTGATGGTGTTGCCACTAGCAGACATCGCAATATGCGTGATATGGGCATCACTTGGTAGTCCGGCATCAGTTACTCGAAAAAATTTGTTATCAGTATCATAGTAATTGAAGTCACCGCTATTCGCCGTGCCAATATTCATGGCCTGGCCACTTGTTGATATGGCGGCGGTGGTTATATTTTTATCTTTTAGTGCCTGCGGTTGGGTTTCTTGCCATGTGCCTTTATTCCATTTGAAAATAGCAGCACCGTTTGTTGTCCCAACAATGATATGTTGCCCATCCGCTGATATGACGACGGTTGTGGCATCGTCCATCGGAAGTTCTTTCCATAGATACTCTGCTGCTTGTTGATTATACTGGCCAACAAAAACCTTGCCGTTGACAGTGCTGAGGATGGCGTATAGGCCGTTGGTTGATAGCGCTGCGTGCGTAACTTGTGCCGTTGATGGAAACACAATAGGGTTCAAGGACGTTTGTTCGTTATAATTAGTATAAAGAAAAACTCCTTTGTCTTTAGTCGCAATAATGACGGTATGTCCATCACCCGACACGGCCGATGTGCTGATATCTTCGTCTTTTTTGAGTGTTTCTTTTTCTTGATGAGTCCATGACCCATTGTTGCAAATCCATTCCCCATTTGCTTTGGTACCAATTGAAACGACATCTGCATCTCTTGCACCGGTGAGAGTTGTGATTGTAATATCACTAGGCATGATGGGGCTTTTCTCATTGCAAGTTAATTGCTGGTCGCTGTCATTGAGTTTTGTAGAATGAGTATTTTGAGCAAAAGCAATGCTACATAATGAAAATATTGTTAGGTATGTAATGATTATATATTTCATTTTAATTTAATATTTTTCGATTTAATTTATATTATCATTTTTAATTATTCATGTAAATTTATATAGATATTTAACTTATTTTTTATTGATATTATTTTTGTTGTTTCGCCAATTTTTATTTGTTCAAGCTTGCAATTTTCTATGGTTGCGGTATACATAGGTAATCCTTAGTTTTGAGTTAATCTGGTCATGTCCACTGAGCAAAGTAAAGCAGAAGTTAGAAGGCATTTCGCACGGCGTTTAAACCACGCTCTAGATTTATATGGTATCGCGCCAAAGCATCACGGCCGCAGTATTGAGGTTGCCAAGATGTTTGGTTTGACCCAGCGTAATGCAGCGCGCTGGATTAATGGTGAAGTTTACCCGCCTAAAAGTCGGCGACAAGAAATTGCAGATCGCCTGAAAGTTAGCCATGACTGGCTATCATTTAATCGTGGTGAAACCCGAGTTGAAGATAACCTGAAAAATCCAATTAAAAAGTTGCCAGTGCTTAGCTTCGAGCAAGCAAAAGACCATGAGCTCATGTTGCAAAATTTTGGTGGTCGTTATTTAAGTATTGAAACGCAAGCAAAGAAAGAGCTGGGCGCTTTTATGCTTAGTATCTCGGATACAGATCAACCCACAATTTATCCAGGTGGCAGCTTTGCGGTTATTGACCCCAGTGTCCCTATCTACGATGGTGCGAGTATCTTGGCAGTAATTGGTCAGAAGAAGACGCACGCCAAGCTCTGTGAATATATGGTGGGAGATAATAATCATTTTGTCATCCCTCATGATGGAGATGCTTTAAGAGTCGATGACAATGTATCTATTGTCGGCATTGTGCGTGATGCGCAAATTGTGATGGCATAATGTATAAGCTTTGGTTGTTAATCCGATCATTGACGTTCTACCTTAGCCTGGCTCTGACTAGTATCATGTGGGTAGGCTTTTTATACTTGCTGATGCCATTTAATGTGCGCTATCGTTTGCGCTTAGCAAGTGCCTGGTGTGGCGTGAGTGGATTTTTGGCGCGAGTTATTTGCGGTATATCTTATGAGGTTAAGGGCCGAGATAATTTACACAGGTCGGTATTGTATTTTTGTCGTCATGAATCGGCGTGGGAAACAATTATACTTCCCTGGGTTTTACCCGAGGTTTGTATTGTTTGTAAGCGTGAGTTGCTAATGATACCGATTTTTGGTTGGGGTTTAGCTTTACTCAAGCCAATTGCCATTCAGCGTGAACAGAGTTTGCGTGCCTTCAAGCAAGTGGTTGCGCAAGGTAAAGATCGCTTACATCAAGGCTTGTCAGTATTGGTTTTTCCTGAAGGTACGCGTGTTGCACCTGATGAATTTCCACCATACCATAAAAGTGGTGGTGCATTAGCTAAAGGGACTGGTTTCCCTGTTGTACCCATCGTTCACAATGCCGGTCATGTTTGGCGGCGCAATAGTTTGATAAAATATCCGGGGAAAATTACCGTGGTTATTGGTGAGCCAATTGATACCAAAGGCTTAACATTGGTGCAGTTAAATGAAGCAGTGTATCGTTGGTGCCAGGAAACACGTCAGTATTTGAATTAATATCCTGTTCATTCACCGTCATATCCTGTGGCTTGCCGCGGGCACTTTATCTGGAATATGACAGGTAGGGTGGTTTATTTTAGTCAGGCGACAGGCGCTAGAGGTCAGTCAAATCATGATGTTTTACACTGAAAAATATGAAGTTATTGTGGTCGGTGGTGGCCATGCGGGTACTGAGGCTGCGTTAGCTGCCGCGCGCATGGGGGCAAAAACATTATTGCTCACGCATAATATTGACACGATTGGCCAAATGTCGTGCAATCCTGCTATTGGCGGGATAGGCAAGGGACATTTGGTCAAAGAAATCGATGCGTTAGGTGGAGTGATGGCTCGTGCAGCGGATCTGGCTGCGATTCAATTACGTCGACTGAATGCACGCAAAGGCCCTGCTGTGCGGGCAACACGAGCACAGTCTGACCGTGCCTTGTATAAAGCCGCCATTCGTTATGCGGTAGAATCACAAGAGAATTTGTCGGTTTTTCAGCAGCCAGTTGATGATTTAATTATTGAGAACCATCGTGTGGTCGGTGTGGTGACACAGATGGGTCTAAAGTTTGCTGCACCAACGGTTGTGTTGACCGTCGGGACATTTTTAGGGGGTAAAATTCATATAGGTATGTCCAACTTCTCCGGGGGTAGGGCGGGTGATCCACCGTCAATGGCTTTAGCAAAACGGTTACGTGATTTGCCATTTGCTGTTGGGCGGCTAAAAACGGGGACACCACCACGGATAGATGCGACAACGGTAGATTTTTCAGCAATGGGTGTGCAGCCTGGTGATGATCCTCGGCCCGTTTTTTCATTTCTAGGTAAGCGCTCGGACCATCCCAAGCAAGTGCCATGCCATATTACCTATACCAATGAAGCAACCCATCAGATTATTTGTGATAATTTACACCAATCGGCAATGTATGCTGGTCATATTGAGGGTGTTGGGCCGCGTTATTGTCCCTCCATTGAAGATAAGGTTGTGCGTTTTGCTGATAAAAAGCAGCACCAAATTTTTGTTGAACCCGAAGGATTAAATAGTCGGGAGCTTTACCCCAATGGCATGTCGACCAGTTTGCCATTTGATATACAATGGCAGTTTATTCGCTCAATTAAAGGCTTTGAACAAGCGCATATCACGCGGCCTGGCTATGCGATTGAGTATGATTTTTTTGACCCTCGAGGATTAAAAAATTCATTAGAAACACAGTGTATTCAAGGTTTATTTTTTGCCGGGCAAATTAATGGGACGACTGGCTATGAAGAAGCCGCAGCGCAAGGTTTGCTGGCAGCAGTGAATGCTGTACGCCAAGTGAATAATCAATCACCTTGGTGTCCTGGACGTGATCAAGCTTATTTGGGTGTATTGGTTGATGATCTAATTACCTTGGGGACACAAGAGCCTTATCGGATGTTTACGTCGCGTGCGGAATATCGTTTATCACTGCGTGAGGATAATGCGGATCAGCGTTTAACACCCATTGGTCGTGAACTTGGCCTGGTTGATGACCAGCGTTGGCGGGCATTTGAGGCAAAATATGAAGCCGTTGAACAAGAGCGCCAACGCTTACGATCGACCTGGTTGCGGCCGGGTGATCCCGGTGTTGCAGCGTTCTCTGATCGTTTTGCTGAAACCATTCAGCGTGAGTATAACGGCCTGGATTTATTAAAAAGACCACAGATTAGCTACTATAGTCTGATTGCCATGGATGTTTTTGGGCCGGGGGTTGGCGATGAGCAGGTCGCTGAGCAAGTTGAAATTTCAGTGAAATATGCTGGCTATATTGCTCGTCAGCAACAAGACATTGAAAAGCATCGTCAACATGAAAATATGTTGTTGCCTGCTGCGTTTGATTATCACACAGTCAAGGGGCTGTCAGCTGAGGTGCAGCAAAAATTAAATGATGTGCAGCCACAAACCTTGGGTCAAGCGGCACGTATATCTGGTGTAACGCCGGCAGCGATTTCGCTGCTATTGGTTCACCTAAAAAAGCAGCAATTGAACGGACGCCAAAGTGCCAACTGAATTTCAAGCGCGGGTGTATGCATTAGTTTGTCAAATACCCCGTGGTAAGGTGACTACCTATAAAGCCATTGCCGATCAATTGGATTGTGGCTCTTGTCAGGCGATTGGGCAAGCGTTAAAAAATAATCCTTATGCCCCTGAGGTGCCGTGTCATCGTGTGGTGAATAGCGATTTGAGTTTAGGGGGCTTTTGTGGCAAAAAACAAGGACCTGAGGCATTACGCAAGAAAACTATGCTGCTTGAGGAGGGGGTGCAGTTTAGCGGTCAGTTTGTTCGTGCTGGTTGCGTAGTTTATCCGACATAGTGCTATCATACTATTGCGTCAGCACTTAGTTTTTCCAAGTTAAATCTAATGCTCTTGCCGCTTTCACATCATCCAGTCTTCGGACAGGCTGTGTTAATGGGGCGTCTTTGATTTTTTGTGCATGAGTCTTTGCTGTAGCCAAGATCTCAGTCATCGCGTCGACAAAACTATCAAGTTCACGTTTGCATTCAGTCTCTGTTGGTTCAATTAACAGGCACTCTGGTACGATTAGCGGGAAATACATTGTTGGTGCATGTAAGCCGTAGTCGAGTAATGCTTTGCAAAAGTCTACAGCAGTGATGCCGTAGTGCTGACGCTCTTTATGCAAAGTAATTAAAAATTCATGGCTTGCGCGGCGGTTTGAGTAGGCGATGGTGAATCCGGCTTTGCGCAATTGCTCCTGCAGATAATTGGCATTTAATACGGCGTGTTCTGATGCGCGTTTAAGACCGTTGCCGCCTAGTAATTTACCGTAAGCAAAAGCGCGTAGTAGAATGCCGGTATTGCCCATAAATCCTGACATACGCCCGATGGTAGTTGGCAGTGATTGCTCATCAACCCAGTGGTAACCATCCACATCTCGTGCAACAAATGGTACGGGTAAATAATCGATGAGGCGCTGACCAACAGCCACTGGCCCTGAGCCAGGTCCGCCACCACCATGTGGTGTGGCAAAGGTTTTGTGCAGATTAATATGCATAACGTCAAAGCCCATATCGCCTGGGCGCGCTTTACCCATAATGGCATTGAGATTGGCACCATCATAGTAAAGTAGTGCGCCTGCAGCGTGTACCATAGCAGCAATTTGTTGAATCTGGCGTTCGAATAAGCCCAAAGTTGAAGGGTTAGTTAGCATAATGCCAGCAGTCTGTGGGCCAAGTGCGGACTGTAGTGCGTTGAGATCAATATCGCCATTTTTACCGGTGGCAATTTCACGGACCTGATAGCCACAAACCACCGCTGAAGCTGGATTAGTGCCATGTGCTGCATCAGGGACAATAATTTCACAGCGTGCGTTATCGCCGCGTGCCTGGTGATAGGCTTTAATCATGGCAACACCGGCAAATTCACCTTGTGCACCGGCCATGGGTGCCAATGAAATCGCTTGCATGCCGGTTAATTCGGTTAGCATGTGTTGTAATTCATAGAGGCACTGCATGGTCCCTTGACTTTTATCGCGCTGGCAAAACGGATGATGATTTAAAAACCCTGGCAGAGAGGCAAGTTTATGTGCGGCTCTGGGATTATATTTCATTGTGCATGAGCCTAGCGGATAAAAATTGGTATCGATAGAAAAATTTTTCTGCGATAGTTGTGTATAGTGGCGAACGACTTCCAGTTCAGATACTGCTGCCATACATGGTGTGTCTTTGCGTAAAAAATCGCTCGGCATATCATCGGCCGGTTTGGCATCATAGGGTGCTTGTAGGTAAGCACGGCAATTGGTGCGAGACTTTTCAAAAATTAACATCAAATTGCCTCCTTGAGTGCCTTGGCTAATTGATCATGATCGGCTTCGTTATGCATTTCTGTCGAGCAAATCAATAAGCAGTTTTCATAGCCATCAAAGTCATTAAGTGCGTAGCCTGCTTGAATATTTTGGTTAGACAGTTTTTGTAAAATTTGCTGTACATCGCTGGGCAATTGTATAACGAATTCATGGAAAAAGTGGGTGTTGGTTTGTAACGTGACGCCAGAGATTTTTCGCAGCTTTTGGCTTAAAGCCAAGGCATTTTCGTGAGATTTTAAGGCCACTTGTTTTAAGCCATCAAAACCTAAAAGGCTCATATAGATAGTTGCGGCGGTGACCAATAAACCCTGGTTAGTGCAAATGTTAGATGTTGCCTTTGAACGGCGGATATGTTGTTCGCGTGCTTGTAGGGTCAAGCAAAAGCCTGGCTTGCCCTCAATGTCGGTAGAGCGGCCAACAATACGTCCAGGCATTTGACGTACAATGGCTTGTTTGCAGCACATAAATCCAAAGTAGGGGCCACCACCAGCAAGTGGTACGCCAAGAGGTTGACCTTCGCCACAGACAATATCCACGCCTTGTTCACCCCAATGCCCTGGGGCCTTTAGCAATGCCATTGCCATCGGATTAACTAAGCCAATAACCAGGGCATCTTTCCCATGTGCCCAGTCGGTGAGTTGGTCAACTTTCTGAATATGGCCCAAGAAGTTTGGCTGTACAATGACCGCTGCCGTTATATCTTGAGTCAATGATTCTGTTTGATTAGCAGGTAGTGTGCTAATCATAATACCTTGGTGTTGTACAATGGTTTGCACGGTCTTTAAATAATTGGGTGCAATAGGTCCAATAATGGCGATGTGATTTGCTTTAGATTTTTTATTAGCACGAACCGCCATTAAGACAGCTTCAGCAAGCGCAGTGGCACCATCATAAAGCGAAGCATTGCTTACATCCATTGCCATTAAATTAGCCATCATGGTTTGGTATTCATAGATTACTTGTAATCCACCCTGGCTGGCCTCAGCCTGGTAGGGGGTATAGGCAGTCATAAATTCACCGCGGCCAACTAAGTCCCAAACTGCGGCTGGAATATGGTGTTGATATGCGCCAGCACCAATAAAATTTAATTGTTGTTCGTCTTTTGCTGCCAACATTTGCATCAGGCGGGTCAATTTTTGTTCGTTAATCCCCTCTGCTATTTGCATCGACTGTACTTGTTGGTCGAGTGTATTTGGGATTTCATCAAATAAATCGGCGATGCTGCTAACACCGATGGTGTTTAACATATCTTGGATTTCAGCATCAGTATGGGGGGTAAATGGCATGTGTCTTCCCGTTGATTGTCTTGATAAAGAATAAATCCTGTGGCGTGAACTCATGGATTTTTATTGACGGTGCCTTGGCGCCAGTTATTGTGCAACCAGCTGACGATAGGCCTCAGCACTCAGTAATTTATCTAGTTCAACAGTATCAGATGGTTTCATTTTGCAAACCCAACCCGTTTGGTAAGCATCGTCGTTAATCGCCTGAGGTGAGGAGTCTAGTGTCTCATTGATGGCAGTCACCTCACCGCTGATAGGCGCATAAACATCCGAAGCTGCCTTAACAGATTCAACAACACCTAGTTCATCACCACTATTAAGTTGGTTGCCAATCTCAGGTAGTTCGACATACACCAAATCCCCTAATAAACATTGGGCATGGTCAGAGATGCCGACAGTGACGGTACCATCATTATTCTGACGGACCCACTCGTGGCTTTCAGTATATTTTAGATTTTGATCAATTGTACTCATTTTAGGCGCTCCTTAAAAGGCTTTCTGCCCGTGGCGGACAAAGGGTAGTTTGGTCATGGTTGCCGGTAACGTTTTATTGCGAATAATAACGCTAACTTGACCTTGAGCGGCTTTTGGTAGGCGTGCTATCGCAATGCCATGACCTAACGTGGGTGAAAAAGTACCACTGGTGATAATGCCATTACCGTAGTCAGTTTGGATCGTTTGGCCCTCGCGCAGGACGCCTTTTTCTTCAAGTATGATACCGGTTAATTTGAGTGTGCTATGTTGATCCAGCAGGGCTTGCTTGCCAATAAATTGGCGATCATCATGTTTGGCAACGGTCCAAGTAAGGCCCGACTCTAATGGGGTAAAGCGTTCATCCATGTCGGTGCCATAAAGGCACATTCCAGCTTCTAGGCGTAGGGTATCTCGTGCGCCTAGGCCACAAGGCTGTACCTTAGCATCCATTAATTTATGCCATAGAGCAATAGCATCTTGGTGTGGGAGCATGAATTCAAAGCCATCCTCCCCGGTATAGCCAGTGCGAGCAATCAGCGTATCATGCGCTGAGGTAAAGTAAAAAGGCAGGATATTGAGTAATTGTGGTTTGTTAAGATAGTGCACAAGCTTTTCTCGTGCTTTGGGGCCCTGGATGGCAATCATTGATAAATCAGTTCGCTCGATCACGTCGACAGTGAAGGTGTGTGTTTGTTTTTGAATCCAGGCAAGATCTTTAGCCCGCGTTGCGGCATTGACTACTAGGCGGTAGTAATTGTCACTCAAGCGATAAGCCATTAAATCATCGATAATGCCGCCATTGTCATTGAGTATACAGCTGTATAAGGCCTGATTATTCGAGAGTTTGGCCACGTCATTGGCGAGTAAATAACGTAAGAACGGATAAGACTGTTCTCCTTTAATATCTATTATCACCATGTGGGAGACATCAAACATGCCAAGCTTTTGACGAACATGGTGGTGCTCTTCAATTTGTGAGCCATAGTGTAGTGGCATTTGCCAGCCAGCAAAATCGATCATTTTGCCATGAGCAGCAATGTGTTGCTGGAATAGGGCAGTTTTCTGCATAAGCTTTTCCAGTCTAATTAGGAATGAAATCAAGCTTACTGTAAGTTCAATGATGGTGCAATCTTAATCGCCACAGATATTTTATATTGGGCAGGATTGTTGCACATGTGTATGAAATTGTGGGTAAAATTTCGTATAATGGGACTGTTGCAAGCCAATTTCTAGCGGCACTAGCGTCGTTGAAAAAAATGGAAAACTGCTCATTTATTAGGGTATAGACTCCGCTTTTTTAATTTTTTTCGTCTAGCTATTGCTCGCTATAACCCAGCTTGCAATAGCCCCATCATCACCGTTTTTAACTTGTAAGGCAGACACATGGCCCAAATCACCCCAACATTTATTCGTGAAGTGCAAAAAAAGGCAACCCTATTAGTCTCTGAGCAAGAGCTTACGCAAGCTTTTGATCAGTTGGCAGACGATATGACGTCTGTGTTGGCAGATAAAAACCCGGTGTTTTTGACAGTCATGAATGGTGGATTGATGACCATGAGTGAGCTTGCTAAGCGTCTTAATTTTCCGGCCGTGATGGATTATATTCATGCTTCTCGCTATCAAGGTGAAACAACAGGTGGCAGTAGTATTCATTGGAAGCGTGAGCCATCTCAAAAGTTGATTGAAGGTCGTTGTGTTGTGATTGTTGATGATGTGCTTGATGGGGGTATTACTTTGTCAGCAATCATCGACTATTGCCAAGGTAATGGTGCTAGAGAAGTTTATACCGCCGTGATGCTAGATAAACCTGAGGGCCGAGAGTCTGGCGCCTTAGCTAAAGCCGACTTCACGGGATTAGAAATTGAGAATAGATATGTCTATGGCTTTGGTTTGGACTATCATGAGTATTTGCGGAATGTGCCTGCTATTTATGCGGTGGCAGAGGAGCACATGATTTAGCGATTGTTCGCTATACACCGGGTTGTAACAGCTCCATTCAGTACGCGGCTACTTGATAAACAAAATGCTTGACGCTGTAAAACAAATCTGTATAATTCGCCTCTGTTCAGGGGCTATAGCTCAGCTGGGAGAGCGCTTGCATGGCATGCAAGAGGTCAGCGGTTCGATCCCGCTTAGCTCCACCAGCTAGACTCTAAGCTGATGAACAAACAACTGTTTAGTCCCCATCGTCTAGTGGCCTAGGACTCCGCCCTTTCACGGCGGCAACAGGGGTTCGAACCCCCTTGGGGACGCCATTACGCGCCCGTAGCTCAGCTGGATAGAGTACCTGGCTACGAACCAGGCGGTCGGACGTTCGAATCGTTCCGGGCGCGCCATATCTGATAAGGACTTCAGGAGTATTCGAGACGTTGCTAAAAACACTCGGGTCAACCTGGGGTCAACCTCAGGAAGTCAGATTGTTGTAACATCAATATTTTGCCGCTAATCCAAAGCCTTTTCCCAAATCGATAGATGTCGTTCGCTCAGTGATCATGATAACGCTTCGACTGTTTTTGTCTTAGGTGCCAGTTCTTTTCGTATAGCTTGGCAATTTTTCTATTGTTAATGATGAGCATATTTTCAGCATTAAAGTGTTGTGCAGAATAAGTAAAGTTGAATGAGCCGGTTTCGACAATGCGATCATCAAAAATCATGATTTTATTGTGTGCAATGCGTAGCTTATTATCATCCCAAACGGGAATGCCGTGGCGCATTAAGTAATACATTGATGTGCGTTGACCGCGCTTAAAATTACTTTTATCAGCGATGACTTTAACATTCACACCTTGCTTGTGTGCTGCCACCAGGGCGTCACCGATCTTGTGGTTGGTGAAACTATAAGCTTGAACCAAAATGCTTTTTTTTGCTTGTTTAATCTGTTGAATGAGTAACGCAGTGCAATTCTGTTGTGGAGTAAAGCAAACGCGGATACTGGTGGCAGGTGAGCCTGTTGCGAATTGACTCAGAAAAAGTGAGCCCATGGTTAAACCAATGAATAAAATAGCTTTAATCATAAATATTTTCTAGTAGGTGGTTGATCTGTCTTCGTAAGACATGGTTGGTTCGGGGCACGTCAAAGGTATTGGCAATATTATCGATGGTGAGTGTGTCTTTTTTGGCACCCGAATAGTATACCTGACCTGATTTAAGTAAAGTAATATCATCTGCATATTGTACGGCAAGTGATAGGTCATGGATTGTTGCGATAATGCCTAGGGTCTTCGAGAGTAATTGTCGTAAGCGGGTGCAAATTTGGTGTTGATAGACAATATCTAAGTGTGCGGCATATTCATCAAGGAGGAGGAATCGACTATGTGGTTTTGCCTGATTGAAGTCAATTTGTGTGAGGGCGCGAGCAAGATGAACCCGTTGCTGTTCGCCACCAGAAAGCTGGTATAACGTCTTGTCTTTTAATGACTGTGCATGAACGGCTTCCAGTGCCTGCTCAATAGCTTGCTTTCTTTGAGATCGATTATCTGGGTGGCTATAACGCCCGAAGCCCACAATCGTTGCGACATCAAAGTCAAACGATACCGTTGGTTGTTGTTCTAAGATCGATAAACGTTGTGCTCGTGTTGTCTGTGAATACTGATGTAAAGGCTGTTGGTCAAGAAAGACATTTCCGCTGGTGGGTTTTTTACTCGCACTGAGCTGTTTAATCAAGCTGGTCTTACCACTGCCGTTTGCACCAATGATCATATGCAGTTTATTGGTATTTGCTTTAAAGCAAACCTGCTTGAGAATCTGATGATTTTTAATGTGCCAGCTAAGTTGGGTTGTGGTTAACACCAAATAGTCCTTCTGAATAACAATGCAATAAAAAAAGGAGCGCCCAGTATGGACGTTGCAACACCCAGTGGGAGGATCCTGGGTGATAGAGCTGATAAGCAAAAGCTATATGCTAAAAGCATGAATATAGCACCTGTTAGTATTGATGCTAAAAGCAATGGGCGATGTCTGGGGCCTAAAATGGCACGGTTAATATGAGGAACTAATAAGCCAATAAAAGCAATTGGGCCTGCGAGACTGACTGAGGCTGCAATCAATAGAGCAATAGCAATAATCGTCGTGCGGTAGGTCTTGTTAATAGGCATTCCCAAAGTAAAAGCACTGGATTCACCCAGAGCAAGTAGGTCTAAGCGGCGGCCCTGTTGATAGAGTAATATGCAGGCTAAAGAGATAATGGTGAGGTTGGGATAAATTAAGTGCCAGTCAGTGGCGTTAATGCCACCAAAGCTCCAAAACAACGCATTGTGTACGGTGTGTGAATTGGCTATGGTCAGTAAAAAGACACTTGTGGCGGCGAGTAGTGCGTTGAGGCTCATTCCGGCAAGTAGCATCGTTGCAACCTTGCTGCCGGTGCTAAGTTGCATAATCAATAAGAGTATTATCATCACGATTAAGCTACCAGCAAAGGCTGCTAGAGGGCGTAGCCACTGCTCGTTGCTGATAATCCAGGGGATTTTGCTGGCCAGAATCATTAATATGATAATAACTAAGCTCGCACCTGTTGAGCTGCCTAATAGGGTTGGGTCGGCTAATGGATTGCGCAGCAGGCCCTGCATGGCTGTGCCTGCCATGCCTAGTGCGGCACCCACTAATAGTGCAGCGATACAGTTTGGTATGCGTAGCTGGTATAAAATCAGGTGTTGGCTAATCGGTAATCGACTAACCTGAGTGATGCTTTTGACAATTTGCAGCAATGATAGCGGCTCAGCACCTTGGTATAACGCAAGGATAAAACATATAGTCAGCGTCATGAGCAATAAGACAAAAATAAAGAGCAGTTGCTTATGCACGGGGAGATTTGACCACTAATAAAATATCGATTAGATTATACGGTAAAGCAAGCTTAGGGTAAAAAAGTCAGTGAAGCAGGATTACCACTCAGGCCGAGCCTGGCAGGCAGGGCCTAAAGATAAACGCATGGTATCTAAGAAGCAAAAGCGTTGGCGGCGCCTGTTGGTACTGGCGATCATTTGCTTATTGGTTGCTTTTTATTTGCTCCACCGGTTTCAACAAAAGTTGCCACAGTCAGCGCAGTCAGTACAAAAACCAAAAACGGTGAAAATTGCTTTAGATTTGCCGAAGCAAAAACAACACCAACCAACGCTTGCAACGGCCTAAGTATAAAGCATCAGTCTATAATACCTTTTAAGTTTTTTTATCGTCGTACATTCGGGGCAGCGTGACACCAGTTTGACCTTGGTATTTTCCTTTGCGATCTCCGTAAGAGATTTGGCAGGCTTCGTCGGACTGTAAAAATAGCATTTGTGCGACCCCTTCGTCAGCATAAATGACAGCGGGTAAATTGGTGGTGTTGGAAAATTCTAGCGTGACATGGCCTTCCCATTCGGGTTCTAGCGGGGTGACATTAACAATAATGCCGCAGCGAGCATAAGTTGATTTCCCCAAGCAAATGACCAATATATCGCGAGGAATTTTAAAGTATTCAACCGTTCGAGCTAAAGCAAAGGAGTTCGGTGGAATAATACAAACATCTGCATGGACATCAACAAAGCTACGGCTGTCAAAATTCTTTGGGTCGACCATCGCAGAATTAATATTGGTAAAAACCTTAAATTCGGGTGCGCAACGGACATCATAGCCATAGCTTGATGTGCCATAAGAAACAATTTTATTGCCATCGCGCTTACAGACTTGACCTGCTTCAAATGGTTCAATCATTTTGTGGTCTCTAGCCATTTGTTGAATCCAACGGTCTGCTTTAATACTCATGTTTTTGTCTCTATCTCAATGGTTGGGAAGTCATAACGCTTCGGTTGTAAGGATAGCTCAGTGGCAACTTTGCTAGCAATGGATTGATAGCATTGAGCTATCTCACTATCTGGTTCGCTGACTGTAATCGGTTCACCGGCATCGCTTTTTTGGCGAATAGATAGGGTTAGCGGTATCTGGCCAAGCAGTTCTGTCTGGCTGTGTTGACTCAGTTGTAATCCGCCATTTTGTCCAAACAGAAAACTGGTTTGATCACAGTGGGGGCATGTAAAATAACTCATGTTTTCAATGATGCCAAGAACAGGGATGTTGACTTTCTCAAACATGCTGAGTGCTTTGCGAGCATCAATCAGAGCGAGGTCCTGCGGTGTGGTTACAATGACCGCAGCAGTTAAGGGGATTTTTTGTGCCAGTGTTAACTGAATATCTCCCGTGCCTGGTGGTAAGTCGATAATGAGGTAATCTAAATCGTGCCATTGGGTGTCATTGATTAATTGTTGCAATGCTTTGCTGACCATGGGGCCACGCCATACCATAGGCGAATCAACATCAATTAAGTAACCAATTGACATGGTTTGTAATTGATAGCGGATGACTGGCTCAAGTGATTGTTTATCTTTGCTTGTCGGGCGTTCATTGCTACCCAAGAGGTGAGGCTGGCTGGGGCCATAAATATCAGCATCTAACAGACCAACTTTGGCACCTTGCTGTTGTAGTGCCAGGGCTAAGTTAACGCTAGTGGTTGATTTGCCGACTCCTCCTTTGCCTGAGGCAATGGCAATCATATTTTTAATGTGCGGATGGCCTTGCAATCCAGTGCGAATTTGGTGCTTATTAATCATGGTGGCAACTATTTATGATATGTCATGGAATTGGTGAGCTGTAAGCTTGTCGTTTTCATGTGTTTCCATTATTTCGAAGAATGTTTCTGCTTGTTTGTCATGGGCCTTTTATCACTATAGTTAAATACTAATTGATTTTGTTTGACGGTGACTTTAACACAACCGCCACCGATGAGCTGTCCAAATAAAATTTCTTCTGCCAGTGGTTTTTTCAACTGTTCTTGGACGAGGCGGTCCATGGGTCTGGCGCCCATTTTTTTATCATAGCCGCGCTCGGATAACCATAATTTCGCTGGGTTGCTTACTTCTAGTGATACGCCTTTCTCATCGAGCTGACCTTGGAGTTGCGCAATAAATTTATCAACGACATTTTTCACATCATCTTGTGCCAATGGCGCAAATTGTACAATGGCATCTAAGCGGTTTCTGAACTCGGGTGTAAACATCCGTTTAATTGCTTCCATGCTATCGCTTGAGTTGTCTTGCTCGACAAAGCCCATGCTATTGCGAGACCCTTCAAATGCACCGGCATTAGTGGTCATAATCAAAATAATATGACGAAAGTCTGCTTTGCGACCGTTGTTGTCAGTTAAGGTGCCATTATCCATGACTTGCAACAATAAATTGAAAACATCTGGATGTGCTTTCTCAATTTCATCAAGTAATAAAACAGCGTAGGGGTGCTTCATCACAGCATCGGTTAGCAGGCCTCCTTGATCATAACCCACATAACCTGGTGGTGCACCAATTAGGCGTGATACGGTATGTTGTTCCATATATTCGGACATATCAAATCGTATCAGCTCAATGCCAAGTAATTTACTTAGTTGCAGTGTGACTTCTGTTTTCCCGACGCCAGTGGGGCCGGCAAGTAACAGGCTGCCCCAGGGTTTGTTTGCATCGCGCAGGCCAGCGCGGCTAAGTTTAATGGTTGAGGCAAGCGTATCAATGGCATTATTCTGTCCGTAAACCAGCATTTTTAAATCTTTACCAAGGTTTTGTAAGGATTTTTTGTCTGAGGCGGAAACACTTTTGGTCGGGATGCGTGCCATATTAGCAATCATTTGTTCAATGTCACTCACGCGAATCGTTTTTTTGCGTTTCTGACTGCTCTTAATGAGTTGCTGATAAGCGCCAACCTCATCGATGACATCGATTGCTTTGTCGGGTAAGAAGCGCTCTGTGATATGCTTGGTTGCCAGATCGGCTGCCGCACGCAATGCACCCTCTGAATAATTCACTTTATGATGTTGTTCAAAGTAAGGTTTTAGCCCCTTTAAAATTTCAAATGTTTGATCTGCGGTTGGTTCCTCCACGTCAATTTTTTGAAATCGACGAGCCAGGGCATGGTCTTTTTCAAAAATACTACGATACTCTTGATAGGTTGTTGATCCAATGCAGTGTAAGTCCCCAGTTGCTAGCCATGGCTTGATGAGGTTAGAGGCATCCATGACGCCCCCAGATGCTGCACCTGCACCAATGATGGTATGAATCTCATCGATAAATAGAATAGCATTTGGTTCCGCCTGTAGTTGTTTAAGCAAGGATTTAAATCGCTTCTCAAAGTCACCGCGGTATTTGGTGCCCGCTAGGAGTGCACCTAGGTCAAGAGAGTATACGGTTGCCGTTTTGATTACTTCAGGTACAGCATCATCATTGATTTGTTTGGCCAAACCTTCCGCAATCGCTGTTTTTCCAACACCAGCCTCACCAACTAGAAGGGGGTTGTTCTTGCGACGGCGGCAAAGTATTTGAATGACGCGGTTGATTTCATCTTCTCGGCCAATAAGAGGATCAATTTTCCCAGCTTCAGCACGCTTGTTCAGGTTAACCGCGTACATTTCTAATGGTGATTGTTCTGCCTTTGTGTCGTCATCCAATTCATTGGTAAGTGTATCTTTATTCTTTTCAGTCTCATGGGCTGATTGATGCGTGTGAGACATGAAATTGACAACATCCAGGCGTGTGACGCTGTGCTGTTTTAAAAAGTAAACGGCCTGGCTATCTTGCTCTGAGAATAGGGCAACTAAGACATTAGCACCGGTGACCTCAGAGCGCCCTGAGGATTGCACGTGGAATACTGCCCGTTGTAATACTCGTTGGAATCCTAGTGTGGGCTGTGTTTCTCGATCTTTTTCAGATTTTGGTATAACCGGTGTTGTTTCATCTATGAACTTGCGTAGTTCATCACGTAGTTGATCTAAATCTACATGACAGCCTTGCAGCACCATCATCGCCGAGTAATTGTCGAGTAGTGCGCAAAGTAGGTGTTCAACTGTCAAGTATTCATGTTGTTTAGCGCGAGCTTCTTTAAAAGCATTGTTCAATGTGAGTTCTAGATCTTTGCTTAGCATCTGTGTCTCTCTATTATTGCTATAAAGGTTGAAGTTGACACATGAGTGGGTGGCCCTGTGCTTGGGCTATTTCTCGTGCCTGTTTAATTTTCTCTTGCGCGCTTTCTAGCGGATATGCGCCGCAGGCCGCTGAGCCGTTGTAGTGCGTTTGTAGTGCAACATAGACTGCTTTATTTTCATTCAAACCAAAAACATGAATCAAGACATCGACGACAAATTCCATCGGTGTAAAGTCATCATTCAGCACAATAACTTGATAATGATTGTCTTCATCAACAAGTTGGTAGTCTAGGTTGTATGAAAGCTCAAACTCTTCGATCTTATCCATGGCCGGCATTCTAGCTGAGAAACACTTGGTTTGCGTAGTCTGTCACAATATGTTGTAAAATACTATCGTGGTTGGTTGTCAAATCGAGATGGGTTGCTTTTAAATGGTCATGTGAGTAAAATCATCGATTCGATTTAGGAATCAATCAACTAGGCATATAGTAAGGTGGTGAGAGTCAATGCCAAGCGTACGAGTTAAAGACGCAGAACCTTTTGACGTGGCATTACGTCGTTTTAAGCGTTCTTGTGAAAAAGCAGGCGTGCTATCTGAGCTTCGTCGTCGCGAACATTATGAAAAACCGACGACTGAGCGTAAGCGTAAAAAAGCTGCTGCTGTCAAGCGTCATCTGAAAAAATTGTCACGTGAGAATCAAGCGCAAAAGCGTTTGTATTAATCATGTGAAAAATGAGAGGGCGCCTTGTGCGCCTTTTTTGTTGGAGAAAGGTCATGAGTCATTTAAAGCGACAAATTCAAGATGATATGAAAGTGGCAATGCGCGCGCGTGCAAAGCAACGTTTAGCGACTATTCGATTAATTAATGCCGCGATTAAACAGAGAGAAGTTGATGAACGGATTGAGCTGAGTGATGCTCAGGTGTTGGCGGTGTTAGAAAAGATGGTTAAACAGCGTCGTGAATCAGTGAAGCAATATGTTGCTGGTGATCGTCAAGATTTAGCCGACATTGAGCTGGCAGAAATTGAAGTGCTGCAGGGGTACCTGCCAAAGCCATTATCTGATGCTGAATTAGACCAAGTGATTGGTGATGCCGTTGTACAAGTCAATCCGCAAGGTATGCAGGATATGGGTAGATTGATGGGGCTTCTAAAGCCTAAGTTGCAGGGTCGAGCTGATATGGCGTTGGTCAGTCAAAAAATTAAACAGCAGCTTGCTTAAATTTAAACATTCATGGCCGGTATTCCCAGATCATTCATTGATAGTTTGATTGATCGTGCTGATATTGTCGATGTGATTGATGCCAGAGTTTCTCTGCGTAAAAAAGGGGCGAATTACCAAGCTTGTTGTCCTTTTCATCAGGAAAAAACTCCCTCATTTAGTGTGAGTCCAAGTAAGCAGTTTTATTACTGTTTTGGTTGTGGTGCGCATGGTAATGCAATTGATTTTTTAATGGATTATGAACGCTTGGAGTTTGTTGAGGCAGTTGAAGAGTTGGCTCGTTATCTTGGTTTGGATGTGCCAAAGGAACAAGCCGTTGCGAACCCTAAAAAGATACAGAAAACACGTCGTATTTATGACTTGCTGTTACATGCACAGCGCTTGTTCCAGTGGCAGTTGCGTCAACACCCGCAGGCTAAGCAGAGCATAGACTATCTCAAGCAACGAGGTATTAGCGGTGAAATTGCCAAAGAATATGCCCTAGGGTTTGCGGCAAATTCTTGGGATTTTCTGCTGAAAAAGTTAGCGACTAGTAATGAGCAAGTTAATTTGGCGTATCAAGCGGGTTTAATTGTGCGTCACGATCAGGGGCGTTGCTATGATCGCTTTCGTGACCGAGTGATGTTCCCAATCCGGGATATGCGTGGGCGTACAATTGGATTTGGTGGTCGTGTATTGGCTAAAGATGCTGAACCAAAATACCTAAACTCACCTGAAACACCGGTGTTCAATAAAAGTGAGGCTTTATATGGGATTTATGAGGCCAAGCAGTATCTGAATAATTTTAAGCGGTTACTCATTGTTGAGGGTTATATGGATGTTATAGCTTTGGCGCAATTTGATATTCGTTACGCATTGGCAACACTTGGCACAGCAACCACGTCAGAACACATTCGTCGTTTGTTGAAGCAATCTTCGAATTTGGTATTCTGCTACGACGGGGATCAAGCTGGCAAAGAAGCTGCAAAGCGAGTGTTAAAAGTCGTCTTGCCATTCATGGGGGATAACCCACAAGTCCATTTTTTGTTTTTACCTGATGGTGAAGACCCGGATTCTCTGATACGTCAAGAGGGTAAAGAGGCTTTTGAAAAACGGATTGATCAAGCGAGTTCATTATCTGAGTTTTTATTTTCTAATTTGACCCGTCATGTTGATATGGGTGATTTGGATGGCCGAGCACAGCTATTGCAATTGGCTAAGCCTTATATTCAGCTAGTGCCTGCCTCCGCCTACCGTGATTTATTAGTTAAACGACTGTCAGAGTTGACGGAACTTGCTGAAACACAAGTATCCCAACGAGTGCGGCAGACAGTAAAATCCTTTAAGCGACAAGAAGACATTAAGCGCATATTGTCACCGATTGAGCAAGCCATTGCATTACTCGCGCAACAGCCAGAATTGATTAAGTTGTTGCAACAACCTGTTCTCATGGAAGGTGGTGACTATGACTTGTTTAATCGTATTTACCAAGTTATAGACAGCCATCAGGCGGATAGTATGCCAAAAGTGCTTTTATCCCTGGATGAGAAAGGGGCTAAGCGCGCTGCGCATTTGGCGTCATTAAAGCATATTGATCAGGATGAGAATTTTGCGCAGGAATTTGTCGATGTATTGAAAAAAATTAGCCAGGAAGGTCTATCGCAAGCAATGGATAAACTGGTGGAGAAATCCAAGTCCCAATCCTTGACCACAGCGGAGAAAAAACAAATTCAAAAAATTCTTCAGCAAAATAAAAAATAACAGCTATACTGGTTTTGTTGCTCTTTGATTTTGGGCAATAACTTAAGGTAGTATTACGTCCTTTTGACGGTTTATAAAATAGCAATTGCATATTGATTTGGGTTCAAACTCAGCCTATGCGCTTTATAAAGCACGCACCAAGCTATGCTAAACCTGATAAACACCATGCGAGGAAAGTTTTAATCACAATGAACTTAGTTAATCAAACAGAACAAATGTCGCAAATGCGTGCGCTAATCACTTTAGGCAAAGAGCAGGGGTATTTAACTTACGCCGAAATTAATGATCATTTGCCAGCAGAACTAACTGATCCAGAGCAGATTGAAAATATTATTGGTATGATCTCTGATATGGGGGTCAGTGTGCATGAAACAGTGCCCGATGCTGATACATTAATCCTTAATCAAGAAACAGTGGCTGATGATGATGCGGCTGAGGAAGCTGCTGTTGCCTTAACATCACCTGATGGTGAGCTTGGTCGGACAACAGACCCTGTGCGTATGTATATGCGGGAAATGGGAACAGTCGACTTGCTGACGCGAGAAGGTGAAATTGCCATTGCCAAGCGTATCGAAGAAGGAACGCGAGAAGTTGTGCATGCCATTTCAGCCTATCCGGCTGTTTCAGCAAGGTTATTAGCAAGCTATGAGCGCTGTACTGATGAAGATATGGCAATAACCAATGTGATTAGTGGTTTTGTAAGTGAAGATGATGTGGACCTCTCAGCGCCCGCAAGTGATTTGGGTTCGATGCTCGATGAGTCTCAGAAAAAAGATGATGCCGATGATGAAGCAGATAGTGATGACAGCCAAGAAGAGGCTATTGATCCAGAGGAGGCTGCCGAGGCTTTTTTGAAACTACGAGAGCTATATCAAGCTGCAGTGACAACACAATCTGAAAATGGTCTAGAACATGTCGATACTCTTTCAGCTCGTCAAACACTGTCGGAGCACTTTCTCACTTTTAAATTAGCCAGTGTGCAATTTAATCGTTTGACTGCTGAATTGCGTAATACATTAGTGATTTTGCGTCGCAGTGAACGTGCTATTATGCGTCTCTGTGTTGAAAAGGCGAGAATGCCAAGGCAAGTATTTGTTAGTCAGTTCCCTGGCCGTGAAAGTGATCCTGAGTGGTTGCCAGACATGTGTGCTGCTAAGGCAGATTACTGCGATCGTTTGGGTGAATTTTCCGCCGATGTCATTGAGCATCAGAAGAAAATTGCGCAGGCTGCAAAAGACTATGGGATGTCAGTTTCAGAGATCAAAGAAGCCAACCGTAAGATGTCGATAGGTGAAGCAAAAACGCGCCGTGCGAAAAAAGAAATGGTTGAAGCAAACTTGCGTTTGGTTATTTCTATTGCAAAAAAATATACGAATCGAGGCCTGCAGTTTTTAGATCTCATTCAAGAAGGCAATATCGGATTGATGAAAGCGGTTGATAAATTTGAATACCGCCGTGGTTATAAATTCTCAACCTACGCTACTTGGTGGATTCGTCAGGCAATTACTCGTTCTATTGCCGATCAGGCACGCACTATCCGTATTCCTGTCCATATGATTGAAACGATTAATAAACTTAATCGTATTTCCCGGCAAATGCTACAAGAGATGGGGCGTGATCCAACACCTGAAGAATTGAGCGAACGCATGGATTTGCCAGAAGACAAGGTCCGTAAAGTTCTCAAGATCGCCAAAGAGCCAATTTCAATGGAAACGCCCATTGGTGATGACGAAGATTCACATTTGGGTGATTTTATTGAAGATGTTAATGCTGCTCAGCCGATTGATGCAGCAACAAATGAGAATCTAAGTGAAGCAACGCGAGATATGTTGGACAGTTTGACTGAGCGTGAGGCTAAGGTCTTGCGGATGCGCTTTGGCATTGGGATGAATACCGACCATACGCTAGAAGAGGTTGGCAAACAGTTTGATGTCACTCGCGAGCGTATTCGCCAAATTGAAGCCAAAGCATTGCGAAAGTTACGACATCCTAGCCGTTCGGAATCTCTGCGTAGCTTTTTGGATGATGAGTAGTTAGTTTTATAAACATTAAACCCTGTGGTTTAAGCCCAGGCTCTTTGCGGCTGTGGTTTCCAAAGGGGAGTCGGCCGCATCGCTCCTCTTTGGTTGCCGTTGCGCGGACTTGTGCCGCGCCCGCGTAGGCGAAATCAAATCAGGAAATAAAAATACCACGGCGCCCGTGGATTTTTATTACTGCCAGTTTGTTGTAATGTGTTAGAATGCGACACGACTTGCTTTGATCTGCCCCACCAGTATCAAGTTTGCGCCCGTAGCTCAGTTGGATAGAGTGTTAGCCTCCGAAGCTAAAGGTCGGACGTTCGAATCGTCTCGGGCGCGCCATTATGGTTAAATTATTTTGTGTCATGTGGTTTTTTTTCGGTGCAATGTTTCTTTGAGGAAAAAACCGCAAATTAAGCATATGATTAAAATCGCTGGTAGCACGAGCATGGCCATGTGCAAGTCATGAGAGGTGTATAGTCTTGTTCCTGCTTGGTAGGTGCCATGCCATTCTTTATCCAGGATATAGCCAATGACTGGTTGTAGTGCTGCGCCAATTCCAATTGAGGCCATATTGGTAAAGCCTAGGGAAATTCCGGCTAAACGTTTTGAATTAATATCACAGGCGACGGCATAGCCTATAGAAACGCCAACATTGCTCACGCCATATAAAAACGCAATGCCCATTGCATCATAAAAAGCTAAGCCTGGCATATAAAGCAAAATCATTAAAAATAATAAACTGCATAGTGCAGACAATACCATCACCGCTTTACGGCGTTTGAGATAATCAGAAAGCCAACCGATAACCGGGCTGCCGATTGCCCAGCCAATAAATATCATGCTAACCACGCTAGCAGCTTGTTGATGAGAAAATGTATCTACTTGGTGCAAATAGAGCGGTCCCCAAAGTTCACCAAAGGCCGCTGTTGGTGCATAGAGCAGGCCAATAAATAGGCCATTAACCCAGGTTAGAGGGTTTCGCAAGACACAGAGTAAATCTTGATAAACAACCATTCTACCGTATGCGGATTTCTCACTGTTGGCTGGTCGGTCTCGTACAATGAAAATCATCAAACACATGAGTATCATCAAAGCAATACCGAGTAGCATATAGCTAAAGCGCCAGCTGGTCTGCGTCACTAATGCAGATAACGGGCCATCACCAGTAGATGCACCAAGCATGCCAATGGCCTGAGTGGCACCTGCGAGTAAACCGAGTCGTGAGAGTGGCAGCCATATGGTGGCTAGTTTTAAGGCCCCAACAAAAGCAAAAGCCCCGGTTAACCCAATAATTAAGCGACTAAGCAATAGCAGGTCAAAGTGATGCGAAAAGGAAAAAATAAAACAGCCTAGTGCGCATAGGAGTGCCATGGTTGCTAATAACCACCGGATATTGAATCGGTCCAGAACAGCACCCACCGGCATTTGCATGGCAATATAAGAGACATAAAAAAACAAAGATAGCATGCCAAAATCAAGTGCAGTTATATGGAAGTCGCGCATAATTTCGGCAGACATTGCCCCGGGTGATACTCTGACTACATATTCTAAGAAGAAGAAAATAGCGGCAATAATCCAAATTAACCAGGCCCGAGAAGATGATATGTCTTGCTTTGTCACGTGAGTTTTCATTGATTCTTAAAAGTATATCAATTATAACATTGTATTTTTTATTTGAATATCGATTTAATCTAAGTCCACATGTCCGTAGCAGATGTCTAGCGATTTCAGGAGAGGTGCTCATCGTCAAATTTGACCTAAAGTAAATCACAACTGACAACGTCAATCGCATACCAGAGCCAGAGCTGATTTTTCTTGCTACCGACAAACGATCACTGTTCATCAGCTTCAGCATTAATGCGCAATAGATCGATTGGTCTTGGTTTTTCAGATGCTAGTTTTTGATAATTAATTTTGACTAAATCACACGCTTTTTTTTATTGTCTTAATCACCATGGTTGCGCTCACCTTTAAAACCCTTGCTGTGTCACGGATGCCACTACCGTTTAGTGCCATGTCCACTATTTTTTCTTTTACACCAGGCTTCCTAGCCTCATAAGCATAGTCTGACTGAAAAATCTTGCCGCAGCCTATATGACATTAATAACGCTGCTTATCTCCACGAACACCAAATCTCCTAACGTCATTGTTACCACAATATATGCAAACTACCTTCCTGTATACTGCCATTGTTTTTCCTCCATGAAAAACAACAGTCTAGAATATTATGTGACTTCAATAAAAGTGGCGCACTACCCACCCCTGGCTTCAGGTTGGTCGAGTAGGTTTTCTCTGGAGGGCTTGAAAAATCTGGGGTGAGTGACGGGACTTGAACCCGCGACAACTGGAATCACAATCCAGGGCTCTACCAACTGAGCTACACCCACCATTCAAGATGCTAGAGACTAGTGGCTAGAAACTAGATGGTTGAGATGGTCGGGGTAGAGAGATTTGAACTCCCGACATCCTGCTCCCAAAGCAGGCGCGCTACCAGACTGCGCTATACCCCGAACGTGCGGAATCATAGCGATTTATCTGATAGCTGTCAAGTTTGGCGGCGCTCAAGCGTGCTGGTGTGGTTTACTTCTTGGCGGTGAAAGTATTGGAAGTTGAACAAGAGGCTTGATTGCACTAGGCGAGTTAGTCCGCGCTCTCTTTTTGATAAAAATTGACCAATGGTTGATCGAGTGTTTTGGCCGTATTAGTGGCTGATTCGTTTAACACGTTTTCTAATGGTTGATGCCACGGCAATGATTGGTGATGAGCATCGTCTTGAGCAGGCAGGAACCATTGAAGCTTTTGATAAAGTTGGTAGAGTGTTACTTCATGTAAATCGCAGTTTAGAACATAAATATCTTTGTCGGTACTGTAGATTAGAGATTCACGCATGAGTGCATCTAAAGCGATTTCCATTGTGTCAACGTGGCAATGTGGCTCTAGCACCAAGAGCTGTTCTAGCGATCTTTGTTGACCCTGATGCTGTGCTTCCCATAGGCGGCCTAGTAATCGATAAGCAATAATAAAAGCAGAGCATTGTGTTGTACTGCGTTTAGCCTGCTGAAAGCGCAAGCCATTAACAACCAATGCACCAACTAGAAAAATTATCCAGGAAATATAGAGCCATAATAAAAAAATGGGAATGGTTGCCAAAGCACCATAGAGTAAGCGATAAGTTGGAAAATAAACAATATAAAAAGCAAAAACACGTTTGGCCAGTTCAAATAAAATGGTTGCAGTTAGTGCACCAATTGCTGCGTGTTTCAAGCTGACTTTGCAATGGGGTACCAACGTATAGATCAGTAAAAAGGCAATACACTCACAAGCCCAGGGTAGGGCCCACAGTAATTGTTGTGCGCCATCTAAATCAAATCCTTGCAACCAGGTTATTGACCCCAAATAAGAACTTAAAAATAAACTCGCACCGAGCAGCAGTGGCCCTAGAGTCAGCATACACCAATAGAGTAAAATTGACCCAGTGAATTGGCGACGGTAACGAATGTTCCAGAGTTCGTTTAGGGTTTGTTCAATTGTTAGCATCATCATTATTGCGGTGATAAATAAAAATAGGAAACTGAGAATAGGGAGTTCACGTGCTTGTTGTTCAAATGCTAATAGATGTCTTTGCACAACCTCACTGGCGCTTGGTACAAAGTTATGAAACACAAAGTGTTGTACTTCTTGGGAGATACCTTGAAATGCTGGTAATAAGCGCAGCCCAGCAAAAACTACAACAGTCAGTGGTACGATCGCCAGTAGGCTGGTAAAAGTCAGTGCTGAAGCACGCATTAAACAGCGCTCTTGCATAAATTTACTGCCTATCCATTGCAAAAAGTGAGAAAGCCGCGTTAAATACTCGTGTGGTTTAGACATACTTTAGTTAGGAAGAAATGATGTATATATTGGTTCTATATTACAGCCGTCATGGTGCTACTGCTAGTATGGCACAACAAGTAGCTCGTGGTGTCTCACAAGTTGACGGGATTGAGGTCGTCGTTCGGACTGTTCCTGCAGTCTCAAATCAGTGCGAAGCAATCGAAAATCCAATCCCTGAGTCTGGTGATTTATATGCAACGCTTGATGATCTGAAAAATTGTGCCGGCTTGGTGCTTGGGAGTCCAACGCGTTTTGGTAATATGGCAGCCCCAATGAAATACTTTTTAGATTCAACCAGCACTTTATGGGCTAATGGTGATCTAATTAATAAGCCTGCAGGATTATTTACCTCAACAGGTAGTTTGCATGGTGGTCAAGAAACAACGCTCATTAGCATGATGATGCCGCTGCTTCATCACGGTATGGTCATCGCCGGTTTGCCCTATAGTGAACCTGAACTCATGGTTAGTAAAACAGGTGGAACACCTTATGGTGCTAGCCATTTGGCTGGAGCTAATAGTGATTTGCCCTTGGTTGAGGAAGAAAAAAAACTTTGTCGCGCCTTGGGTAAGCGTGTTGCGCAGCTGGCCATTAAGTTAGCATGAAGTTAATCAAGTCTTTAGTTCTTGGGTCCAGTTCGCCCGGGCGTGCAAGTGTTCTGCGCAAACTCAATATACCATTTGAATGTGTTTCACCAGATATTGATGAAACACCGAGACGTGATGAAGTAGCACCTGAGCTGGTTCAGCGGTTGAGTCTAGAAAAAGCCCAAGCCGTTGCAAAAAAATGTCCCCAATCGGTGATTATTGCCTCAGATCAGGTCGGTGTTATTGGCGGCAAAATTTGTGGTAAACCCAAAACGCATCAGCGCGCCGTGTCTTTTTTGCAGCAGTCAAGCGGTAAAGTGTTGTTTTTTTATACAGGCCTGTGCGTTTATGATGCCAGTCATCACACATATCAGCTAGCTTTAGACACTGTTGAGGTCAAAGTACGTAAGCTCTCTACGGGGGCGATCGAATACTATTTACAATCGGAGAAGCCTTATCAATGTGCTGGTGGCTTTCAGGTTGAAGGCTATGGTATTAGTTTATTTGAGTTTATCCGAAGTGAAGACCCCAACACGTTGATTGGTTTGCCATTGATTAAAACAGTTACTCTATTAAAGCAGTATGAGGAGTGTGAGTGATATTTGCCCGTGAGTTATGTGTAGCTGATATACTGAAAAACTGTGCCACTGAGCCCTCAGTTGAGCAAGCAACAGCATTTGCCCCGAGTAATATTGCTTTAGTTAAATACTGGGGTAAGCGCGATAGTAATTTGAACCTGCCGATGACAGATAGTTTATCGATATCCTTGAATGACCGTGGTGCAACAACCACTATCTCGGTGGTCAAGTCATCGGAAGACCAGGTGCTGTTAAATGGAGAAATGGTTGATAAGAAGGAACAGTTCTATCAGCGATTGGTTGATTTTTTAGCATTATTTCGCCATCAAACAGGTCACTATTATCGTGTGGAAACGAATATGAATTTGCCGGTGGCTGCTGGTTTAGCCTCGTCAGCTTGCGGTTTTGCAGCTGTGGTTAAGGCCTTAGATCAGCTTTACCAATGGCAATTATCAACACGAGCGTTGTCAATATTGGCCAGAATGGGCAGTGGTAGTGCAGCGCGCTCAATTGAAACAGGCTTTGTTTATTGGCATGCTGGCCGGCGTGAGGATGGGCAAGATAGTTACGCGGAGAAATTACAGTTCGTTTGGCCTGATCTATCTGTTGGCTTACTGATTGTCACTAAGCAACCAAAGCCTATTGATTCGCGTACGGCCATGCAGCGGACAGTTGATACTGCCGCACTTTACCAGGCGTGGCCACAACAAGTTGCACAAGATATGGTGTCGATGCAAGCCGCCATTAGAAATAGAGATTTTGATTTACTTGGCAAGACGGCAGAAAATAATGCGTTGGCAATGCATGCAACTATGCAAGCCAGTTGGCCACCTATTGTATATAGTCATGCGCGAACACATCAGGCCATGCAGCAAGTTTGGCAACTACGTGATCAAGGTATTGCTGTCTATTTTACCCAAGATGCTGGTCCAAACTTAAAACTACTGTTTTTAAATGAGCATCTTGATGCAGTCAAAGACACATTTGCTGATTTGGAATGTTGCTAGACATGATTTTGGTTGGCAAATTAGGAAACATGATGTTTTTAACGTGCTCAGCCGTTATAATATCTAACTTAAATTTTTAATTTTAGGAGAGCCAAATGGCAGATATCAAGACTGAAGTCGTTGTTTTAGGTAGTGGTCCTGGTGGATACACCGCAGCCTTTCGTGCAGCGGATTTGGGGAAAAAAGTTGTGCTAATTGAGCGTTATGATTCAATTGGTGGCGTGTGCTTGAATGTTGGATGTATTCCGTCAAAAGCCCTGTTGCACACAGCAAAGGTACTTGATGACGCTAAGGCAATGAAAGACCATGGTGTTGACTTTGGAAAACCTAACGTCGATGTGGCAAAAATTGCTGCTTGGAAAGATGGCGTGGTGAATCGCTTGACGGGGGGACTAAAAGCGCTAGCCAAACAACGTCAAGTTGAGGTTGTTCATGGTTATGGTCGTTTTACGTCCGCAAATCAAATTGAAGTGGAAGCAGACGATGGCAAAAAAACTCAGGTAGCATTTGATGCCGCAATTATTGCGGCAGGCTCTCAGCCAGTCAAATTGCCATTTATACCAGAAGATGAGCGTATTTTTGATTCAACCGGTGCGTTGACACTAAAACAAGTGCCCAAAAAAATGCTTGTTTTAGGTGGTGGTATTATTGGTCTTGAAATGGCGACAGTTTATCATCAGTTTGGTAGCCAGATTGATGTGGTTGAGTTTATGCCGCAGCTAATGAATGGTGCAGATAAAGATCTTGCGAAGATTTACCAAAAATGGGTAGCTAAGCGTTATAACAATATTATGCTCGAAACCAAGGTGGTTAAAGTTGAGGCGAAGAAAGAGGGTGTTTATGTCACGTTTGAAGGCAAAAATGCGCCAGACAAGCCGGTGAAATATGATGGGGTTTTAGTCGCCGTTGGGCGTACACCAAATGGACATAAGCTGGATGCCGATAAAGCGGGTGTTCATGTGGATGAACGTGGTTTTATCCCAGTTGATAAACAGCAGCGGACTAACGTAGCGCATATTTTTGCTATTGGTGATATTGTTGGTCAACCCATGTTAGCGCATAAAGCCGTGCCAGAAGGTAAAATTGCCGCTGAGGTCATTGCTGGCAAGAAACATTATTTTGAGCCTGCCTGTATTCCTTCTGTTGCTTATACTGACCCTGAAGTGGCTTGGGTTGGCATGACAGAAATTCAAGCTAAAGAACAAGGTGTTAAATATGGTAAGGGCTCATTCCCTTGGGCGGCGAGTGGTCGTTCATTAAGCTTAGGCCGGGATGAAGGGATGACCAAAGTGTTATTTGACGAAGAAACGGGTCGTCTTATCGGTGCAGGGATTATTGGTCCACATGCTGGTGATTTGATTGCTGAAGCTGGTTTGGCAATTGAAATGGGTTGTGATGCTGAGGATATTTCCTTGACCATTCACCCGCATCCAACTCTATCTGAAACTGTTGCAATGGCAACTGAGGCTTTTGAAGGGACGATTACCGATCTTTATCTGCCTAAAAAGAAATAAGGAGAAATTTATATCCTGAATCAGTAGGCTATGTGGTTAGCTGAACAGATGTACCTCACTTCATTTCCAGTAATGAGATGTCATTCCTGTAGGGGGGATGACATCTTGATTCTAGGAATAATATCTTGTCTTTGAAGATAATATTTTGTCGAGCATGACTCATGTCAGTTGAGTATTCATCGATGCAAGTGCTTCTTCTGTTGGGCTTGCAAAATAATAAGGCAGTAACGAGTGTTTATTGATGACCATTGAATAATGAGAAAATTCTTAGCGCTATTATTCTGTTTGGTTTTCATTGCAGATGGTTTTTCTGGCCAGTTGTTGGGTGCTCGGGTTGTGAATAAGATTGGGGACTTGGTGGAGCAGTCTGACGGTGCGGGAGTGAGTAGTCACGGTGTTTTCCATGTTGGTGGGGTGTTAAAAAAAGGGGTTGACCCTCAAGGGAGTATCAGTTCAGGGCAGTTTAGTCAGCTGGGGCAGTTGATCAGTAGTGAGGTTGCAAATGGATTGTCGTTAGGGCTGGTTTCGCAGGCTAATCATTACACTTATGACCCAAATAGTCACCGTTTGCGTTCTGTCAGTAACGAGGTTTCCAGCGAGCATTTTTCTTACTTGGTTGGTGGGCGCAGTAGCGATGTTCGTATGACAAGGGCGAGTGGTACCTATGGCTATCATCAGCAGTTTGATCCTTATGGCGGACAGCTGTTGCGTTGGTCTGATAATAATAAACAGGGTGTGAAGAGTGTAGGTCAAGTTAAGGTAATTCATTATAGTCCACTTGGTGCTAACCAAATACATTGTCTGGATCATCATCGAGATCAGCAAACGATTAAAATGAGTCGAGATGTTTATGGTCGTATCGTAAAAGTAGGGCGAGTTGGTGGTATTGCTAAGAGGCTGTCCTACA
>CBFIHN010000006.1:0-54305 GCA_965662575.1 Gammaproteobacteria bacterium
ACAACAATCGCGCTTTAATGGGACATCAGTGGATCCAGTGGATTTTTATTATATAGGCCATCAGCTAATCGCTCAGCAACAAGGGAATAAGCGCAAACAGTTTATCGGTGGTTTTGAAGTTTTAACGGGGGATGGTGAACATGACAGGACTCACTCATTCATCTCACATCACCAAGGGGTATTTGAAGTCTATGAAAACGGCCAGATGACCCCGGTGCATCAATACAGCTATTTACCCTATGGCCAGCAAACCGAGGTCTCGTTAGCCCAAAGACCAGCGACACCGGATGACCATCTACAACCCTTAGATATCGGCCACAGTGAACGCGGGTTTAGTGGACAAAGCAAAGACTCAACCACCGGCTTAACCAAACTGGGCGGGTATCGTAATCTTAACCCGGCCACCGGCTCGATGATGAAAGTCGATTCGATGACCGCGTTTACCAAAGCCGGACCCAATGGCTTTGCCTATGCCAATGGCAACCCCATTATGAATCAGGATCCCAGTGGGCATTTTACGTTGAAAGATTTTGGGCTAGACGCTTTAAAATTTGTTGCAATTCCCGCTGTGTCTTTTGGTTTGGGCGTGGCAGCCAATCAATTTCTGGGGTATGGTCTCATGGGGCCTGGAACAGATAGTGCGGCACAGGGGGCATTGTCAGGGGGGTTAAACCAAGCGGCATTTCACCATGGTAAACACATGGCTAAGTCGGCTGCAATAGGTGCTGTCTCTAATAGTGCCGGGGCTGCTATAGGTTATGCTACTGGCCCCGTGGGAGAGTTGGCAACAAGCATAACCGCTAAAGTGGCTATTGGTGCAGTACTTGGTGCAGCAACCAGTATGGGTAGTAATGCGATAGCACAAGAGATTAGTAAACAGGGGGTTGATACCACCTCGTTGTTAACCAGCGCTGAAATGGGTGGCATAACAGGAGGCTTGGGGGCTTATGTGTTTAGTAACTTTGATATATTGAAAATGGAGGGGGATGCTTCTGCTGATGCTTCTGCTAATGATGGTTATGGTACTTTTGGCCAAAATAGATCTCCTGCAGTTAATACGATGAATGCCTTTTCAGTTGAAGAGTTTCACATAATTCGCCTTATGGCTGCCAATAGAGAGCCTACAGAAATGGAAGTTCTGGGGAATAATAAGTGGGCAATTCACTCCCCTTATAGGCGTGCAGATGATTATGCACCGGTGTATGCTGAAGGTGTTTTTAGACCTCAGAATGATCGATATCTTTCTTCTCCTCATAACTCTCTTTCCTCTAGGAGAATTTGGTCTACCCGGTTTGGTCGTCAGGCGAAATATGTCGATATAATAGGTGGGCGGCTTACGCTGGGTTCCCCTGATGTTCTAGAAAGCATTTCTGTTAGGTATGGGAGGGCAGGCCCGTCCCAGGAGCTAACGATGACGGATTTAGAAAGGGTCGTTGACGGTACGAATGCACGTAAACTTGTTCGTCTGCGTAGCCATTTTGAGAGTTTGCTTTTTTCTAAGCGCATTAATGAATTGTCAAAATCATGGATTTTGATGAGAAGAACTTTTTTTCATAATACTGGTGTTGCTTATGTACCGGGGGTGTACGAGAATATTCTTAGTTATTTGCCATGGGTGCACTAGTAGCCAGCTATTAGACACTAAAGGCATGAACCTCAGCGGTGAGCTATTGCTCGCTATAAACCAGCTTGCAATAGCCCCTTGGTATGAGTCAGTGATACCTTTTACTCATACTTTTGGTAAAATTCTTTGTGAGTCAATTCGCGGCCACAAAAAAAATTTGGCATTTCTTATTTTTTCATCTATTATTTACTGTGTTAATTTATGATTATTTTTTGGAGAAATAAATGAACAAAAAAATTACCATGGCATTGATAGGGTGTGGTCTTTTTAGCATGTTAAATATAGGATTCGCCGATACCTTAGTTAACAAAGTTGAGGGGCTTTTTGATGCCAAATTAGTTCCTGTCTCACCGGCAGATCAAAGTAAGCTGCGGCCAGTGTTATGCTTGCAGGACAAGAGCAACCCCCCAATCCCCTATGGGCCGCCAATAGCTTATGGTGAACAACATGAGTTTAATTGGACTGATCCCAAGGTCAAGAATTATTTAAGCATGACATTACGGATGGGTGGCTGTCAGTTCACGGACACGTATTTAGGGTATATTGGCCTCGATAATAGCGGAAAGCTAACCTACAGCGGACCAACTGACAACAAATTACCGGGAAAACCGTTACAACCAATTCAGGCAAAACTAACGGTTACCCAGTCTGGTGGGACTTATACGTTGAAAGGAAATTTGTATTTCAAGCAACTGACGGGCAATGACAATTTACCCCCAGCCCCATCGCGAGATAACTGGTTCACCGGCATTAATTTATCAGGTCTAGAGTTTTCCAATACACCAAATGCGGCTGTGATTCCAGATATCTCAAATAAAGGTCCAGATGCGATTGATACCCTTGCCTTTTTGAATACTAAAGAGGGTTTGCCTGGGGCAAACACGGTACGAATCCCCGTGCGTTGGGCTTATATGCAGCCGTATGGTAGCTCATTCTCCACAGATGACCCTAAGAAACAACAACAGGAAGAACAGGCGTTTAATGATTATTTCGGCCACTTGGTGTTACCCACTGTTAAAACTTTAGTCGATCAGGATTATTATGTCATGATCGATTTGCATAGCTACATGCACTATGCCACAGTGGGGACGCAGCATGCCGGTTGTTTAGCTACGGGAAATTGCCCTGATGGGACATTAGATAAGAATCCTCAAGACTATATTGGTATTTGGACGCACATATGGCATGCATTAAAAACTAATATTCCAGCGGACCAACAAAAGTATTTGATGTTTGACTTGGTCAATGAACCAACAGCAGCATCGCAAGACCCTAGCCAACAACTTTCTGCACAAGAGGTTGCTTCAATGGAGATGGCAGTGATTGCAGCATTGGAAAAAGATGGATTTGTAGGACACTATTTGGTTGAGGGCGAGCATTTCACCGGCCTACATAGCTGGGATCAATATGGCAATAATGAGGCATTCTCTCGCGCAAATATGACAGGTTTATTGCAAGAAAATGGCTTGTCTTCCGATCAAGCAACTACAACCATAAAGAAAATCATTATCAATGTTCATCAATATTTAGATTCCGATTACAGTGGTACGCATAATGATTGTTTACAAGACTTGACGACAACCGGTAAGAATGGGTTTAATTTGCAAGCTTTTGTTGATTATTTACGTGCCAATAAGCTGAAAGCCATGGTGACAGAATTTGGTGTCGGTGATAATAAGTCAAGTTGTGCTGGACCGTTGAATGACTTCCTGAAATACCTCAATGATCACGCGTACAGCACGGCCAAAGGGTATGGTTTTGTCGGTTGGACTGCCTGGTCAACTGGTCATGGTTGGGGTAGTTATAATTTGCGGATTACCCCATCAGATTCAACCACTAACAATGGTCACGATAATTGGAAAGGGGTGATTTTACGTTCCTATTTCCACAAGCACTAGTCTGTTAGTCTATATCCTCTCGCCGCACATAGCGGCGGGGTGCGACTATTAACCAAAAGCCCCTGGTATTTGGGGCTTTTTTGTATAAAGTTACGGCTATGATTAATTAGCCATAATGGGACTGTTGCAAACCAGTTTCTAGCGGCACTAGCGTCGTTGAAAAAAATGAAAAACTGCTCATTTATTAGGTTTAATATGTTGTAGGACTGATGACTTATTGGCTGTTGATTAATCTAACAATTCATCTTTGGAGAGAGAGTCACCGGTAATAATCCTTTTCAGCTTATTAAAGGCTTCAATTTGTAATTGACGAACCCGCTCACGGGTGAGACCAACAATTTCACCAGTGCGTTCAAGTGTTTCTGCTTCATGACCGCGCAGGCCGAATCTAAGCGTTAGAATTTTTTGATGACGTTCAGGTAAGCGATCTAACCATTTATCAAGTTGACGAATTAAATCTTCATTTTCATGAGCTTCGGCTGGACACTCGGCATTGGGGTCGCCAATAATTTCAGCAATGGGGCGTCCATTTTCATCAACTTTGGCATCAATGGACTCGGTGATGGTTTGGATAGCCAGTATTTTTTTAATGTCTTCTACGGGTTGATCTAAGAAGGCAGAAATTTCTTCGGCTGTGGGCTTATGGTCTAAATTTTGATTAAGCTGACGTGCCGCGCGCAAATAGGTATTGAGTTCTTTTAATACGTGAACAGGAATACGGATTGTTCGTGCCTGGTTATAAACCCCTCGCTCAACCGCCTGACGAATCCACCAAGTTGCATAAGTTGAGAAACGATAACCTAAATCGGGTTCAAACTTTTCTACCGCATGCATCAAACCAATGTTCCCTTCAGCGATAAGGTCCAAGAATGCCATGTCATGTTTAATGTATTGCTTGGCTACTTTGACTACCAGACGCAGGTTAGATTCAATCATCAGTTTGCGCGCATCATCGTCACCTTCTTTCACACGTTCAGCTAGTGTCTTTTCCTGCTCTGCAGTGAGTAAGGGGCGAAAGCCAATCTCGCGTAGATAAAGACGAGCAACATCACATTGATGCTGATCAAAATCACCTGTTTTGACAATTTTGTTATTTAATATGCCATCATTGGGTTTTTTATCGTCAGCCATGAGGCGTCCTAGGGAAGGAATTAGCGGGTTATTCTACCAGTTCATGGGCATTTGCGAAATGCTAACAAATAATTCACATCCATTTTATGATTTAAGCGATATTTTTGTGTCAGCGGGGCATAGTGAATTCCCGCACTCTTTTCAACTTGCAATTGTGCTCGTCGAGCAAATGACATGAGCTCAGCAGGACGAATAAACTTGCTGTATTCATGGGTGCCCTTCGGCAAAATTTGTAGGATATGTTCAGCACCGACAATCGCCATAAGGAAGGATTTGATAGAACGGTTGAGCGTTGAAAAGACAATATAGCCATCGGGCTTAGCTAACTTAGCACAGGCATCAACAACGCTGCTGGGATTTGGGACATGTTCAAGCATTTCCATGCAGGTGACAACGTCAAAGGTTTCCGCATGTTGTTCGGCAAAATCTTCTGCACTAGCGAGTTGATAAGTGACGGCCAATTGAGATTCATAAAGATGTAATTTAGCTACCTCTAATGAAGGCTGGCCAAGATCAATGCCAGTGACCTTGGCGCCAGATTGTGCCATTGACTCACTGAGAATGCCACCACCACAACCCACGTCAAGCACTTTTTTGTCGCTTAAGCTAGTGAGAGATTCAATAAACTCTAAGCGTAAGGGGTTGATATCATGTAAAGGTTTAAATTCCCCGGTTTTATCCCACCAGCGTGCTGCTAATGCAGAAAATTTATCCAGTTCTTCTTGGCTATAGTTACTCATCAGTTCATTTCTCACTTAATAAACATTAAACCCTGCGGCGTAAGGCCAGGCTTTTTGTGGTTGGGGTTTCCAAAGGGAAGTCGGCCGTATTTCTCCTCTCTGGTCGCCGTCAGTGTAAAGCGACCGCACAGGTGGTAGAGGGGCTGTTGTAAACCAATTTCTAGCAGCACTAGCGTCGTTGAAAAAAATGAAAAACTGCTCATTTATTTAGGTCACTTGACCAGTCTGGCATAATAGAAGCCATCACTACCCTGCTGCTCAGGAAGGCACTGCCAGCCATAGACAGTTTTACAGCCATTTGTCAGGACAAGTTCATCACAGGATGCGTCGGGATGCTGCGTTAAAAACTGTTCGATGACCGCATCATTTTCTTGGTGTAACACCGAGCAAGTGGCATAGAGCAAGATACCATGATCTGTCAGACAATCCCAAAGGTTTTCAAGCATGGTTAACTGTGTGTGTGCCAATTGTGCAATATCACTGTCTTTGCGCAGCCATTTAATATCGGGGTGTCGACGAATCACACCGGTTGCTGAGCATGGTGCGTCTAATAGAATCCGATCAAAGGGTCTACCATCCCACCAGCTCTTCTCCAGCATATTGGCATGCATGATGTTGACTCTTACATTGAGGCGCTTGAGAGTCGCCGAGACTTTTGCTAAGCGCTTGGAATCATGGTCAGTTGACAGTAAATCAATCGTTGGTTCTATTTCAAGGCTATGTGCTGTTTTACCACCCGGCGCAGCACAGGCATCTAATACCCTTTGTTGCGGTTGAAGCTTCAGCAGAGGTGCTGCAAGCTGTGGGGCTAAATCTTGCACGGAAACCCAGCCTTCGGCAAAGTATGGTAATTGCTCAACTGGCTTTGGTGAGGCTAGTGTGACAGCTGTTGTGCTTGCAGAAACTGCAAATGCCCCAATACCCTGTTCCTTGAGAATTTTAAGATATTCATTTTGCGTACACTGCTGTTGATTCACTCGCAGATACATCGGTGCTTGCTGGTTATTGGCATGGAGGATATCTTGGTAATGCTTTGGCCAGTCTTGTTTGAGTCGATTGAGTAACCATGATGGGTGATTGTATTTTGTTTCTGGATTCATGGTTTGCAAATACTGCTGTGGATTCTGCTCAAATTTTCTCAACACAGCATTGATCAAGCCCGTTGCCCATGGTTGTTTGAGTTTTTTGGCCGCAGCAACGGTTTGCGCAATGGCTGCATGGTTGGCAACATGCATCCAGTGTATCTGATAAATACCCAGCCAGATCAGACAGCGGACGAAATGATCTTTGGCTTTGATTTTCTTGTTTAATAGTTGCGCTTCAACAGCTTGTAATACCCACAGTTGGCGGATGACACCAAAACATAAGGCTTTAGCAAAACTCTGATCTCGTGATGTAAGCTTTTCGAGGTGATTTGCCAATGCAACATCTAAAGCGTGGTGATGAATCACGACTTGTGCAATAACGCCTGCGGCGAGATAGCGGCTATTCATTGGTGGGAGTGGTGGTAAAAATAAGATCCCAGACACCATGGCCAAGTCGTTGTCCACGCTGCTCAAATTTGGTGAGCGGTCGTGATGCCGGTTTGGGAGCGTAGTCCTGATATGTATTGATAAAACCAGGTGCTGCAGAAAGTTGTGTTAACATCTCTTCTGCGTAAGCTTGCCAATCGGTGGCCAAATGAAAAAAACCACCTTTTTTGAGCTTTTGATGGATTAATGTTAGGAAATCTGGTTGCACAATACGACGTTTGTGGTGTTTTTTCTTGGGCCAAGGGTCAGGAAAAAATAGTTGTACACCACACAATGTCTTATTATCAATACATTGTCTTAAAACGTCTATCGCATCGGCACAAAATACACGTAAGTTTTGCAATTGTTTTTGCCGTGCGCCATGTAATAATTTACCAACACCTGGCCGATGTACTTCAATACCGATGTAATTGATTTGAGGGTTTTGCTCAGCCATTTGCAGTAATGAAGCACCCATGCCAAAGCCAATTTCGACGATAACAGGGTGTGCATTGCCAAATACGTTAGCCAAATTTAATTGGCCAGTAGAGCATTCCAGCCCATAGTCCGTCCAATAGTGCTCTAGAGCATATTCTTGGGATTTGGTTAGTCGTCCTTCACGCAGGACGAAACTGCGGACTTGACGTAAAGGTTTTTGATAATTTAACGCAATGTGTAATGCCGGTTCGAGCCAAGGGGTGTATTGGTGCGGTTGTTTTTTAATTTCATTGAGTAGCTGATCAACATTAACCCAACGCCACGCAGCCACTTCATCGGCATTAGGGTTAGGTGTGACATTTGCATGAGCAACTAAGACATGGTCAAATTCATGCTCAACCAAACCATTATCAAAACTCGCGCGATATTGAAACCGCCCTATCGGTTGCAGTGATAGATCAATGCCCATTTCTTCACGTAAACGTCGCTCACCGCCAGTAACGACTGGCTCATCAACCAAGGGATGGCTACAACAGGTGTTAGCCCATAGTCCACCACAGTGATATTTATCATGCTGACGCTGCTGTAGTAATACCTGTTTTCTGCCTTGATGGTCTCGAAATATAAAGACTGAAAAAGCGCGGTGAAGTAAGCCTTTCTCATGAGCTTCAAGCTTATCCATCAAACCGATAATGTGGTCTTCACTATCAACTAATGTGACTTGATGGTAATCACTCATAACCGTCTCCGATACCAACGTAATAAGCCATAAAAACTAATCAAGCTCCAAGCGATTTCGATCATCGCTGCTGATAAGTTCCAGGCAAAGCATAAGGAAAATAAAATCAATAATGAGCCAATCAAGTTGACCAAGCTATAGGTAAGCTGTTCCGCACGGATATGACCGGTTTGCAACAGTAAAAAGATAGCGATGCACAATATGACACCCATCGTGCCAACACTGTTGTAAATCAATGGGGAGATAATCATCTATAATTCCCGTGTCCCTTGGTATTTCCTGAGAGATTAATAATGAGCTAACACAATTCGGGGAGCTAAAATGGCGAGCGGCCACCTTTCGGTAGCATGCCTTTCATCGCGTCTAGACCACCCATTCCGCCAAGGCTTCGCATCATTTTCATCATGTTGCCACCTTTGCCAAGCTTCTTCATCATTTTTTGCATTTGTGTGAATTGTTTTAGTAGGCGGTTTAAGTCTTGTACTTCTGTCCCGGAGCCAGCGGCAATACGACGTTTGCGTGACCCTTTAATTAAATCAGGATTCGCACGTTCTTTGAGGGTCATGGAACTAATCATTGCGCGCATCTTAACAGTCATTTTATCATTAACCTGGCTTTTCATTGTCTCTGGAATATCACTTACGCCAGGCAACTTGCCCATCAGGTTGCTAATGCCACCCATGTTTTCCATCTGTGATAATGAATCTGCAAAATCTTGGAGGTCAAAGCCTTTACCTTTTTTAAGCTTTTTGACCATTTTGTCGGCTTTTTCTTTGTCAACTTTTTGCTCAATGCCTTCAATCAAACTTAAAACATCACCCATGCCGAGAATGCGTGAGGCAACACGCTCTGGGTGAAAAGGCTCTAATGCCTCAGTTTTCTCACCAACGCCTAAAAATTTAATGGGCGTGCCGGTAATTTGACGAATCGATAATGCGGCACCACCACGGGCATCGCCATCAGTTTTGGTCAGAATAACCCCGCTAAGAGCTAAAGCATCATTAAATGCTTTTGCTGTTTTGGCCGCATCTTGACCGGTCATACTGTCGACGACAAAGAGTGTTTCAATTGGCTTTAAAAATTGATGCAACTGTTGGATTTCATCCATAAGCGCCTGGTCAACGTGTAGACGACCCGCTGTATCAACAATCAAGACATCTGACATTTCCTTTTTCGCCACATCAAGTGCACGACTGGCAATGGCCAAAGGTTTTTCATCGGCAGTACTTGGAATATAGTGTGCATTGACTTCCGTCGCTAATGTTTCAAGCTGTTTAATCGCCGCTGGGCGATAAACATCTGCACTGACCACCGCAACTTTTTTCTTTTCACTGCTTTGGAGCCAACGGGCAAGTTTGGCAACGCTGGTTGTTTTACCTGAGCCTTGTAGACCGGCCATCAAAATAACAGCTGGTGGCTGGGTTTTTAAATTGAGGGATTCATTTTCTTCCCCCATCACTTTGGTGAGTTCTTGCTTAACAATTTTTAACATCACCTGGCCAGGAGATAAGCTTTTCATTACCTCACGGCCGAGCGCACGGCGTTTGACTCGTCCTAGAAACTCTTGCACAACTTCAAGTGCTACATCAGCCTCAAGTAGGGCGACGCGAACTTGTTTCATTGCATCTTTAACATTTTTTTCCGTTAAACGGCCTTGACCCTTCAATGATTTGAGGGTTTTACCCAAACGATCAGATAAGGTTTGAAACATAATAATATCGATGGCTCTCTAATGATGTGTGCATTATACCGGACTTGGCTAAAAATGCCGACGGTTTCAGCATGAATTAGCCATGTATCACCCGTTTCGACTATAATCTCACAAAAATAACAATAGACGACTGATGCTTGATCTAGCTTTTTTTATTTTCTTAGGTGTTTTTTCTGGTTTTATGGCCGGTCTTTTAGGGATTGGTGGTGGTATCTTGGTGGTGCCGGGCTTGGTCTTTGTTTTTGGTTTAATTGGGATGCCTAAAGATTTATTAATGCAGTTTGCCGCAGGGACATCATTATGCGTGATGATTTTCACCGCCATCTCTTCAACGATTGCACATCATAAGCATCACCATATCGTTTGGTCAATTTATCCTAAAATGGCATTATGGCTTGCCATAGGAACGGTGCTGGGTGCTGTCGGCGCGCATTTTATGCATAGTCGGTATTTAAGCTTGGTATTTGGGTTATTTATGATCGTTTTGGGTATCAAGATGTGTTTTAAAACCCAGCAACCAAATGCAGACCAAGTGCCACCAAAAGAAAGTGCGATGCGTTTAGCAGGTTCTGGCATTGGCATTCTATCGGGCATGTTGGGCATTGGTGGTGGCGCGTTTAGCGTTCCATTTTTGGTTCAGTATCATTTTTCAATGCAGCAAGCCTCTGGCACAGCCTCAGCACTAGCATTACCTGCGGCAGTTGTCGGGACTGTTGCCTTTATGATTCTAGGTATGGGGCATCATCCAGTTGCCTGGAGTACTGGTTATATCTACTGGCCTGCTGTGTTATGTATTGCGCCATTATCCTTGATTTTTGCACCGTTTGGCGCGCGAGTGAATTCACGTATTTCTTCAAGGGCCTTACGCATTGTATTTGCAATCCTGCTCTTATTGATTGCGATTAAGATGTTAGGGCACGTGGTTTAGCGCCAAGTAATCTCTGCTGCTTGCTGCTGTAAATAGTCATAAAAACGGTCTTGGACTTGCTCTAGATCTTGTTGGCTGTCAGCCTCAAAACGTAGCACGACACAAGGCGTGGTGTTGGACGCACGAATAAGAGCCCAGCCGTTTGTAAACTCAACACGTAAGCCATCGATAGTGATTACTTTCGCTTGATCAAAGTGAGCATTTGCAACCAGTTTTTCAATTAAGATAAATTTTTGATCATCAGCAACAGTGACGTTGATTTCGGGTGTATTTGCACTATTGGGGTAGCCCGAAAACACAGCATCAACTGATTGATTTTTCTGGCCTAAAATTTCTAATAGCCGCACGGCGGTATAGAGCGCATCATCAAAGCCAAACCAATGATCGGCGAAAAAAATATGACCACTCATTTCGCCAGCTAACGCAGCACCTGTTTGCTTGAGCTTTTTTTTGATCAGTGCATGGCCTGTTTGACACATGGTTGCCTTGCCACCGTTTTTTTCGATAATACCAGCTAAGTTTTTACTACATTTAACATCAAATAAAATCTCGGCACCTGCTTTTTTGTGTAAGACATCTTCGGCATAGAGCATCATTTGGCGATCAGGCCAAATAATCTCACCTTGTGGCGAGACCACCCCCAGGCGATCGCCATCACCATCAAAGGCAAGGCCAATATCCGCTTGTTGAGTTTGAACAGCTGCGATGAGATCTGTAAGGTTTTCGGGCTTACTGGGGTCTGGGTGGTGGTTGGGGAATGCGCCATCAGGTTCACAAAATAATTCGATGACGTCATAGCCCAGTCTTTTGAGTAGTGTCGGTACGAGCATGCCGGCAACCCCATTACCCGCATCGACCACGACTGTCATTTGCTGAGTGTGTTTCGTGCGCTCAATCACTGCCTGACTATATGCCTCAATGATATCGTGGTTTTTGACTGACCCTTGACCTTGGTGAAAATCATGCTGTGCAATGCGCTGATAAATATCTTGAATTTTTTGCTCAGCTAAGCTTTCACCATCAATTAACATTTTTAAGCCATTGTAGTTGCCCGGATTGTGACTGCCGGTTAGCATCACTCCTGTGCCGTGACCCAACTGATAACTGGCGAAATACAATACGGGGGTTGGCACGACACCAATATCAATCACATCACAGCCACTGCTTTGTATGCCATCAATCAATGTTTGAGAGAGTGCGGGTCCTGATAGGCGTGCATCACGTCCGGTGATGACCAGTTGCTGTCCCGCATCAATGACCATTGAACCAAAAGCCTGCCCAATGGCATGGACTGCGGGTTCTGACAATTGCTCCGGGTAGGTCCCACGAATATCATAGGCACGAAAAATGACAGCATCTGGTTTCATGGTTTAATCCTTATCAACTCTAGCGGCTTGGTAAGAGCCGAGTATTTTTAGCCAGGCTACTTGCTGTTTTAGCACAACAATCGCTTGGTCGATGTATTCTTCACCAATAGCACCCGCGATATCTAAAAAAAATAAATACTGCCAGGGTTTATTCGGCATGGGTCGAGACTCAATTTTGTGGAGGTTAATGTTGGCATGAGCTAAATCGTTCAGCACGTTGGCTAGGGCGTTGGGTTGGTGTTTGAGGGCGAAAATCAGAGATGTTTTATCGCGCCGGCGACTCAACTCTAAAGGCTTTGCACCCATGACTAGAAATCGTGTCTGATTATAGGCGTGGTCCTCAAAATGGCTTTCAATTATCTTTAACCCATAGACTGTTGCGGCGAGATCACTGGCAATTGCAGCATGATTTTTCTGTGGGTTTTGGCTGAGTAATTTCGCAGCACCAGCCGTGTCATAACTCGTTAGTGGTTTAATCTTAAGGCGGTCTAAGTGATTGGCACATTGGCTCAATGCTTGTGGGTGAGAGAGTGCAAATTCAATATCTGATACTTGACTATCTGGATGGGTTAGTAAACAGTGATGAATTGGCAAAATGACTTCTGCCTGAGCCTGTAATGGGGTTGTCAGTAATTGGTCATAAGCCTGAATGACCGTACCGGTGAGTGCGTTCTCAACTGGCAACATCGCATAATCAACGTCCTGATTGACAACGGCAGTGAGCGTTTGGGCAAAGCTGGAGCAGGGATGGGTGCGGACAGTGCTACCGAAATGGTGATAGATGGCTTGTTCAGAGTAAGCACCGTGTTCACCCTGAAAAGAAATGATGCACATAAGTTGATTTTCTACCCTTCATTGTTTGAGAATAAAGGCTTTCATCAATTCTGTCAAAATGAAAATAGTGATTGTTGGCGGCCAAGGACAAATGGGCGCTTTATTTCTGCAGCTACTGCAAAGCCAAAATTTTGAGGTGGAAAGCTTTGACATCGATGATTGGCAAAAACCATCCAAATGCCAAATGTTAGCACAAGCCGATTGGGTGATAGTTAGTGTGCCAATTACAAAAACGGTTCAGACACTAAAAAAAATCGTACCTTACCTTCGGCAACAAGCGATATTATCTGATATAACCAGTGTCAAATGTGTGCCATTACAAGTCATGCTACAGCAACATGCCGGCCCAATACTGGCACTGCACCCAATGTTTGGTCCAAATATTAAGCCACCTTACACGCAATTTAATTTAATTGCGTGTGGCGGACGATGCCGAGAAAAAACACAGCCTTTACAGACTATTTTCACTGACATTGGTTTTAAGGTTCATTCACTAAGTGCTCTTGAGCACGATGAGCTAATGGATGTGATACAAGCCTGTCATTATTTTCTCCTTGATAAAGAGCAGCAACTGTTAGATCAGTCTATAACCATCAGTGACCAAATACTTTATGGGCAGCGTATGCAAGTCATTGCGCGCTATCATGCAGAAGATCCACAGTTATATCGTTCAATTATCTATTTTGATCCACGTCGGGTTGAGCAATTAAAACAATTGGCTGTGATTGGTCAGCACCTATTAGATTTGTTATCCCAACCAAAATCACTATTGGCACAGCAAAAAATCTTAGCCGACTATTGGCAATGTTCGCTGGGTCAACAGCGCATGGATTGGAATGCCAATATGGCACGCTATGTATTTTTTCTCTTGATTGAAATGACGTTAGTTGTACAAAAACGTTTGAGTATTCAGCAGTTGCAATCACTGGCTTCCCCGAGCTTTCAGCAACGTTTAGACAGTATGCGGGTGTTACTTAATATGGACCTATCAGCCTTGGGGGAATTTAAAGCTATCTTGTCATCAACAGAACTTTTCCCATGCAGTCCATGAGCAGTTTTTTGTTTTTCAACACCGCTAGACAATAGCCATCATCAGCTAACTGACAACCAGTGGCGGGACAAGGTCACTTTCTTTAGGCATTTTAGTGATGACAGTCAAGTAACGTGCAAAACTGTAAATTACCGCACTGAATACTAAGATGACGATAAAGTCGATACCAAAAGGAATTTCATGGGTGCCGCCAAAACTGCTGAAATAGCTCAGTATTGTCATGCCAATCATATAAATGATGACCCAGCTACCACGCACAATATTCAGTTCAAATACTTGTTGCTTTGCTTTATTGAGGCCAACTTTAATCGCCAAAATAATGTAACCAACAAAAAATAATAGACTAACCTTGGCAATAATGCTCCAGCCAGTCCAAAAAATAATCAGATTGCAAATATAGAATGACACAAAGCAGAGTAAGTCAATTGCCCAGCGTGGTGCGTGACCAAAACGATGTGGTTTTGTTTGTGCCAGTACCATCAATGCCATTGGGCCAATGACGTAGCCTAAGGCTAAGCAAGACACCAAGAATCCAACCATATGCTGCCAACTAGGGAAGGGTAAAAAGAACATAAAGCCAACAATCATATTGAGCAACATAGCTCGGGCGGGCATATGAAAACGATTTGTTTTTTGTAGGGCACTAGGGAAATAGCCATTCTCGCTCATGGCGTAAGTTAAACGACCTGTTGCCATTGATTGCACCATCGCCGTGCCAAAAGGGGATACCAGAGCATCTAAATATAGGGCCTTCACAAACCAGACGAAACCAAAGGCGGCGAGTAACCCAGCAAATGGGCCATTATCACCCACAAAATTAACAGTTGCCCAGCCATGCAAAAAACTGGCGCTCGGTAAGGCACCAATAAAAGCTACTTGGACTAAGGTATATAAAATAATGCACACGAATAGTGAACCAAAGATCGCAATTGGAATGGCTCGGCGGGGGTTTTTAGCTTCTGATGCCATCTGGATGGCCGGGTTGAAGCCAATAAAAGAGTAGATCACACCAGCTAATGGCAGTGCTGCAAAAATACTTTGGACATGAAATGGCATAAATCCTTGGCTCACAAAATTGTGTTTATCAAAATGACTGCTGAGTAATAACACCGCGGTAGCGCAAGGAATAAAAAGTTTGAATGCTAAAAATACGGCATTAAATCGGTTGTATGTTTTGGTGCCAAAGCTATTAATAATCGTCATGACGGTGACGCCGGCCATGGCAACTAGAATACCTGTCGTTGTTAGCACTGGGTCGTTGCCTGTTGTCATCAATCCAGGGATGTAGGTGCTGCAATATTGTAATAAAGCCATGGTTTCAATGGGTGATACCGAGACCCAGGCCAACCAAGAAATCCAAGAAAAACTAAACCCCGCAAAGTGGCCGTAGCTATGTTGGAAAAAGCGCACGGTACCACCATTGATTGGCATGGCTCGAGTCAGGATGACAAAACTTGCGGCGACCACCATCATCAATAACCCCGCGATTATCCAGCTCAAGATAGCAGCAGGGCCTGCGATTCTTGCTGCAGACATTGGCCCTAATAGCCAGCCTGAACCAACAATTCCGGCGATGGCAGAGGCCAACAGTGTAAAAGTGCTCATCGATTTTTTCAGTGTCATAATGGTTTGAGACCTTATTTTTTAGGCTAAGAATTATAACAAAATGCCAGGGGTGATTTTTTGCTAAGTGTGCGTATTTTTTTGTTTTTTTAAAATTTTATCGCGAAAAAATGTGATATATTGATTTTTTATTCTGTTTTTAGGGGGTAGCCCTGAAAATAGCACAGTCGGGAATTAAGATGGACAAGACAGATAAAAAAATCCTCTCGTTGCTACAACGGCAATATCTCAATAACCAAGAACTTGCCGAGCAAGTCAACTTATCACCCTCTCCGTGTTCAAGACGAGTAAAAAATCTGCAAGATAGTGGCTTCATCAAAAATCATGTTGCCATTCTCGATGAAAAAAAACTGGGGTTAGGATTAAGCATGTGGATTTTACTGGCTTTAGATAATCATGGCCCGGAAAGTATGACCCGTTTTGAACAAGCCGTTTCTGATATGCCGGAAGTTATGCAATGTTATTTGATTAGCGGTCAAAGTGCCGACTATTTGCTGAAAATTGTCACGAAGGATACTGAGCACTATCAGCAATTTTTGTTACAGAAGCTGCTCACAATTGAGGGTGTGAGCAACACCCACTCCAACTTTGTCTTGCGTACCATTATTGATAAGACAGTCTTGCCATTGTAGAATCAACGTATTTCATCTTCACGAAAATTCTTCCCAAAAAGACATGTCACCTATACCAACTAAATTGGTGATGATGGGGCAGTGACAACCGAATATCTAGCGGCATGGGTGCCGTTGAAAAAATAAAAAACTGTTCATTGATTGTGTAAAAATGGAAGCTGAGAATATGTCTCATATTGTCGTTGGTATGTCCGGTGGTGTTGACTCGTCAGTTGCTGCTTTATTATTAAAACAACAAGGTCATCAAGTGACCGGTGTTTTTATGAAAAACTGGGAGGAAGACGACACCGCTGAGTATTGTTCTGCCGCAGAAGATATTGCTGATGCACAAGCCGTGTGTGATAAACTTAGCATTCCCCTCAAGACGATCAACTTTGCTGCCGAATACTGGGATGGCGTATTTGAACATTTTCTAGCCGAATATCAGGCCGGTCGGACACCCAATCCCGATATCTTGTGCAACCGTGAAATTAAGTTCAAGGCATTTCTTGACTATGCGAAAGTGTTGACTGCGGATTATATAGCAACGGGGCATTACGTTCGCAAGCAAACAGATGCCGATCAGCAAACGCTATGCAAAGGTTTAGATCCTAATAAGGATCAAAGTTACTTTTTATACACACTGAATCAATCGCAGTTAGCGGCCAGCATATTTCCAATTGGTGAGCTAGAAAAACCGATAGTGCGTGCTATTGCTGAACAGGCTGGGTTAATCAATCATAATAAGAAAGACAGCACGGGCATTTGTTTTATTGGTGAACGTAAATTTAAGCAATTTTTAAGTCAGTATTTACCCGCACAACCGGGTGAGATTCAAACAGAGGGTGGTCAGGTCATCGGTCATCATGATGGTCTCATGTATTACACCATTGGTCAGCGCCAAGGCTTGGGGATCGGAGGACGAAAAGATGCGGATGATCGCCCATGGTATGTGGCACAAAAAGACCTTGAGCGAAATGTTTTAATTGTGGTCCAAGGTAGCGACCATCCTTTACTTTTCAAACAAACACTAGTAGCAGAGCAACTGACTTGGGTCCATGGTGATGCACCCATGACACCACTCCATTGTCGTGCCAAAACGCGTTATCGGCAAGCAGATCAAGCCTGTCAGGTGAGTATTGAGCATGGCCAAGCGGTTGTTGAGTTTGAGCAAGCACAACGCGCGATTACGCCGGGTCAATCAGTGGTATTTTATCAAGGGGATATCTGTTTGGGTGGTGGGGTGATAACTTGTTAATGCGAGGTATTTGCTTAAGGGAACTGTTGCAAACCAATTTCTAGCGGCACTAGCGCCGCTGAACAAATAAAAGGAGGCTAGGTGCCATTAAATGAGAATTCTTAATGATCTTAGCACGCCGTGTATCGGTATTTGCTCAACGATTTATGGTGATGACATTTGCCGTGGTTGCAAGCGGCATTTTGTAGAAGTGATTGATTGGAATACTTACAGTAACCAACAAAAGGAAAACATTTTATTGCACCTACAAACCATCACTGAACACGTGGTTGCACAATATCTCAAAATCACTGATATCAAAAAACTCAAACAACGTTTGCAAAAGCACCAGGTAGATTATCGAGAAGAATTTGGTCCATTATGTTGGGCATATAGCTTACTACAGCAAGGTGCTGAGCACATCCGTGATTTACATAATTTTGGTCTTTGTACACAACCAGACTATCACAAGCTGACAGTCAAAGCATTGGCTGATGCCATCGATGAGGCAATCTACCACCAAGCCCTGAGCTATCATGCCTGATGAGCCATCAACTGATTAGAGTCACCATAGTCTTTGACTAAACCGGGTTATCAATATCAATAAACAGGCAGTCTAGGTCAAACTTTTTAGCTAAATGCTCACCAAGCGCTTTAACACCATAGCGTTCAGTGGCGTGATGGCCACAGGCAAAATAATGAATACCCAGCTCACGAGCTAAGTGGGTGGTGCGTTCGGATATCTCTCCACTGATATAAGCATCAACTCCCGCTGTAGCTGCCTGTTCGATAAAGTCTTGCGCCCCACCAGTACACCAGGCGAGGGTTTTAATTGGGCGATTGTGAGCGGTAATCACCAATGGTTGGCGCTGCAGTTTGTGTTGTATATGGTTTGCTAAGGCGTCTGCTGATAACGCATCCGCTAGCTGACCCACTAAACCCAAATTGATGGGGGTGTTGGTCATGAGTTCACCAGTGATCTGCCAAGCCATAATTTTTGCCAATTGGACGTTATTCCCTAAATCACCGTGGACATCCAATGGCAAGTGATAAGCAAATAGATTGATCTCGTGATCAAGTAATGCTTTCATTCGATGCTTCTTATGGCCAGTAATACAGGGGTTCTCTCCTTTCCAGAAATAGCCATGATGAACCAATATAGCATCTGCCTGCTCGACAATCGCTTGATCAACCAGTGCTTGTGAGGCGGTGACCCCGGTGATTATTTTTTTAATCTCTGATTTGCCTTGAATTTGCAAGCCATTGGGACAATAGTCCTTCATCATTTGGGCATGTAAATAATCGTTGAGGTAATGGTTGAGTTTGGTGCGAGAGATCATGGATTGCCAAGGGCCTGCATCTGTTACAAGTAGACTTTATTATACACAGGACTTTGCCACTTTTGGCGAAGGCAAAAGCCCAGTGGCTAATGAGAGGGAGAAACTATATCAAAGAATGAATTGACAATAATTTAGTTAAATGCCATATTATAGTCTTTATTGTGGCTTGAATCATCATGAATACCGCGCGCTTATTATCAGTAGAGATGACAGGTTTAACTCAGCAACCGATTTTAACGGCGCTCAATGGAATAGATTATTTATCTGCACCTTTCCACTTTGATTTAACCTGCGTTAGTGAAGTACCCCTTGAAGCGTCAACCTTATTAGGCAGTGCACTACATGTCTCAATAGGCTATGAGCAGCAGCAAAAGTATCATGGTTTAATTGATACTATTGTCTTTCAAGGCCGGTATAAAAATGGGTATTTTACTTATCAACTCTCTGTTGTCCCTTGGGTCAAACAATTAGATCGGGTTAACAACTATCGCCTATTTCAAAATCAATCGATTGACCAAATAGTGCATGAGTTATTGCGAACTCATCACTGTGCTGACTACACATTCCAGTTGCATCAAGACTACCCGGTTTACCCGTATATGGTGCAATACAATGAAACGGATTGGCATTTTATTCAGCGCCTGTTTGATCAAGTCGGCATTTATTATTACTTTGAACATCAAGCAGACCAACATAGACTTGTGATGAGTGATCACCGCCGTGCTCTGGCCAAGTTCGATCAACCTACCGTTGCGTGCCAAGACGTTGAACAAGCCGATCAATGCTTCCATGCTTGGGAGGATCATAATCGGCAGCAGCAATTCCATGCGTTTTCACAACAACTTTTTGATAGCCGCAATACCACTCATCAATTTATTGAGACTGTAAAATCCAAAGATCCACAAAAACACTTTGCACATGATACGTATGGTGAGCATATTGTCGGTCTGAGCGCAGAAGCTCAACGCCATATGCTCAAACAGAAGTTACAAACAGAGGAAGCAAAAACCGCATTTGCAGTTGTGCAAAGCAACTACCTTGGCTTATATCCTGGGTTATCGTTAGATATCCATCATCAATCTCAGGGGAAACGATTAAAAAACCATATCTATGCCATTCAGCACAGAGCAACCGATACCAGTCAAATAGGTCATGAGCACCAGAAAATCAAGCAGCATTACCATAATACCGTGCGCCTATATCCACAGGAAGCGGGGTTATACCCTGGTGTTCGTTTTGTCGAGTCAGGGCACTTTAAGGATGAAAAACCATTAGTAAAACCACTGGCACCAAATGTGAGTAATAGGCACTCTGCCATTGTGACCGGACTTAAAGGAGCACGACAGTATCATGATGATAATGGCTCGGTAAAGGTCCAATTTCCTTGGGATCGTTACGGTTACCATAATGAACATAGTTCTGGCTGGTTGCCAGTTTTGGATCATTGGGCTGGTGACCAACGTGGTTTGCAATTTTTACCACGAATCGGTGACGAAGTATTGATTGACTTTGAATTTGGTGATCCTAATCGACCATTAGTTACAGGAAGTCTATATAACACGCTGAGCAAACCACCTTTTGATCAGCCACTACAAAGCGGCTTTAAAACACAAACGGAATCAAAAGATCAGCATCAGGTGCAATTTGATGATACGCCAAGTCATGCCAGTATCACTATTCATAGTGCGGGTGATTTTCATCTAAGTGCAACACACGACAGTCAAACAATGATTGGCGGCGATGCCACTATGCTGATCGAGCAAGGTGACTATGTCCATGAGGCTGGTGACATATACATCGAAGCCAAAGACCAAATCCGCATTGGCACCGATGAGGCCGCGATTATTATTGAAGCGGGAGGCATCTCATTTATTGGCAATAGCATTGTCTTTGAACGTGACCCCAGTTTAATTCCCCCACCAAACAGATAACTTAGGCAGGTTAATAGAGGATTTGCAATTTTAGTGACTCACACAGCAATGACATTGTTAACAAATATTAATGAGCTAGGGTGATAAAATGTCGATCCAGTTTGGCAATCGCCTTACCCAATGCTGTTGGTGTTAGATTGTTGAGGAGTATTTCATCAGCAAGTTGTTGTCGTTTTATGCGTGATATTTGTTGATTTATCATATTCTGTGCAGAGTCATAATCAAGCTGATCTCTTGCCATTAACCGCTGTATTTGTAATGTTTCATCTAAATCAATTACCAATACTTGGTTGATAAAAGGGTAATCCTGACGATTGCTCAGTAACGGGATATCAAGGATGAGATAAGGAGCACAGGGATGTTGCTTGATTTGCCTTTTCATTTCTTGGCGAATCAATGGATGTAGTAACTGTTCTAACCATTGTTTTTGTTCACGGTGGTTGAAAATACGTTGGCGCAAAGCTGTGCGGTTTAATTGACCGTTTTGTTGTAAAATATCGCAACCAAAATATTGCGTTATTTTTTGTAATGTAGGGGTCCCAGGAGCAACCAATTGCCGCGCAATTTTATCTGCATCAATAATTGGCACGCCCAATTCAGCAAACAACTGGCAAACCGTGCTCTTACCACAAGCAATGCCGCCAGTTAAACCAACAATCAAACTCATGTTTAAACCAAATTGACTTAGGTGCATCACTTGCTTGATAATTTAACAAATCTTATCGATAAGGAAAACTCATGCGATTATCTGAACAACAACAAAAAAATATTGGTTTAGCCAATATGCTCAAAGGCGGCGTGATCATGGATGTTGTCACTGCAGAACAAGCCAAAATTGCTGAGCAGGCAGGCGCTTGTGCCGTCATGGCACTAGAGCGTGTTCCAGCAGATATTCGTCAAGATGGTGGTGTTGCCAGAATGTCTGACCCTAAGCTAATTAAAGAAATTCAAGCAACTGTCAGTATTCCAGTCATGGCTAAAGTGCGTATTGGACACTTTGTTGAGGCACAGATTCTTGAGCATCTAGGGGTGGATTTTATCGATGAAAGTGAAGTGTTGACACCAGCCGATAAGGATAACCATATCTTGAAAAGTGACTTTACAGTCCCCTTTGTTTGTGGTTGTACCAATTTAGGTGAAGCATTACGTCGTATTGGTGAAGGGGCATCAATGATTCGGACCAAAGGTGAAGCAGGAACAGGGGATATTAGTCAGGCAGTTAATCAAATGCGCCAAGTCAATAAAGATATGGCGATGATTAAAGCCTTAGATCCATCACAATTAATGCGCACAGCTAAAGACATGGGTGCACCGTATGATTTAGTTTGCTACGTGCACAAACAGGGCCAATTACCCGTACCAAACTTCTCAGCCGGCGGTGTCGCCACACCTGCTGATGCTGCGCTCATGATGCAACTGGGTGCTGAATCAGTTTTTGTTGGTTCGGGCATTTTTAAATCTGATCACCCCGAGAAGCGTGCTAAAGCGATTGTTTCTGCCGTAACTTATTATAATGACCCAGGTGTTTTAGCTGACATCTCAGAAGACTTGGGTGCGCCGATGACCGGCATTAACTGTGATGATCTGACGGTTGAGCTTAGCAATCGAGGTTGGTAATGCGTGTTGGCATTTTAGCCCTGCAAGGTGGCTTTGCTGATCATCAATCTATCTTGACACAGCTAGATGTGGATTATTGCCTCATTCGCCAAGCACTTGACCTGACAAGCATTACTCATTTAATTATTCCCGGCGGTGAAAGCAGCACCATGCTTAACCTCCTCGACAAACATCGACTGTGGAAACCATTAAAAGAGTTTTGTGACCATCACCCTGTTTTTGGCACCTGCGCGGGAGCGATCTTGATGGCTAAAAAAGTCACTCCGCAACAAAACTCGCTGAACTTAATTAACTGCCAAATCCGACGCAATGCCTATGGTCGACAGAATGAAAGCTTCCTTGGTGATGTTAATTTAACGCTTGATGGACAGGTCAAGCAGGCAAAATTATTATTTATCCGTGCCCCACAATTTAGCGACCTGTCGCCAGATGTCAATATCCTGGGGACTCATAACCAAGCCCCTGTTTTATTGCAACAGGGCTCACATTTGGCCGCCAGTTTTCATCCGGAACTATGTCGCTACAACCTCATTCACCGATATTTCCTCAATATGGATTAACCATTATTTTCCATGACTTGCCATAGAGTAGTTTTTTGAGGTGTCACCCCCGTCAAGGCGAGGGTGATGGGTCTAGGCATTAAAAAAATCCATTGCCACCTGCCCAGAATACAGAATTTTAGTGGTCGGTAACAGAATCAAAACTCAACTCAGGGCCAACGGCTAAAACTTCACCTCGACCATTCTCAGGTGTAAAGGGGTTGCTTTGATTGCCAACAGTTACCCAAGCACCATTCTCGAGCTTTTTCACAAAGGGCTTAGGAGGTAATGACGTACGCTCTACACCAATCGCATATAATGTGTTATCTACATAGAGCAGTTGCTCAACACCAGAGTCCACAGCACCAACTGGGCTACCATTATCACTAGAGACAGGAGACCAGCTAGAGCCATCCCAATGTTTGACAAATGCCTGTGTAGGACTAGCAACATTATCATTGTAAGCGCCAGCAACATAGATATTAGAGGCGCTAAGAACCAGCATAGATCGCATTGATGCTAAGTTACCAGCAGTAGGTGCTGGGGTACCATGCATCGGGTCACCATCAGTACCGACACCACTCCAGCTACCAGAACCATCCACTGGTGCTTTTGCAACAAAAAGGTGATTGGCAAAACTGGTATCAGCAATCGTACCTGCCACATATAGATCTGTGCCATCAATGGCGGCGGCATCAGCCGTGCTGTTGTTGTTGGTACCAACTCGAAGAGCATGGGTCGGATTTTGGTTTCCACCGATATTACTCCAAGCCCCACCATTGGCAGAGCGTTTAACAAAAGCAGTAGTAGCATCCTTACCGACCACATAAGCCGACGTATTATTAAAAGAAATATCATTAGTAAAGCCGCTGGACGCTGCGATTGGACTGCCATTGCTCGCGATATCAGCCCAGCTGCTGCCCGCAAATTCTTTGGCAAAACTAGCTACATTGGGATCGGCACCGACGGCGTATAAAGTCCCGTTATTTTCCTTGAGTTCGCGTAGGGATGGGTTGGTAGAGATAGCCGAATTGCCTGCTGTCGGTGTGCTCCAGCTATCGCCGTTAAATGTCTTGATTTCAACACTGTTGGTTCCCTGGTTATCAAGAGTCCCAGCAAGCGTAATATCCCCATTGTTAGCAATCAATATATTGTAATAAGGGGCATTGCCCAAACCAGTGCGGGTGATATCCGACCAGCTGGTGCCATTAAACTTAATCAGTGGTTTATTATTACTAGTGGCCACAGCATACAAATTTCTCGCCAGTGTGACCGCAATCGTTTTGGTTTGAGTACCATCTTGTGTATAGCTAAGTGTTATATTCCCAGTGACAGAGGCACCCACATTCAGCGCGCTGGCATCACCGGCTAAGTAAAGATAACAACTGTTGCCAGCACTCAGTGATTTAGGGCTCCCGCCGCTAAAACAGTTATTGCTACCACTGACGGTATCAACGGTAATGCCACTAGGGAGATTTGTTGGCTGTGTCACAGAGGCTGTTGCTGCACCTGTTGGGTTATCAATGGCAAGCACCACGCGATCCATCGCTGGGTCCGTATTAGCAGCATCCGTCACTGTTAGTGCAGGTGGTGCTTCTGTGACCACAATACCATGACTGGCTTCTAACGCATTGGTTGCATTAATCTGATTGTCATTCGGGTCGGTACTAATTGTATTGCCTTGGTTCCAAACGATGTAATAAGTCCCTGGCTGTTTGAATTCAACGCCTAGAGCACAAGTATTTCCAGCACTAATCCTGGTCTGGTTATTTTGCTCACAATCAGGACTTCCTGATGGTGTCGTGAATACAGCTTGTTGTGCTGTGGCGTCTTGGCCAGTGGGGCTGCCAACAACAATTCTGAAAGGGTTATCACTGGCTGGTGGAATTTGCCAATCAAAAGTTGGGCCATGGTTGGTAAAAGTAAAGTCCGTACTGGCTTGACCTTGATGTGGAATCTGTAGACTAGTCGTGCCGTTGACAGTGACATTCACGGGCGCAATAGCAAAGCGGCCGGTTGCTGGTGACTCTGGTGGCGTGACGCCATCGACTTGATAAGGAATACTTTGTGGCGCATCACCATAGGCATCCGTCCCTATGCCAAAGGTTAGGCTGCAGGTCTCACCAGCTGCAATCGTTAATGTATTTCCGCCTAATTGACATTCAGGACTTAAGCTGGGGCCTGATGTGCTATTGTTGCCAATTTTAAAGTTATTGTTACTAACATCTGCGGTAATAGGAGATACGGTTGTATTTTCTAGTGTCAATACTTCATTGCCGGTGCTAGTGGCATTAATACCATTGATAGTTAATGGGCCATCAGATCCTAAGGGAATATCTTGACTAGCCATACTGACTGTCACATCATTTCTGGCATTAGCACTGGTAATAATTAATTGTGTGATTTGTTGAACAGTTGCTAACTCACTGGCATTGAGCAGCTTCAAGCCTAATTTAAAGGTGAAGCTATCACCCGGTGCTAGATTCTCTGATGCAACCAAATTTTGGTTATGACTTTCCGGGCTTGATGTTGCTTTATTAATCAATGGACGCAGACTCGCTGGAATCAATAATTTCAGTGCATTAATTGCTGAATTACCACTATTAGTGACAGTAATATCGGTGACGCCATCAGAGAGTAATTCCACATCATCAGTTGTCAAGGCAAGCGTTGGTAGGGAATCATCTCCACGAGGCTTGGGTGTAATCGCGGGAATAGTGCTTGTTAATTTTTCACCATTACTGAATATGACAGTTGCAAAGGCCTTTGGGGTGTTAGTTGAAGGACTTTCTGCGGTAAATACTGCCTGACAACTGCTGATAACGGGCACGCCAACTTTGCAAGTCGACAGGTCTGCGCTATAGCTAAATAGACCGCCAGTTGCACTAAACTCGCTCGGGCTGACATCAGAAGCGCGCAAGGGTTGTTTTTTATCGCTAAGCTCAAAACCTTCAATGCTGTTGCCGGCACCAATATTCATTGTAAAGGTCACTGTGCTACCGCTAACTGCAACCGGTGTTTCTGAGGTTGAATTAACGGTCAAGGAATTATTGCTATTGCCCCCGCTATCACTGCTGCCAATACAGCCGGATAATAGAGCGGCCAGAAAAAGCGGTGCGATTAGTTTGCTAGTAAGAGTAAGTTTTGACATAAAATACTTGGACCTCTAGGGCAGGTGGCAATGATTCAAGTGATTATACTGAAAGTTTTTATGTGAAGAAAAGCGAACACAGTTAGGTATTCTCAATACGAACGTTATGGTGAGTCAAAAAAAACAATTTACCCTGGCTTTTGTCAAGCCTATCGTTTACCATCAACGCCCGTGTTTGATCAGACTCGGGCGTTTTTTATGGCGAAGCAAACCCGCTTTATTTTTATCACCGGCGGGGTGGTGTCCTCACTTGGTAAAGGAATTACCGCTGCATCATTGGCAGCATTATTAGAAGCGCGGGGCTTAAAAGTCACTTTGCTTAAGCTTGACCCCTATATCAATATTGACCCGGGGACCATGAGCCCATTTCAACATGGTGAAGTGTTCGTCACCGAAGATGGTGCTGAAACTGATCTTGATCTCGGTCATTACGAGCGCTTCATTCGCACCAAAATGAAAAAAACGAATAACTTTACCAGTGGTAAAGTCTATCAAAGTGTCATTGCCAAAGAACGTCAAGGCGATTATCTGGGTGGAACAGTCCAAGTAATTCCTCATGTCACTGATGAAATCAAGCGCCGTGTATTTGAAGGCGCCAAAGGGTGTGATGTTGCGTTGGTTGAAATAGGTGGCACGGTTGGTGATATTGAATCATTGCCATTTTTGGAGGCGATTCGTCAGTTGGGTCAGGAGTTGGGTCGTGAGCGGTCGTTGTTTTTACACCTTACTTTGGTGCCATATATTGCCAAAGCAGGTGAGATGAAAACCAAGCCAACCCAGCACTCAGTCAAAGATTTACGTTCAATTGGTATTCAAGCCGATGTGTTGGTCTGTCGTTCAGAAGAGGAATTACCCGACAGTGCGCGCAAAAAAATTGCATTATTTACTAATGTGCCGGAAGCAGCGGTATTTTCAGCGCCGGATGTCGAGAGTATTTACCAAATTCCCAGCAAATTTCATCAGGCTGGTTTAGATGTTTATGTCGTCAGTTTGTTAAATTTGCCAGTGAAGTCGGCGAATCTCAAAGAGTGGGATCGTGTCGTCAAGGGGATTACGCAGCCAAAACAATCCGTTGATGTTGCCATGGTCGGCAAATATGTTGATTTGGCCGATGCCTATAAGTCGCTCAATGAAGCTTTGTTACATGCCGGGATTAAACGACAGGCCAAAGTCAACATCCATTACGTCGATTCGGAAGAAATCGAAAAAAACGGGGTGGCTGCTTTGCAAACAATGCATGCCATTCTTGTGCCGGGTGGTTTTGGTCATCGTGGTGTTGAGGGCAAAATTAAAGCCATTCAATATGCGCGGGAACATCATATCCCCTACTTGGGAATTTGTTTGGGGATGCAATTAGCGTTGATTGAGTTTGCCCGTCATGTCGCCGGTTTACGCGATGCGAATAGCACCGAGTTTGATGAGCAATGCCAACAACCGGTGGTCGGCTTAATTACCGAATGGTTAGATGCCTCTGGACAAAAAGAGCTCCGTGATAAATACACTAACTTAGGTGGCACCATGCGTGTTGGTGCGCAAAGCTGTCAGTTGGCAGATAATAGCTTGGCACAGAAAATCTATGGTAAAAAACAAGTGTCTGAACGCCATCGTCATCGTTACGAGGTCAATAATCAGTATATTGCGCAATTAGAACAGGCTGGCTTGAAAGTTTCTGGTCATTCGGTTGATGGCAAGTTAGTTGAGATGATTGAGTTATCTGATCATCCGTGGTTTATTGCCTGCCAGTTTCACCCAGAGTTTACCTCGACACCACGCGATGGACACCCGCTGTTTGAAAGTTTTGTCAGTGCAGCACTGGAGAATAAAAAGTCACATGCTGACGATCATGTGATCGCCCCTCAGTCTGTGTAGCAGGCTAATGGCAGTGCCATTAACTGCTTTAGATGCAACGCTTTTTTGTTTATATGGTCGGAGGTAAATAAGACCGTGCTTTCGTCAGGCGTGTCATAAAATAACGCTGATCTGTGCGGTTACCAGAAAACTGATTGGGTAAATAGAAATGCTGTTGATAATAAATGGCCAATCGTCGTTTTTTCCCCGTGTATAACGCGACTGCAGCCAAATGACGAAACTGATTGTAAAGCACAATAATTTGGTCATGCTTTTGCAAATGTGTGAAATTAATGTCTGGAAATAGCTTAACAAATTGTTGTGCCTGTCTTGAGTTTAAACCCAGCTTTTTTGCATCATGAAAAAATGAATGGCTCAGATACCTTTTTTTTTGTTGCCAAGGCGCTTCAACAGGGTGTTTTTGCAAACTTCTTTTATAAATTGCACGACTATTGAGGTGTAAGACAAATCCCAGCGCGACGATAAACAAAACCAAGGTGTAGCGCACAGAATGCCGTTGCCAATGACTGATAGGGTTGTCGACCTTTTCAGGCTTTGGCTTTGCACGCCGAGTTTGTTTATAATCTTGCACTCGAATAAAAAATTTAACAATAACAGAGTGATTTATTGTACAAAAAGGCTGCATTTATGTCGACAGTTGAACACACATTAGAAATCATTTGCCGTGGTGCGGAAGAAGTTCTTCCCAGGGCCGAGCTTATCGAAAAATTACAGCAAAATCGGCCATTAAAAATCAAGGCAGGTTTTGATCCAACCGCGCCAGATCTTCATTTGGGTCACGCTGTTTTATTGACCAAATTACGACAGCTCCAAGATTTAGGTCATCAAATTATGTTCTTGATTGGTGATTTTACTGGCATGATTGGTGATCCAACAGGTAAAAATGTCACACGCAAACCACTCACGGTTGAGCAGGTTAAACAAAATGCCGAGACCTATAAGCAGCAAGTGTTTAAAATCCTTGACCCGGATAAAACACAGGTGATGTTTAATTCCGAGTGGCTTGATCAATTCTCTGCGGCGGATATGGTTCGCTTGGCCGCAAAAAGTACGGTTGCCCGGATGCTAGAGCGAGATGATTTCAATAAGCGTTACAAAAGTGAGCAGCCTATTGCAATCCACGAGTTTTTATATCCTTTACTACAAGGATATGACTCTGTGGCTATGGAAGCGGATATCGAATGCGGCGGCACTGACCAAAAATTTAACCTATTGATGGGGCGTGAACTACAAAAGCAGTGCGGTCAGGAGCAACAAGTTGTCTTGATGATGCCGTTATTAGAGGGCGTGGATGGTGTGCAGAAGATGTCAAAATCTTTAGGCAACTATATCGGTATTGATGAATCTGCTGATGAGATTTTTGGCAAAATCATGTCAATTTCTGATGCCTTAATGTGGCGTTATTATGAGCTGCTCAGTTTTCGGTCACTTGAGGATATTGCCGCATTAAAACAATCAATTGATCAAGGAAAAAATCCGAGGGATATCAAGTTTGCCTTGGCAAAAGAATTAATTACACGCTTCCATGATCAAGCAGCAGCAGAACAAGCGGAACAAAACTTTATTGCACGCTTTCAGAAGGGACAAATGCCAGAGGATATCTCGGAGGTGCGGTTAGATACACAAGACCCGATGCCCATTGCACAAGCACTCAAGCTGGCAAAATTAGTTCCCAGCACGTCCGATGCCTATCGGATGATTAAGCAAAATGCGGTCAAGCTGGATGGTGAACGTCTCATAGACAAAAATCATCAATTGCTGCCTGGTAGTGAAACAATTTGCCAAGTCGGTAAGCGCCGGTTTGCCAAGGTGATCATCCAGTAAGTCACGCCCGGGGCAAGGTGAGTTGAGTCGCTCGATCAATAGACGTCCAATTGCCAGTATAGTTTGGATTAGCAACAGCATATTGATGGTTATATGCTCGGATAAATTTATCTTTTTGCATATTGTTCAGACATTGCTGGATGGCTAAACCATGGCAAGCATAAGTCTGTTGAAAATGATATGAATGCCAATGCTCGCCATTGGGTTGACTATAGTACGTTGTGCGATCAATTGGCTCATAGTTTTTCTTGTATTGAAAGAGTTGAAAAGCCGGGCTATTGCCATGTAAGGGGGTAATCCCGGGAACACCAAAATTAACTACGTCAATTTTTCCTGTTGTAAAATTAACCAAACGGCGTAATTCGTTCATGTGGGTGTGACCACTAAAAATTGCTTTGATTGAGGCGTGATATTGTTTGATTAGCGTTAAAAACTGGTGTTGAATACTAACCCCATCAATATTCACGGTTCTTGTCCACATGGGTTTTTTAGAATATGCATCTAAGCCAGGGGGAATATGCATGGCTAGATAAACATGGTCGTGATGTTGTTTGGCCATGTGCAATTGTTTTTCCAACCATTGAAGTTGGTCTTGTGCTAAATTGGCTTGGTTAATCGTATCATCGCTGGCATAGTGCGACGAAAAAATGATGGTATTTAACACAATAACCAATAGGTGTTGATCTGACCCGAGAGGATAAGTGCTATAGTAACCAAAGCGTTGGTGTCGGCTATTTGCTATACACGCACGATGACTCAAAAACTGACAGTGCCGATTACCATGTACTAGTGGCCAATTACCCTGAGGATCAAGCTCAAAAATATTATGTCCTGACCAGTCACTAAACGAATGATAGTCACCATCCCAAGAATCATTATTCCCCGGCACATAAATGATCGGTATCCCAATACCTTGTCGCTGGGTAATTGCCCTCAGTTCGTGCATAACGATCTTGGTGTTAAGCCGGTATTGTCCAATGTTCAATTTATTAAGCGGCTGGTGCGCAGGCAAATCACCTAGCAAGAGAATGAACTTAGGGTGTTGGTGTGCGACAACCGCGGTTAATTCTTGCTTAACACTTTGCCAGAGTCCCTCGCTAGTATCGGTCTTTCGATAGGCGCTTTGATTTTTTAACTGGTGATCGAGATGAATATCAGTGATGACAACAAATGATGAGCGTGATGATTGTGGGGGATTAGGATATCCTCTGAGCCAAGATATAGCATAGCTCCCCGTGAATAAGCTAATCAGTATCGCAGCGATAACACTCATAAAAAATCCTTTTTCTCAGCCAATGAAAAATACGCAATCAACCACCTTACCACAAGCAACAGAATATCATGGTTAACCACGCTCTCTTCAGTCGTAACATCTTCAAATTTTTAGCTTATTTGTCCTGTCAGGGCTGTTGTTTCGCCATTTTTTGTGTATACTCCCGAGATTATGCGTATTTTAGGATTGTTGCAAGCAGATTTTTAGCAAATGGCTGGCAAATAAAAAATTGAAAGCGTGGTGTTTAGGCTCAAGAGTAGTGAACAGGCTTTTTACTTTTTCAACCAGGCTCAGACTAAAAAATCTTTTATATCCGTCCTAATATCTTTAATCAAACAGCTGTGTTTAGCAGCTACTTTTGTGCACAAAATGGAGCTCAACCTATGTCTCGCACTCCTGACAAAAACTTGATTGCTGGGTTAGATATTGGGACCTCAAAAGTGATGGTGATTGTTGCTGAGGTCGTTGACAAAAATAAAGTCAATATCATTGGATTTGGTATTCAACCTTCTAGCGGTTTAAAACGTGGGGTTATTGTCAATATTGACACAACTAGCGAGGCGATTCGTAAAGCAATTGAAGATGCAGAACATATGGCTGATTGCCGCATTGGCTCAGTCTGTGTTGGTATTGCTGGCAATCATATCCATAGTTTTAACTCCAATGGTGTCGTTGCCATTCGTGATCAAGAAGTTTCTAATGCCGATGTTGAACGCGTAATTGAGGCAGCAAAAGCTGTTGCCATCCCAACTGATCAGCGCATATTACACATTTTGCCACAAGAATTTATTATCGATAGCCAAGGCGGCATCAAGGAGCCTGTTGGCATGTCTGGTGTTCGCCTTGAAGCCAAAGTCCACATGGTTTCCGGTTCCATCAGTGCTGCACAAAACATTGTGAAATGTGTGCAGCAAAGCGGTTTGAATGTTTCTGATGTTGTTTTAGAACAATTGGCCTCTAGCCATTCTGTTTTGACGGATGATGAAAAAGAGTTAGGTGTTTGTCTAGTAGATATTGGCGGTGGCACGACCGATATCAGTGTATTCACGGAAGGCGCCATTCGTCACACTGCCAATATTGGTATTGCTGGCGCGCAAGTCACCAGTGATATTGCCCACGCATTACGCACACCAACACAACATGCTGAGGCGATTAAGATTCAACATGGCTTAGCATTAACTCGTCTAGCACAGGCCGAAGAAACTATCGAAGTCACTGGTATCGGTGATCGTCCAGGCCGTCGTTTGGCCATGCAAACTTTAGCCGGTGTTATTGAGGCGCGCTATGAGGAATTATTTAATTTGGTTCGCCAAAATTTAAAAGACAGCGGTTTTTTAAATGGGCTTGGTGCAGGGATTGTTTTAACAGGAGGCGCATCAAAAATCCGTGGTGCCGTCGAATTAGCGGAAGAAGTATTCCGTATGCCTGTCCGTTTAGGTGAGCCACACAAGGTTGCCGGCATGACCGATGTAATCCGCAACCCAATTCATGCCACTGGCGTTGGCTTGTTACTTTATGCGCAACAGCAGCAACATGATTTAATCGGCCTCGATGAGCCGGTGCAAAGTGATGACAAAGAAGGTATTTGGCAAAGAATGAAAAGCTGGTTTGTTCGTCACTTTTAGATTTTTGAACGAGATTGAATATACAAAGAGGATAGGTAAGTACTATGTTTGATGTTTCCGAAACACTTTCAGATAACGCGGTAATTAAAGTTATTGGTATTGGTGGCGGTGGCTGTAATGCTGTTGAGCATATGCTTACGCAAAATATTGAAGGCGTGGATTTTATTTGTGCCAATACGGATGCACAGGTCTTAAAAAACTCAACTGCCCGCACAACAGTTCAACTGGGCACGGAACTAACTAAAGGCCTGGGTGCTGGCGCCAATCCTGAAATTGGCAAACGCGCAGCACAAGAAGACCGTATGCGGATTCAAGAAACATTAAACGGTTCAGATATGGTATTCATCACCGCTGGCATGGGTGGTGGCACCGGAACCGGCGCGGCACCAGTGGTTGCTGAAATTGCCAAAGACATGGGCATCCTGACCGTAGCGGTTGTCACCAAACCATTTCCATTTGAAGGTCGTCGCCGTATGGAAGTTGCCATGTCTGGTATTGGTGAACTTGCTGGCAAAGTTGACTCACTCATTACCATTCCGAATGAAAAATTGTTAAGCGTGCTGGGTAAAGGCATCAGCTTGCTTGATGCATTCAAGGCAGCAAATAATGTTTTACAAGGCGCTGTGCAAGGGATCTCTGAGTTGATTACTCGACCAGGCTTGATCAATGTTGACTTTGCGGATGTCCGTACTGTCATGTCTGAAATGGGCATGGCAATGATGGGTACGGCAATGGCAAGCGGTGAAGACCGAGCACGTGAAGCTGCTGAAGCGGCTGTTGCAAGCCCATTACTTGAAGATGTCACACTGTCTGGTGCTAAGGGCGTATTGGTTAATATTACGGCTGGTCTTGATATGTCTATCGGCGAATTTGAAGAAGTGGGCGAAGTCATTAAGAGCTTCACTTCTGATCAAGCGACTGTTGTCGTCGGAACAGTTATTGACCCTGAAATGAGTGATGAACTGCGCGTTACTATCGTGGTCACCGGTTTAGATAATGCAGAGCAAACACGCCCTGCTGTCAAACCAACAGGTGCCCGTACACAAACACAACAACCCAACTTAGCGCAACGACAACCAACGGCTACTGCTGCACCACGTCGTCCTGCTGCTACAGATATTAACCAAGATGTTGAATACTTAGATATTCCTACCTTTTTGCGTCGTCAGGCGGATTGATCTGAGGCTTGGGTTTCATGATCGGCTACCCTCTCTTAATATAAGGCATACAGGTTATGGTAGAACAACAAACCTTAAAGCACCCTGTATCTGCTAAAGGCATTGGATTACATTCTGGTCAACCAGTTAGTATCATGCTTAAGCCTGCTGATGAAGGTAGTGGGATTATTTTTCGTCGCGTAGATTTTAATCCTGCGGTCGAGATTAAATTGTCTGCCGATAAAATTTATGAGAGTCTATTATGTACGACCCTGCGACAGGGCGATATGTCAATCAAAACGATTGAACATCTGTTGTCAGCGTTGGCTGGCTTGGAAGTTGATAATGTTATTATTGAATTAGATTCTGACGAGTTGCCCATTATGGATGGCAGTGCCATTGATTTTGTGTTTTTAATTGAATCTGCAGGCTTGATTAAACAGCAAGAACCGCGAAAATTTTTACGCATTAAAGAAACAGTACGCGTAGAAGATAGTGGTCGTTTTGCTGAATTTTCTCCAGACCCTTACCATTTTAGCTTACATCTAACCATGGATTTTCCACATCCAGCCATTAGCAAAACGCCTCAAGAAATTACATTCCAATTCTCAAGCCCTGCCTATATCAAGGCAGTTGCACGTGCAAGAACTTTTGGCTCGGCAGCAGATTTAGATAAGTTACATCAACAAAACTTAGCACTAGGCGCCAACTTGGATAATGCCATAGGATTAGATGAAACGAAGGTGTTAAATACTGACGGCTTACGTTTTAAAGATGAGTTCGTGCGCCATAAATTACTCGATGCCATTGGTGATTTATATGTTGCTGGTGCTATTCGTGGCAAGTTCCGCGGACATAAGTCAGGTCATACACTGAACAACCGGCTACTGCGAAAACTGCTTGCCAGTGAAACTGCTCATGCATGGTGTGAATAGCTCCGGATTTTTATGCAAATTGTTAAAGTCCTGTCAATCAGAGCTCTGGTCATGCCCTTTGATGAGCACTTGATTAAATGCTATTTTTTTCGCCATAATGATGTAAGTTTAATCCTATTTTTTTCCTATGCCTACTTCTGTTGAACAGGTAAAAACTTACCTTCTCGCGTTGCAAAAACAAATTTGTCTTACCCTTGAGCAAGAAGATGGTCGGCAGACGTTTCTGATCGATGATTGGACTAGCGAACGTGGATATGGTTCAACCCGAGTATTATCCCATGGTGCGGTATTTGAAAAAGCTGGGGTTAATTTTTCTTATGTCCGTGGTGATAGTTTGCCACAAGCAGCAACGGCTAAACGTCCAGAATTAGCCGGCAAACCCTTTGAGGCAATGGGGGTCTCCTTGGTGGTTCACCCAGATAACCCTTATGTCCCAACCTCTCATGCTAATGTGCGTTTTATTTGTGTGCATACGGATGAACCGACTTGGTGGTTTGGTGGTGGTTTTGATTTAACACCGTATTACCCTTTTGAAGAAGACTGTATTTTTTGGCACCAGCAAGCTAAGGCAGCTTGTGATCCCTTTGGTGAAGAAATTTACCCCCAATTTAAGCGGCAGTGTGATGCTTATTTTTATCTTAAGCATCGTCAGGAAACGCGAGGTATTGGCGGTTTGTTCTTTGATGACTATTGCGAACAAAATTTTGAACACAGTTTTGCTCTAATGAAAAGTATTGGTGATCATTATCTCAAGGCTTATCAGCCGATAGTTGCCAAGCGCAAAAATAGGCCTTTTACTGATCGTGAAAAACAATTTCAATTGTTACGCCGTGGGCGCTATGTTGAGTTTAACTTACTTTATGATCGTGGGACCCATTTTGGTCTGCAATTTGGGGGGCGTATTGAATCAATTTTAATATCCCTGCCAGCATTGGTGCGCTGGGACTACGATTTTAAGCCAGAGCCTAACACACCAGAGGCCGAAATTTATCGCTATTTACAACCAGTTGATTGGCTGAGCATCGCATGATGGGACTGTTGCAAACTGGTTTCTAGCGGCACTAGCGTCGTTTAAAAAAATGAAAAACTGCTCATTTATTAGGCATAAACTCCGCTTTTTTAATTTTTTTCGTCTAGCTATTGCTCGCTATAAACCAGTTTGCAACAGCCCCATGATGCCTTTATGTCTTTTATATGCATAGCACTATGACATTGACCTCAAATTGAGTTATGCTTAGATCCATCAGATTTACCCGTTGTAATTATGAGTGATAACCCTGCTGTTATCAGCCTGAAAAACCTTTCATTTTATCGTGGGCAGCGTATGATTTTTCGGGATTTAGATCTTAAAATTCCTAAAGGCAAAGTCACAGCAATTATGGGCCCCAGTGGGACTGGCAAAACGACTTTGTTGCACCTAATCGGTGGGTTATTATCACCGGCATCGGGTGACATAACCGTATTAGGGCAGTCGGTCCCTAATTTAAGCAACAAACAACTGCTGCAATTAAGAAAGCGAATGGGGTTATTGTTCCAAAGTGGTGCACTATTTACGGATATGAGTGTTTATGAAAATATCGCGTTTCCAATGCGTGTTCACACTCATTTGCCGGAAGAGCTTATCCATACGATTGTTTTAATCAAACTGGAAGCCGTTGGCTTGCGTGGTGCCATTGATTTAATGCCATCAGAATTATCGGGTGGTATGTCACGTCGTGTTGCCTTGGCACGGGCAATTGCCTTGGACCCGGAACTCATGCTGTATGATGAGCCCTTTACTGGTCAAGATCCCATTTCAATGGGAGTCATCGTCAAATTGATCCGTGAGCTTAATGAAAGCTTGAATTTAACCTCCGTGATTGTTTCTCATGATGTCGCTGAAGTCTGCAGTATCGCTGATTATGTTTATGTGCTTTCTGCTGGTCGAGTGATTGGTCAGGGGCAACCGGATGATGTTTTGCATGATCAATCACCCCAAGTGATACAATTTATGCATGGTCAACCAGATGGCCCAGTTCCTTTTCACTATCCAGCACCTGATTTACAGCAGGCCTTATTTGAGGAGCAGGAATGAATAAAGTTGCCGTACTTGGTGCTTGGGGCTTAAGTTTTTGTCAGCGTCTTGGTGCCTCAACTTGTTTCTTACTTCGTGCAATTTTTGGTGGCGTATCAGCAAGGCTGTTGATCAATCAATTGTATCATGTAGGCGTTTTGTCACTATTGATTATTCTGGTATCCGGGATATTTATTGGTTTTGTCCTTGGCCTTCAGGGCTATTATACCTTGTCACAATTTAGTGCCTCTCAAGCACTGGGTCAGTTATTGGCATTGAGTATTGTCCGTGAATTAGGTCCGGTGGTTACCGCCCTATTATTTGCGGGACGTGCTGGTAGTGCGTTGACGTCCGAAATTGGCTTGATGAAAGCAACGGAACAATTGTCATCACTAAAAATGATGGGCGTAGATCCTCTCAAGCAAATTATTGCACCACGATTATGGGCGGGGATAATTTCTCTCCCTTTATTGGCGATTATTTTTGCAGCTGTCGCTATTTTAGGCGGTTATTGGGTTGGTGTTGATTGGTTGGGCGTTGATGCCGGCACCTTTTGGGGTAATATGCAAAGTTCCGTCAGTTTTGATACAGATACCCTCAACGGGATCATTAAAAGTGTGGTTTTTGCGATTGTCGTCACTTGGATTGCTGTGTATCAAGGTTATGCCTGTGTGCCAACCTCTGCAGGTATCGCACGAGCAACAACACGGACAGTTGTTTACTCATCACTGGCGATCTTAGGTTTGGATTTTATTCTGACCGCAATGATGTTTAATTAAGGGACAAAGTGCTTATGAAACAAAAGAAATTAGAATTTGCCGTCGGCATTTTTATGATCGTAGCCATCATGGCAATTATCTTTATGGCGTTGCAGGTCAGTGGACTGTCTTTGACCAGCCTGGGTAAAAAAACCTACCAAGTCACTGCTGTGTTTAGTGACATTGGTAATTTAAAAGTCCGGGCGCCTGTACGTGTCGCCGGTGTTTCAATTGGTAGCGTACAAAACATCATTTTGGATAAAAGCACTTATGAAGCGAAAGTCATTTTAAGTCTTGATGACTATGCCAATAATTTACCGACAGACACCAGCGCCAGGATTACTTCGTCTGGTTTGCTGGGTGATAATTATATTAGCCTATCACCAGGTTATGATAGCCGTTTTTTAAAAAATGGTAGTAAAATTGTAACGACCTATCCAGCAACCAGTATACAAAATCTTATTTCTACTTTTGTCAGTGGAGGAAAAAAAGCATCATGAAGATGGCATTAAAAATTTTATTATCATTCACCGTATTTGTCTTAAGTTCTTGCGTTTATGCTCAGTCGGCGTCACACCCTTTGGTAAACCCACAAGTGCTTCTGCAAAAAACCATTCAGTCACTGCAGAAAGATATTAAGCATCATCGTGCCACACTTGAGCACAGCAAACAGCAGCTTTATAAGACAGTGCAGGCGCATATTATGCCCATTGTTGATTTACAAAAAATGGCCCAGATAACGTTAGGCAATAAATGGCGTCATACCAGTGAAACACAGCGTCACTTGTTTATTGATGCCTTTTCAAAGCTACTCACTCGGACTTATGCCAATGCGTTGTTAAGTTTATCTGAGTATCGATTCTCACTGAGGCCACTGCGTGGCAATCATTGGAAAGTGGCCAAAGATATTCAGATCCAAGGAGACATTTCTCGTGGTGGCAAAAGCTCAAGCGTGACCTATTACCTAACGCGTCAAAAAGACAATCAGTGGCAAATTTATGATTTTGCAGTGGAGGGTGTAAGTTTTATGCAAAATTTCCATGCACAGTTTGAATCATTTGCTGACGTCAAGACACTGAATAAAAAATTAGTTGCGATCAACCAGGCGGCTGTATGAATTTTGATTGGCAACAGCAAGGTCACCATTGGCAGCTTTCTGGTGAGATGACATTTGACACCTTATCAAAACATGCCAGGTTGTTTATGTCAGATTGGCCGAAGCATGATGCTTGGGTGCTCGATTGTCAACAATTAACCAAAGTCGATAGTGCTGGTGTTGCAATCTTAATGAATTGTCTAGCCTATGCTCGGCGTCAGCAATTACCTTTGTCAATCGTCGGTATTGCCGAGGATGTTGTCCAGTTAATGCGCGCGCAAGGTGTGCAGCAAGTTTTTAATGAGGCCAACCTATGTCCATGACCCCCCAAACTATTAAGCAAAAAATTGAAGCGGCACTGCCCAGTGCCCAGGTGAGTGTTACCAGTGATGATGATGTTCATTTTCAGGCAGAAGTGCTATGCCCAAGTTTTGCCGGCTTGACACGAATCAAACAACAACAAGCCGTTTATGCTGTTTTAAATCCTGATATTGCGACCGGTGAGATCCATGCTTTGCAACTCAAAACCGGTGTGCCAGACTAAACTATGCAAGAAAAGTTACTGATCCATGGAGGGCAGAAACTAAACGGAGAAGTTTATATCTCAGGGGCGAAGAACTCAGCATTAAAGTTGTTGGCAGCAACACTTTTAGCTAGTGAGCCGGTGACTATTTCAAATTTGCCGCATCTCAATGACATTACGATTATGTTGAGTTTATTAGGAGATCTGGGGTGTGGTGTTGAAATTCAGCAAGGCTTATCAGTCACAGTTAATACCAACACGCTATTAGATACAACGGTTTCTTACGAACTGGTTAAAGCTATGCGTGCATCGATTGTCGTACTTGGCCCTTTATTGGCAAGGCATGGCTGTGCCCGAGTGGCTTTGCCTGGTGGCTGTGCTATTGGTCCGAGACCAATTGATATCCATCTCGCCGGTCTCAAGGCTATGGGTGCTGATATTGAACTGAAAGAAGGCTACATCGATGCGAAAGTCAATGGTCGTCTACACGGTGCAACGATTGATATGCACACCGTCACTGTTACTGGGACTGAAAATTTAATGATGGCTGCCGCGCTGGCCGACGGGGTAACAATCATCAATAACGCGGCACGTGAACCAGAAGTTGTCGATTTAGCAAAGTTCCTCATTGCAATGGGTGCCAAAATAGACGGTGCGGGGACTTCCTCGATTACAATTACCGGTGTTGAGCAACTTCAAGGTTGTCGATATCAGGTGATTGCCGATCGTATTGAAGCCGGGACCTATCTGGCCGCTGCGGTAATGACCAGTGGTGATGTGACGGTCAAAAATGTTGATATACCGAGCTTGCAGTTAGTTATTGAAAAATTTCAACAAGCCGGTGCCAATATGACTATTCAGGGAAATGATATCCATATCAATATGTCTGGGCGCATGTTACGTGCTGTTGATATTGAAACTGCACCGTATCCCGGTATGGCCACCGATTTACAGGCGGTCTTTATGGCAATGAATGTCGTTGCTGCCGGTGTTGGTATGATTGCAGAGAATATTTTCGAAAACCGCTTTATGCATGTGGCAGAGTTACAACGCTTGGGTGCCAGTATCAAAGTGAAAGGCGATATTGCTATTTCTGCTGGTGTCAGCAAGCTAATTGGAGCACCGGTTATGGCACGTGATTTACGCGCAGGTGCTTGTTTGGTGTTGGCCGCATTAGTTGCCGAAGGTGAAACAATTATTGAGGGTCTGGAGCATATTGATCGAGGTTATGAGTACATCGAAGAAAAACTTAACCGGCTAGGTGCAGATGTGCGGCGAGTCATGCAGTGAGTTGATAAATGATTCTGCGGCATCTTTCCTGGCTGGTATTTCAAAAACTCTGAAGGTCAGTTGTCTTAAGATATATCAACACCATCAAGGCCAAAAGCTGTGACTATTAAAAAAGCCAGCTGGAACTAAGTGCCTAAAAGCTCTCCGCAATTATTAAACCGTTACTCATTTACAAAAGACCTATTTTGGTCCGAATTCGATTCAGGCCAGAATATGTTGGTGATTTTGTAATCATTACTGCTTTTTTCTTGTAATAATATCTGGTAGGCGATGCTCTTAAATCCCCCCAGAGTGTTGGTTACTTTTTCTAGGGGGGATGTGGTAATTTCTATTATGCTAGTCTCTTGATCTTCTGATAAGAAATCTTTTTTATTGAAACTCTGCAATGCATCCAAAGTCCTGGCTATTTCTTGCGGATTATTTTTAGTGTTAACTGCCACTCTATAGCTAAGGGTTATGACAACTATTTCTAGGTCAATCTGTTCTTTTGGTAGTAAATAGGATAATACGCCCTTTTTAGCAAGTTTAGCCAAAGTCCACAGGCTGTTGGCTATCTCTTGATAATTAGCGTTAGGGTCACTTCCTATCTTGCTGGCGAGTTCTAAGGCAATGAATACGATCGCTGTTTTTACATCTGTTGATAGCAGCAAGTCCTTTTCAATGAGTGTAACTAAAGCCCACAGGGTGTTAGCTCTATGTTGAGAAGTAGCGTTCAAGTTGTCATCTTTCACACTATTGGCAAAGCCGGTCACAAATGCTTCCAGGTTATATTGATAGGATGGTGATAACTCTGATAACAAACCCTTTTTAGCGATTTTGGTCAAACCACACAGGCTGTTGGCTCTACTTTGAGAATTAGTGCCGAAATCACCTGCTACATTATCAAGGATTTTTATGACAGCTAATTTTAAAAGCCGTAAGAAGGTAATTTGATATTCTGATGACTCAGACCACAACAAATTTTTTTCAGCGAGTTTCCCTAATCCCCACAAGCTGCTGGAATTATGTTGAAAATTAGTCTTAGAATCACTTGCTACATCAGCAGCGAGTGTGATGGCAATTTGTGCTAGGAGATTTGGAGTTTCTGATAATACTGTGAACTCTGTATTTTTTAAATCTGACTGATTTTCATACTCATGCGAGATTTCTTTCAAGCTAGATAGACTTTTTGCAGCCAAGATTTTTTTCAAGCTAGATAGACTTTTTGTAGCCTTTTCAAGGAGGCTACCAGCTGGTTTTTGGTTGTTTTCAAAAAATACGAAGTTCTTCTCAGATAATAGATTAGGTAACCAGTTTTTTTCAGCAAGTTTACCCAAGCTCCATAGGCTGTTGGCTCTACTTTGAGCATTAGCTTCAGAGTCAACTGACAACTTATAGGCGAGGATTATGACAGCTGTTTCTAGGTTAATGTGATTTTCTGGTGATAAATAGGATAATAAGCCCTTTTCAGCAAGTTTAGCCAAACCCCACAGGCTATTGGCTTTACTTTGAGCCTCAGCGCTAGGGTCAACTGATACATCAGAGGCGAGTCTTGTCGCGTATGTTGCTAGGTTAGTTAGATATTTTGATGATAGATTATATAGATATAGATCATATAGATATAGATCATATAGATATAGTAAGTCATTTTCATCAAGCTTAGCCAAACCCCACAGGCTGTTGGCTCTTTCTTGAGAATTAGCGGTAGTGTCAATTGACATATTATAGGCGAGGGTTATGACAGCTTCTAGGAAATAAAAATGATCTGTTGATGATAACCCAGATAAAAAATCAGCGAGTCTGCCCAGTCCCCACAGGCTGTTAGCGTTACCTTGAGAATTAGCGGTAGTGTCAGCTGCCACCTGATAGGCGAGGGTTATGGCGGCCATTTTTAGGGAAATTTGATAATCTGGTGATAAATTATATAACAAGCCTTTTTGAGCGAGTTTACCCAAACTCCACAGGCTGTTAGCTTTGCTTTTAGAATCCGCGTTGATGTCAAGTGCCACCTGATAGGCGAGGGTTATGGCGACCATTTTTAGGGAAATTTGATAATCTGGTGATAACTTATATAACAAGCCTTCTTGAGTGAGTTTACCCAAATTCCACAGGCTGTTAGCTTTGCTTTGAGAATCCGCGTTGATGTCATCTGCCACCTGATAGGCGAGGGTTATGGCCGCCATTTTTAGGCAACTTTGATCTTCTAATGATACCTTAGATAACAAGTGTTGTTGAGCGAGTGTAACCAAACTCCACAGGGCTGTGGCGCGCTGTTGAGAATTAGCGTTAGGTCCCTTTGCTACATCAAAAGCGGCCCGTATTGTTTTTGCTGCTTTGTGCTCAACTTTTTTTACCTCTAACATAATTCCACCCTCTCAAATTGAATAGCTGGGTAATCCAGCATTTTATTAATAGCTACACCAACAGTATGGGCAAGAATTTTTCTGACCACTCTGTCTGTTAAATGCCAACAATCCCTGGCTCTAACTTTTTCAATATTAAATTGCTCAGCCAATTGACCTATGACTGTCTCCACTAATCTTCGGGTTGATGTGATCCAGCGATTGGCATCTTTCCTTCTGCTGTCCTTCATATTATTACGGGTAGAGGTTTGAAGGGCGGATCCAACTAGCTAACGCAACTTTTTCTACTCATGTCCTCAGCTAAAATATCAGCTGATTTTCTAAATTTCAGGTGTTTTTTGGTCTGTAATTAAGCTCGTCTTCCACCACCTTAATTTAACCAGGTTAAAATCAGTTGCTTTGGGGGGAAGTATTGTTGAATCAATCCATTGGTCTTTTCATTGGTTCCTTACTCATGAGAAGATTACGGATGTGTGAAAAAGAAGTCAACCCCCAGGGCGCAGGGCAATCGCGCTTAAATTTTAATGATTTTGCTTGCAATAATTGATTTATAAGGTATTGGTGTAGCTAAAAAAGGTTGCACCCATGACAAAAGACTCAATCACAAAGCATTTTTCGGCCATCGAAGACCCTCGCATCAATAGACAAAAGAAGCGTAAGCTATCAGATATTTTCTTTATGGTTTTATGTGCTGTTATTTGTGGGGCGGACAACTGGGTTATGATTGAGACGTTCTGTAAATCCAAAAAAGAGTGGTTTACAAAGCAGCTTCAATTAGAAAATGGTATTCCCTCGCATGACACCTTTGGAAAGGTTTTTTCGGCCATAGACATAGATGGGTTCAGCAGATGTTTTACAAACTGGGTGAATGACCTTGTCGATCTCAGTGTTGGCGAAATCATTGCCATAGATGGTAAATGTATTCGCCGCTCAATAGATAAAGCATCGGATAAAGCAGCTATTCATATGGTAAGCGCATGGGCCTGTGATAATGAATGTGTATTAGGGCAGCTTCCTATCGCTGAAAAAAGCAATGAAATAACAGCAATACCTAGACTACTGAAAATACTAGACCTTCAAAGCACAACTGTAACCATTGATGCTATGGGCTGTCAAAGGAGCATAGCTGAACAGATTGTTGACCAAGGTGATGACTATCTTTTTTCACTAAAAGGTAATCAGGGTAATTTAAATGATGACGTTAGAACCTGGTTTGAATCAGACCTAAAAAATAAAGCACCCTACCAGCATAAAACCATAGATGGTGATCACGGACGCATTGAAACTAGAATGATTTCATCAACAGACAATATTGAGTGGCTGCAAAAAGATCATAACTGGCCTCATTTGAAAAGCATCATATCGGTTAAATCTACACGTGAAATCAAAGAGAGCATAAATGAGGAGACACGCTATTTTATTAGTTCCCTCGATGCCAAGGATATCAAAAAAATAGCGCGCACCGTCCGCACCCATTGGGGCATTGAAAACAAGCTTCACTGGGTACTTGATATGACTTTTGACGAAGATCACTCAAGAGCCAGAGAGGGGAATAGCGCTGCCAACTTATCGGTGGTAAGGCACTTGGCTTTAAACCTTTTAAAAGCTGATAAATCAGCCAAAGTGGGCATTAAAACAAAAAGAGCCAGAGCCGGATGGGATGAGAACTATATGCTAAAGCTTATTGGGATGAATTAAGCGCGATTGCCCTGACCCCCAGCCTTGTGATGTCAGGGCTCTCGTATTAAAATTTAATTGATAGGTCTGTTAAGTTATTCATTTGATTATTGTGATATGGAGTAAGAAGCTCTGAGGAGCAATGGTTTGGAGCTATTAAATTATTGGTGGTGTTTAAAATGTGTTGTTATACATAATTTGATCACCCTGGTTAAAAGAAATTTTCGTTTATATAAAGACCGATCACCATGTCATGCATACGCTCAGATTTTGAGAAGCAAATTGGCTTTCTGGGTGCCACCCATAGCCATCGCTGATTTTTATCGCTGCCGACACATGGCAGCTGTTCATTCAGTTGGGAATCCATACACAAAATTAAGGCATGAGCGCTTTCAGACATGTGGTTCCAGTTAGCTTTTTAATATTTACGGCTTTGGCCTTAATAATCTTAATACAACTGGCCTTCAGGGTTTTTGAAACACCTTGTAGTCTATATTTCCAAGCGCTTGTGCTAAAATTTTGCCTTCAATGTTAGGCTTGCAGCCATTGTAAGTATAAGATTGAGATAGCAGCACCGCCTTGCTTACAAGGCAACTTATTGTGCTAACCAACTTTCTAAAATTAATACAGCAGCGAGATCATCAATGTGTTTGGGTTGTTTTTTTTGTCGCTCAAGCAACTGTTGCTTGACTTCTTTTGAACTGAGATATTCATTAATTGTATGAACAGGTCGTGAAAATTTTGCCAGATCTCGGGCAAATTGATCAGCCGCATCAATCATCGCTTTCCCTGTATCACTTGGATTTTCCATCAAGGGAACACCAACAACTAAATCACTGGGTCGCCAATGCTTGATCAGCGTTTCAATGGCCTGCCAATTAACCTTGCCATGGTTTACTTTTAAAATGGTGACGGGCGTTGCCGTTTTGGTTATTTTTTGACCGACAGCGATGCCGATTCGACTCAGGCCATAATCAAAACCAAGAATAGGTTGCAATGCTTTGCTCACTTTTATAAGGTAATCAAATTAATGTACTACGAAAAGTTGTTAGGATGCAAAAGGTTGTCGTTGGTGTTATTGAAAACACGCAACAACAGATTTTTATTGCCAAACGCCCACAGCATGTCCATTTAGGTGGGCTATGGGAATTTCCTGGCGGTAAAGTGGAGCCAGGTGAATCGTGGTTAGAGGCATTGAAGCGTGAGCTAGATGAGGAAATTGGCATACAAGTGCTTTGTGCCAAACCATTAACCGAATATAAATATCATTATGATGACCGTTCGGTGCACTTAAGTTTTTGGCATGTGAGTGCTTTTTCAGGCACTGCACATGGCAAAGAAGGGCAGCAGGTTTTATGGGCTGAAAAAAATGCCTTAGCACAATATCCAATGCCCAAAGCGAACAAAGCCATTCTTCAGGACTTTCACATTGTCGATAGCCCTTGCCAAGATTAAATATCGTCTGCGTAGGAATGAGAACAGATCCATTGATGCAACCCATTAGATCCGTCATCAAGTCCCACACCCTGAAGGTGCACAGAGATACAGGGCAAAAGTTCTATTCTTAGCTTGATTTTTTGAATAAAACCCTCACAATGGCGCACCTAAATTTTTAGTAAGGATTAATTGATGACCAAGGCAAGAATTTTTTCAGGCTTGACTTTAAGTGTTTCCGTTATATTAACAGGCTCCGTTTTTGCGGCAGGTTTTCAAATTAATGAATTAAGTGCTAGTTTGCAGGGCGCTGCACTCTCTAATGCCGCCTCAGCAAAAAATGACGTCAGTGCAATGACTTATAATCCAGCGACCTTAGCTAGCTTAAAGGGAAACCAGCTTTATGTTGGCGTCAGTGCTATTTTGCCAAAGATCAAATATGCGAATGCCAAGGCAAATATTGATGGTATTCCTGTGACCAATGGTGCAACATCAAACAATAGTATTGCACCAGATGCCTATGTGCCTAATGGCTATTTTGGTTGGTCAATTAATCAAAAGTTAAAGTTAGGCATGGCAATTAACGCGCCTTGGGGACTGGAAACCCAATATGCTAGTGATTGGGTTGGCCGAAATAATGCGATAACCTCAAAACTAAAATCTATTGCTATCGCGCCAACGATTGCCTACCAATTTAATCACTATATTGCCCTCGGTGCGGCATTTAATATCGTGCGCTTAAATGCCAATTTGACCAATGACATTTTTACCTTGACACCAACACAGCCTATCTTTGAAGGTTTAAAAGGTCATGATTGGGGTTATGGGTATACTTTGGGTATGACATTATCACCAAGTAAAACCACTGTGGTAGGTCTGAGTTATCGTTCAACCATTGCTGAGAAAATCTCAGGTGATGCAACGCTTAATGTGTTTGGCCAATCTGCCACCTATGGGACACAGACCAATATTAAACTACCTGCTGTGATTAACCTAGGTATCAGTCAAGTGCTAAGCAAAAAATGGCAGGTGATGGCTAATGCCCAATGGACATGCTGGCGTAGTATTCAAGATATCATCATCAGCACGCCATCGGCACCATTATCTAATATGCGTAGCACAACCTTGCAAATGCATTGGAAAAATAGCTGGTTATTTTCTGTAGGTACCCAGTATCAAATAACACATCAACTCGCTTTATTAGCCGGTGCAGCGTATGACCAAACGCCAACACAAGATCAATACCGTGACCCAAGAATTCCCGATACCAGCCGGGTTTGGGCAACGTTAGGTGCGCGATACACCATCAATAAGCATTTTGAATTTGACACAACTTATGAGCATATCTTTATGCACAATCAATCGATCAATGTGACACAAAGCCCAAATGCTGGATTGCATAATCAAGTCTCTGCAGATTACCAAGGAAATGCTAATATTGTTGCTCTAGGTATAAGATATCATTTTTAGGACAAAGCAATGCTTGTTTACCCCGATCTCAATCCCATCGCCTTTAAACTGGGCCCACTCAAGGTGCATTGGTACGGACTAATGTATCTATTAGGTTTTGCCATGACTTGGGGGCTTGGGGTTTACCGTGCACGCCAAGGTCATCGTGCCTTAAAGCCACCACAAGTTGGTGATGCCATATTTTATGGTGCTTTAGGTGTGGTGATTGGGGGGCGTATCGGTTATATGCTGTTTTACAATTTCACTCATTTTATTCATCAGCCATGGATTTTACTTCGTGTCTGGGATGGAGGTATGTCGTTCCATGGTGGTTTGCTTGGTGTCATTGTGGCGATGTGGCTATTTGGCCGTCGCTATAAAATTCATATGATCGACTTGCTTGATTTTTTTGCGCCCATGGTGCCTTTAGGTTTAGCTGCGGGACGCGCTGGTAATTTTATTAATGGTGAATTATGGGGGCGGGTGACTGATTCACCGATTGGTATGGTGTTCCCATCAGGTGGGCCGCTGCCACGCTATCCTTCGCAGTTAATTGAAATGGTTCTTGAGGGCTTTGTATTATTTTTTATTTTGTGGTTCGCCTCGTTAAAGCCAAAACCACGATGGGTAATTTCTGCGCTATTTCTAATCGGCTATGGTTGTGCTCGGTTTATCGCCGAATTTTTCCGTCAGCCTGACCCTCAACGGGGTTATATCTTATTTAATTGGATGACTGAAGGACAGTTACTTTCACTGCCTATGATGATGATCGGCATTATTTTTTTGTTGTGGGTTTGGTATAAACAAAAATAAATCAGCCTGCCGCAAGTGGTACCTGTGTTAAGAGCAGTAGGCTGAACGGCCACCTCGAAATATCTATTTTTTCAGTAGCTCAGCATGAGAGCCGGTGCGTGACAATCGCAATAGCCTCACATTCTCTACCTTGTTTTCGGATTTTTTTAAGAAGCCTTCATGATGGTGAGTCAATAATGCCAGGCGCTCTGTTCAACAACACAAGGAATGGGAAGTTCTGGTGAACTGAGTCTATTGTTGAGAGCCTTTCAATTTTTTTCTCAAATCATGCATTTTCAGCTGATGGCCCTGTTGTTGATAAGACTTGTAACGAATCCGTCCGGCACTCAAAACCTCGGTTTCGCTGGATAAGACTTCCAATAAACGGTAGTTATTCAGATTGACGGTCATGTTTGTTAAGTTTAGTAAAATATTGACCTGTGTCAGGTCCTTGGTGTTTTGACCAATAATAATAGGAACATCAAGCGTTGTAGGGTGCTGTGCATGAGGCAAAAAGCTTTCAACTTGATATGTCCACATTAATTGATCAAGCTGGTCCGCAGCCGCTTGATTTTCAACCAGCACAGCCAATCTTTCACCTTGTCGGTATACTTTATCTGCTAGACGACAAGCGAATAATAGCTGCTGTTGCTGTGCGCCTTCGATTAAATAGAAATCAATGCGCATAGTCAATGAGATATTGGATTAGCAAAGGAACGCAACGGCCTGTGGCTTTGTTATTTTGTGCCGAGGTGCCAGCAATATCTAAATGTGCCCATTTGAATTTCTTGGTGAATCGGGCTAAAAAACAAGCAGCAGTAATGCTACCAGCAGCCATGCCGCCAATATTTTTCATATCGGCTAACTCACTGTTAAGTTGTTTTTGATAGTGGTCATTAATTGGCAATTGCCAAGCTTCATCTAAGCTTTGTTTGCCCGCACTCAGTAGCTCATTAATTAAAGGTTGGTGGTTGCCCATCAAAGCAGATAGCTGATGCCCCAAAGCGACAATTGCTGCACCAGTGAGGGTAGCAACATCAATCACAACAGCTGGTTTAAAGCGTTCACAATAGGTCAGTGCATCACATAATACGATGCGCCCTTCGGCATCTGTATTGTGAATTTCAACAGTTTGTCCTGACAGACTGGTGATAATATCATTTGGTTTATAGGCTTGGCTGCCCGACATGTTTTCTGCTGCAGCAACGACACAGATGAGGTTAATTGGCAATGCCAATTCAACGACGGCTTCAAATGTGCTGAGAACAGCAGCAGCACCGCCCATATCCATATGCATGCCAACCATGTTGGTGTATGGGTGTTTGACATTGACGCCACCCGTATCATAGGTAATTCCTTTACCAACCAATACAATAGGCGCTATTGATTTTTTTGCCCCTGTATATTTAAGAACAATCAACTTAGTTGGCTCAGCACTACCCCGACCAACAGCAAGTAAACAGTTTGCGCCTAAAGACTCAAGTGCCTCCTCATCTAAAATGTCACAATGGACTTTATCCTGTAAGCCGAGTTCACCAGCATGATGTGCTAAGTAGCTGGGTGTGCAGAGATTGCTGGGCATATTGGTCAAATCACGGCATTGTGCCGTTGCTTTTGCAATTGCCTGAGCATCTTGCAGTGCCTGCTCTGCTGGCTGAAGTTGTGCGCGACTGTCAATTAATAAGCTGGTTTTACGAGGTAAAAATCTCGCGGTTGCTCCGCTTTTATATTTGGCCAATTGATAAAAATGATCGTGAATCGCTTCACAAGCTAAACGGACACGCCAGTAAGAAGAACGTTGTTTAACCGGTAACAATGATAATGCCAATACACTGTCATTAAACTGATGTTGTTTGATGAGTTTAGCACTATGCTTAATGATCTCTAGATAGCGCTCGGCATCAAGTTGTCGCTCTTTACCGCAACCAACCAATAAAATCCGCTCTGCTGAAAAACCAGGGACATCAAATAATAGTAGGGATTGACCAACTTTGCCATCGACGTTACCGCGCTTTAGGTTTTCGTTCAATGTTTCCATATTATGTGGGTCAAGTTGCTGAGAAAACTCACCAAAACGGCGCCCTTCAAACACGCCTAAAACCAAACAACTTGTACGCTGTTTATGTAATTTGCCACTAGAAACTTGAAAATCCATTGCTATTTCACCCAAATTTGAGACCATGATGTTAGTTTAGCAGTTTATCCACGCTATTGTGTTTATAACACACCTTGGTAGTCTACGCTTTTGGCCCGATCATATCTTCTGGACGTACCCAAGCATCAAATTGTTCTGCCGTGAGCAAGTCTAACGTTAAGGCAGCATCTTTTAGCGTCGTATTGTGGGTATGTGCATATTTAGCAATTTTAGCGGCGTTGTCATAGCCAATATGTGTATTAAGTGCTGTGACTAGCATTAAGGTATTTTCTTCATAAAACTTCAAGCGGTCAGTATTTGCCTCTAAGCCTGCAACACAATACCGTTCAAACATGACGCAACTATCACTGAGGATACGCACACTTTCTAAGAAATTATGAATCATCACCGGTTTAAAGACATTAAGCTCAAAGTGGCCTTGAGAGCCAGCCATACTAATAGCAGTATCATTAGCCATGACTTGTACACAGACCATCGTGATCGCTTCACACTGTGTGGGATTCACCTTGCCTGGCATAATCGAAGAGCCTGGCTCATTGGCTGGTAGGCTGAGTTCACCCAGGCCGCAGCGTGGTCCCGAGCCCATCCATCGAATATCATTGGCGATTTTCATCAGTGAGCCGGCAATCGTTTTTAATGCCCCATGTGCATAAACCAGGGCATCATGTGCTGCCAAGGATTCAAATTTATTTGGGGAGCTGACAAAGGGTAAGCCGGTTAATTCGGCAATCTTAGCAGCGACTTTCTTTGCAAACGCCGGGTGTGTATTTAAGCCTGTACCAACTGCCGTACCGCCAATAGCAAGTTCGTATAGAGCTGGCAGGACCTGTTCAACGCGTTCAATACCTTTTGCCAATTGTTGCACATACCCTGAAAATTCTTGGCCCAAGGTGAGTGGTGTTGCATCCATGAGGTGCGTACGACCTGATTTGATCAATTTGGCAAAAGCTTTAGCTTTTTCATCCAAGCCAGCATGCAATATTTTGAGCGATGGCAAAAGGCGTTCGTGCAAGCTCATTGCTGCAGCAATATACATTGCTGTTGGGAATGTATCGTTAGAGCTCTGTGATTTGTTAACATCATCATTCGGATGAACGGGTGTTTTGCTACCAATCACACCACCAGAAATTTCAATTGCACGATTCGCAATAACTTCATTGGTATTCATATTAGATTGCGTGCCAGAGCCGGTTTGCCAGACGTATAGAGGGAAATGCTCATCCAGTTTGCCAGCAATCACTTCATCGGCAGCAGCGACAATATAATCTTTTTTCCGATGATCCAGCAAACCCAGTTCGGCATTGATGATGGCTGCAGATTTCTTTAGGTAACCAAAGGCATGAATGACCTCTATTGGCATATGTTCCTGACCAATCGAAAAGTGGACCAAAGATCGCGCCGTTTGCGCTCCATAATAACGATTGTTGGGGACGTCAATATTGCCCATGCTATCGGTTTCAATACGGGTTGAATTGGTCATAAGAAGCTCCAGGTAAAAGATCAGCTTACAGCAGCCATGAAAGGTATTTAGCTGCGTAAGGTAAAGAAATAGACACTTGGGAGACGTTTTAACATAAATGGTCGTTGCGATCAAAAGAGCAAGTTCTCTATTCGACGTAATAACATAAAAAAAGTTTCCGCAATGGGATGCTTTTTGCAATTGACAAAAGGCTTTTGAATATGAATAACGCTGACACCTGCAATTTGTGCGGCAAGGACGCCGGTGAGTAACCGATCATCAACCAGAAGAACTTGTTGAAAGTCCATTTGGCTCAGGGCAATAATTTTTTCAAGACCATCGGGGTATGGCTTTTTTCTGACACCGCTAATAAAGCGTAAACCAGGGAAATGCTTAGCAAAATAATCAGCGCGTCTTTGCTCCGGTTTATTGGAGAGAATAAATATTTGCTCAATTCCAAATACATCAACGGCTGTTTTTAGCCATTGTGCAACATCTTGACGTGGAGTGGTTTGGCCATGTGCAGCCAACACCCCATCAAAATCTAAGACCAAAACTCGAACACCTTGATCAATCAAGTGCTGAGGTTGTAGGTTGATAATCGAATCAGCATGCCTCACTTGCGATAAATGATGGCGATAATGCCAAGTTTGCATTAAAGAATAAAAGAAACGATTCAAGAGATCACCACTCTTGCAAACCAAATACCAATCAACGTTGCAATCAGGCAGATAGCAACACTAGACATGATATAAATCGTTGCCTTTAACATCGCTCCCTGCTGTAGAAGTTTAATCGTATCAAGGCTAAAGCTTGAGAAAGTCGTAAATCCGCCAAGAAAACCAGTGACTAGAGTAGCACGCCACAGCAAGCCAAACTCAAGGCATTCACTAATCAATACAACAATAAAGCCCATCAGCAATGAGCCAATAATATTCACGCTGAGTGTCCCATAAGGAAAGTTTGTGCTAAAACCCCGATTAACGACGGTTGTCATCAAAAAGCGTAATACAGCACCACAACCACCGCCTAAAAAAATCAGTAAAGCTAGCATCCTATCACTCCACTAAATTTTTAAGATAAGGCGAGAGTAGCTTTCGCAAAATAGCCAGTACACCAACAGCAATAATGATAACCGTTAGCACTTTAAAATCGTGTGTGCCTAAAACAAGAACCAAAGCAATACCAGCGGCCGGTGGGTGTTGAAAACCCAATAGCACCATGAGCAGCATAGAGATACCAACACCGATGGAGGCACTGATCCAAAAAGTATGTGGGTGTTCTTGAAAAAAGAAATGGCTTGAGAATACCTGGAATAAGGCATATAAAATCTGATGAAAAACAATCCCAACGCCAATGGCGACAACATAGCCACCAATCACACGATGAGAGCGTGCAGCAATCGATTGTGGCATGGCAAAAACAATATAAGCACTTGAAGCCAAAGAGCTGGTGCCAACAGCCCATAGTACAGATGAATTGGTTGCTTCATTAAAGGCAAATAAGACAACACTCATAAATAAGACAACAAGTAATGTTTGCCATAGCAAATTGAACTTAATATCTCGTCGTTGATGTGTGGGTATCCACATAATGCCTAATTGTAACCCTCATTGAGAAAACGATTATACAGGACTTTTTCTCAGAGTGAGACAGCTCATTACTAACTTTGTATATAGCTAATCACATTTAGAATGATTAGCCATATGCTGCAAGCCAGGTTTTAGCTAAAGTTAAATTCATGCTCAAGCACAGCTATACGTTCATTGACAAAGTTTATACCGGGGTCAAATTCATTAGGACTCAAGCTCGTTGTGTGCGGGTTAGGGAATGCATGAAGTCGGGCCTGCTGAGCATGCAATCTTAATTGGCCCAAGTCAGTTTTATCAGTAGGATCTAAATAACCAAAGAGATCTTTATTCTCTCGTTCCAGTCTGAGTATTTCAAGTTTAATAGGGCGGAGTATGCTAGGGTTTTCTCGAGAGCGAGTGATATATACATTGTCAATAATGGCTTTTTCTGTTTCACGAACAAGCGTTTCATACCTGGCCGTTCTCCAGTATTGAAATATACGCAAACAGTTGTATTCGACTTGCTTTTCTGGCGACGGCAGTGGCTTGGGTGTGGTTGATGTCAGCGTTGTATCCTCAGAAGGCGCCGCACCACCTACGGTAGAGCCGGGTTTTCCTGAAAAATTAGGATCATCATTGCCAATTGTCCCAGGAACATTCCCCTCTGCCCAAGGAGGTACAGCCGAGGCTTCCCCTCCTGGATACCCCCCTCCTTTGCCCAGTTGGATAACCAGCCCATCAGGCCCTAGGCCTAATCCAAGATTATGTGCATCAAATAGTGATTGATGAAATTTACTTATCGCTAGGGGTGAATTTTCGTCCGTTTTATTAGGCGGTAAATCCGGAACATTCGATTGCCCGTCACCCATTCCCAAATCAATCGTATCGGGTAATAACGAACTGATATCAACTAATGAGGATACCTCACCCACTGCAGTCGTTGCCAAGTTCAATCCTAAACTAATTCCTAGGCTGGTATAATTAAATTTGTGCTGCAAATGG
>CBFIHN010000007.1:0-49374 GCA_965662575.1 Gammaproteobacteria bacterium
TTTTTTGATAGTATTCTTTTCCCACCGAGTTCGCATTAGTGGACATTGCCCTAAAAATATCTTTTTTGGGGGAATCATTGGGACTATGCCGTTGTAAAAGCTCAAGAGCTAGGTCAAGATAGTTCTTGGCTTCGACTAAATTAATCTTGGGGTAGGCAGACTTTGGCTCAAGCACGTCATAACACCAGGTCCACAAGAATTCGTTATCTTTATCTTTTGGTTGGTGATATTGAAGATATTGTTTTAGGGCATTAGCCAGTAAGTATTTATTTTCATTCATTACCCGACCTTTGACCATTGCCGGTATCATATCCAGTCGTGCAAAAAATGTTTCGGGCTTAATTGTTTTGTCTTCCTTTAAACAATCGATAACCCAGAGCATTATCGATGCGGCGCCACCGCGGTCTATCCCATCTTTGCAGGTGATGTTGTAACTAGCCGGTTGGATCTTTTCTAATACATATCGGGCAAAAGTAACATTGATAAAGTAATAGGAAAGCGCTGAAAACTCTTGTTCTGTCAATTTTTTCGGCGGATCGTTATTTAGTAGTAGGAAGTTTTTTGCTGCGTCCTCTATAGATTTTTTTAAATCTGCCGGTAATTGATTACCATTAATACCAAGTTCTTTTTTAATTTTTTCGCTCAAATAAAAATCATACCGGTTATGTAAAATCCCCTTGGTTATTTTTTCTTTCCATTCCTCGATTGTGAACTTCGGAGAGCACCCTTTGATATGCAGTGTGGGAGACTCTGGCATGAGCAGCTTGCCTTGAGCTGGGGTTGTTAGTAGGTAAAGATTGTTTGTTTTTTTCTCATAGTCATATGCTTTTTCAATCAAGCGCTTTTCACTGGTATCTTGGCTGTTCATTTTATTAAAATAGACATGAGGTTCCTTGAGATTTGAAAAATAGTCACGATAGAAAGGATTGACTTGTCGGTGCTGACCATCATGTTCAATGATCGTACCCATACTAATTTCGACAGTTTCTTTGGTTTTATCTATAAAGTGATCAGAGGATTGCTTTGATAAAGCCTGGTAACTTTCTCCTCCTTCTGGGCCAATGTCTTTTTGGTTGTTGACTGAGTAGCTAGGGCGGTAGCTTGCCTTAGCAGGTAAAATCATTGGAACGCGGGTCCTTTGCGTAGGCTCATAACGTCTGAGATAGCCTAGCCCTGGAATGACTGCTGTATAATCTGCAATCCTAGTTTTTTTACTACCAACATCCTGTGGTAGGTAGGGGTTATAGTGGGTTGAGGTATCTTTTAGGTGGTTAATATATCTTCCAATGCTTTTTTGATTGAGGCTTAATTCTCCAATTTTTTTTTCTAGGCATTCCTCAAAAATTTTGTCAGAAATAATGGGTTGAATGTTCTTCTTTTTTTGATCCTTTGGCTGCTGCTTCAGCTTTTTGTGATACTGCCGGTACTTTTCCCCGTAAGATATTGCGGGGTAATACTCGTATTTATTTTGATTTCGGATTTTCTCTGCAAATAGTGCATGATAGAATACATAATTAATTAATGCATCGAATCCCGATAACTCGATGCTTTTTTTGTTCTGTGATTCAACAAGTTCCTCTTTAGGTGACGAGAAAAATGGTAGTTTGATTTTTTTAGGCGGAAAGTGATATTGGTATTTGGGCATATGAAACTTCTTTTCATAACATTGGTTGAATACAACAAAGTGTGAACTTCTATATTGACTTGATTGATCTGTTATCAGGTTTCATTCCTGCCATCCAAAGGATTTAAGTAATCAATTTAGAGTTCTCATCATCGTTTTATCAATGAAGATGGACTAACTGATTCAACCCATTGGTATAGATCATCTGTTAACCAAAAATTCACCAAAAATAAGTAACCTTCATGTTTCAATCTAGCGATCAAATTGCTAAATTGCAATATTTTTTTGTAACAGGGATAGAAAGCGTTCTTTTTTGAAGGATCTTCGTAAATAAAAAGTTCAAATGACGTCAATGCGCTGCGTTTATGTGAGCAATATCTTGCTGAATTTGAGCTTTTAGTGCGGCAAATGATGAGAATTTTTTTTCATCGCGCAATTTACGTTGGAAGATAACGGTAATGGTCTCGCCATAGCACTCACGATTAAAATCTAAGAGGTAGACCTCAAGTAACCGGCTAGATTGATTGGTTGTGGGGCGCCGGCCAACATTTGCCACACCGCGATAGGTGTTATTATCAAGGCCTTTAACAAGGACGTCATAGACGCCATGCACGGCCACAGGCAGGTGCAGCCGAATGTTTAGAGTTGGAAAGCCTAATTGGCGCCCGCGCTTGTCGCCGTGGTGAATGCGACCTGATAATTGGTAAGGATGTCCCAAGAGTTTTTCAGCTAGAGAAAAATCACCGGTGATAACGGCTTGACGCGCTTGGCTGCTGCTGGTGCGAATACCCTGCTGCTTTAGTGTTTTGGTATCGCTGACCGTAAAATTACATTGCTGCCCAAGTTGTTGCAATAATTCAAAATTACCTTGGCGTTGAAAGCCAAAGCGACAGTCATCACCAAGAATCACGTGTTGAATACGTAAACCATCAACTAAAATGGTTTTGACGAAATCCTGTGCCAGGATTTGCGAAAATTGATTATTGAAGCGCAGACATAGCACTTGATCAATACCAAATTGCTTGAGAAATATTAGCTTATCACGCAAACGCATTAAGCGTGGGGTTGCCAGCTCTGGCGCAAAAAATTCTTTAGGTTGTGGCTCGAAAAGAATGACAGTGCTGGGTGATTGGTGCTCTTTGGCTTCTCGGATAAGTTGTCGTAATACTTGCTGGTGTCCACGGTGCATGCCATCAAATGCTCCGATAGTGGCAACACAGGGTGATAATGCGTTGTGTAGGTTCATCATGCCGCGAATAAATTTCATTTTGTTTTGTTGATGTATTTTGCTCATGCTTTTGTATCTAAATATTCCCAGCGCGTAAAAGCGGCGTCAAGTTGCTGTTCTAAATCTTTGAGAACCTGTTGTTCAATCACGATGATTTCTTGATTTTGCTGATAAAAATCAGGGTCGGCGAGCTGTTGCTGTTGCTGTTCAATCTGTTGTTCTAGCGTGCTAATTTTATCGGGTAGGGCCGTTAGCTCAAGTTCCTCTGCATAGGTCAATTTCATTTTTTTAGGTGCTGGCTTAGCTTGTGTCTCCTCTGCTTTAGATGCTAATTTTTTTTCAGGTATTTTTCGTTGACGCAGCCAGTCGTGATAGCCACCAATATATTCTTGTAAGGGTTGGTTGGGGTCAAAGACAATGGTGCTGGTTACAACATGGTCAAGAAAACGTCGATCATGGCTGACAACAATCAGAGTTCCTGGGTATTCGACCAGCATACCTTCGAGTAGTTCTAGTGTTTCCATGTCAAGATCATTGGTCGGTTCATCAAGTACCAGTAGATTATTGGGTTGTGCCAGGAGCTTAGCAAGTAATAGGCGATTGCGCTCACCACCAGAGAGCTGTGCCACTGAGGTTCGTGCCCGCTCTGCACTGAACAAAAAACGCTTTAAATAAGCCAATACATGCTGATGCTTGCCATTAAAAGTGACAAATTCACTACCATCAGCAACGTTGTCGGCTAGTGTGGTGTTTTCATCGAGTTGGCTGCGCATTTGGTCGAGGTACGCGATGTCTAAATTGGCCCCATGTTTCACTGTGCCAGAAGTGGGAGTGGTTAAGCCAAGAAGGATGTTGACTAAACTGGTCTTGCCACAGCCATTGGCGCCAAGAATACCAATTTTATCCCCGTGATTGATTTGAATAGAAAATTGCTCGAATAGATTTTTTCCTTCATAGGTCAAGCCGATGTTGTGTGCGCGAATGACTATCCGACCGGAGTGATCAATTTTATTCAATGCTAGCGTTGCTTTGCGCTCAATATCCCGGCGTTGCGCGCGTTGCTCACGCATGGCCTTCAAAGCACGGACTCGACCTTCATTGCGCGTGCGTCTGGCTTTAATCCCCTGACGAATCCAAGTTTCTTCTTGTGCCAGCCTTTTATCGAATAAGGCATTTTGGTTTTTTTCAGTGGTGAGTAAGGTGGATTTATGTTCAAGGAATCGATCATAGCTTCCTTCGTAACTAATCAAAAAACCACGATCTAACTCAACAATGCGGGTCGCAATTTGACTGAGAAATTCACGGTCATGGGTAATAAATAGAAGGCAGCCTCCAAAGCTAGGCAAATAATTCTCTAGCCATTGAATAGAGTCAATATCAAGATGGTTGGTGGGTTCATCAAGCAATAAAATGTCTGGTTTGCTTACCAAGGCTCTAGCCAATAATACACGCCGTTTTAAGCCACCAGATAACGCAGAAAATTCAAGTTGCGTTGGCAAAGCCAGTTTAGATAGGGTGGTATGGACTTGTTGTTGCAGTTGCCAGCCCTGTTGTGCATCAATCTCTTGCTGTAGCTGGGCAAGTTTTTTTAATGCCAGTTGGTCATTGGGATCAAGCTTGGCACTGAGTTGTTCGTAAGCTTGAATTGTTTTGCCTTGTTCGCCCAACCCCTGTAAAACAATCTCTAAAATAGGGCCGTGTATATCCGTCGGTACATCCTGTGCTAGTGCAGCAATTTTCAGCCCTTTGCGATAGATGATGTCACCACTATCCAGTGCATACATCCCTTGCAGTGTTTTGAGCAAAGTGCTTTTGCCAGCGCCATTTCGACCAAGCAAGCCAATACGTTCACCTGCGTTGATAACTAAATTGATTTGATCAAATAGCGGTTTCTCACCGAGTTGTAGTGATACATCGCGAAAGGTGACTAATGCAGACATTGCTTAGCTTGCAGATATTCTGTGGTGAGGATAGCAACTTAAATCAAGCCCGTCTAGATTGATTTTATGTGGATGAATCGTTACCATGATTTTTCGTTTCTGCACCTTCAATTTTACCATGGACTTAAAAGCGCTTGCCTTGGCCTTGCATGATCTGCAAAAAGCCTTAAAAAATTTGCCTGAAGATGCGTTTAAACAGCGTTTACGCTCAATGACGGATGAGTTGGAAGAAACCCTTAAACGAGAGCGTATTCTCCGTAATGAAAGTAAGAACTTTAAGTTGACGAGTCAATCCGAGGAATAAATAATAATTGCTGCTGATAGCAGACGAATGGAATCGTCGAACGTATCCAGGGCGGAATGCCTTCTTGCTGTAGTATCTTCTTGATAGGGCGTGTCTGTCCTTTCCACTGAAGTGTTGTTAGATTATCACGAAAATCGATATAGACTTGTTGCCAATCAAAGCAGGTTGTTGCGAGCGGGATATGTTTTGGCTGGATAACAAAGCCATTAATTTCAAGATCCGTTGTTCCAGTCCATGTAATGCGGGTATTTTGAGCCTGTTGCCATGGGGGTAATACGGCATAAAGTTGCCCTTGGTAGCGTCGTAGACTATAGCCATTAGCTAATGCTATCAACGGATTTTTGTCATTGGCGGCACCGAGTTGCTGCCATAGTTCGTTGAGTTGCATATGACGGATTTTAGGGAAATGAATCTGTTGTAGCCAATAACGGATTAAATTGTTAAAGCGTGGTTGGTTGAGTGTTTGTAGATGGTTGATAGCTAATTGTTTGACTGAATGCCCTGCAGAGCTTAAGTCTGAAGCTGCCAGTTGTTCGCAGAGCATCTGTTGTTCAGCGCAGCGTTGTGCGCTCTTATCGATCATTTTCAGCGCTTGTGGCCAACGTCTTTTCAGTAATGGCATTATTTTTTGACGGAGATAGTTACGATCATAGCGTAGATCTTGATTGCTATCATCTTCAATCCAATGGAGCTGATGTTGTTTGGCATAGTCCAATAACTGCTGACGCGAAAATGCTCGTAGTGGACGCAGCAGTTTCCCTTTTCCTAGAATTCTCTCTGTTGGCATAGCCGATAAACCTTTCGGGCCAGCAGCACGCATGAGTTGTAGTAAAACAGTTTCCGCCTGATCATCGGCATGTTGGCCAGTGAGTAGCAAGTTGTTTTTATCTTCTAGGTAGTGGGCAAAAGCTTGATAGCGCTGTTCCCGAGCCCAAGCCTCAACGCTTTGGCCTTTTTGTGGCCGCTCTGTCAGTATTATGCTGTGGTAAGGTATATGCAGTTGCTGACAAATTGTCTGGCAGTGTGTTGCCCATTTATCTGCTTTTTTTTGCAATTGGTGATTGATGTGTAGAGCGGTGAGTTTATCGCGGTATTGACTATTTGCTAAGATATGCAATAAAACGGTGGAGTCTAATCCTCCACTGTAGCCAAGCCATAGCTGTTGGCATTGGTAGTGATTGAGGAATGTCATGACCGCCTTTATCATCGGATCATGCCGGTTGTTTCCCCTAGTTTTTATCTTGGGGCTCATGACTAAAAATGAAACAGGTCGTTCACTTTGTTGTTTTCGCCTGGAATTCACCAAATGCCATTAAACGTTGATAGCGTTGTTCAAGCAGTTGATCCGTACTCAGTTTTTCAAGCTGACTCATTTGGCCTAATATTGCTTTTTTCACTAAGTCCGAGGCTGCGGCATAATCACGATGAGCGCCACCTAGAGGCTCTTTGATAACGTCATCGACTAGGGCCAGTTCGTGTAAACGTTTGGCCGTAATGCCCATAATTTCAGCTGCTTGTGGTGCTTTTTCAGCGGTTTTCCATAAAATGGTTGCACAACCTTCTGGTGAAATGGTTGCAAAATAGCTGTACTGCATCATTAACAGGCAATCACCAACTCCAATCCCTAACGCGCCACCTGAGCAGCCTTCACCAATCACCACGCAAATAACAGGAACCTTTAATGTTGACATGACTTCAAGATTTTTCGCAATTGCTTCACTTTGGCCGCGTTCTTCAGCTTGGATACCCGGATAGGCCCCGGGTGTGTCAATCAGCGTGATGATAGGTAATTTAAAGCGCTCAGCTAAGGTCATCAAGCGTAAAGCTTTACGATAGCCCTCAGGATGTGGCATGCCAAAGTTACGGTATAGTTTTTGTTTGGTATCGCGGCCTTTTTGTTGGCCAATAATCATCACCGGTTTACCATTAATACGCGCGATGCCGCCAACAATCGCATGATCATCAGCAAATTGGCGATCGCCATGTAATTCATCGAAATCAGTAAAAATATGCTCGATATAGTTCAGCGCATAGGGGCGCATAGGGTGGCGTGCTAGTTGAATAATTTCCCAATCAGTCAATTTGCTAAATACAGATTCTGTGAGGCGTCGACTTTTTTCTTCGAGTTTGCTGACTTCTTCAATAATATTGAGGTCTTGTTCGGAGTCTACTTGGCGTAACGCGTCGATTTTGGCTTCAAGTTCGGCAATCGGTGCTTCAAAATCTAGAAACTGCATAAAGTGGCTACCTGGTTTTAAAAATTAGTGGATGATTTTAGCTGATGTATGTCGTAAAAACCACAATAGTGTAAAGCCCAACAGAATGTAGATAGGCAAAATAGCCAGGGCGTAATGATAATCAGCTAAGGCAAAATGCTCATGATTATGCACAGTACCATGATGGAATAGGTCTAGTAAGTGACCAGTTAATGGTTCACTAAACGCACTAAATACCGCATCACCCGTATTGATCATGGCAACGACGGTTGCTGCCAACGCCAGGCGGTTAATATCTCGACCAATCGCAAAGCCAAGCATAAATGAACTGGTGCCAAAACCGAACAAGAATAGGCAAACACCTAAGGCCCAAAAAGGTAGAGGGATATAGATAATCAGGATGATGGCAATTAAGGCAAGTGCCATACTAAAAGCCATGACTCTGAGGCGCCCACCGAGTCGATCGGAGAGAAAACCCAGAATGGGGCTGCCGACTGCCACCCCGACAAAGCATAGTGATACATAGCTGGCTGAATCGGTGAGGTCTAAGTGATAAGCTGTTTGTAAAAAAGGGTTGCCCCATAAGCCACCGAATACAGCCAATGGCGCAAATATCAGGCCACTATTTAGCGCAAGGATCCAGTTGTCTTTCGATTGTAAGACTTGCGTGAAATCCTTGAGTTTGAGCTTTTCTTTGGGTCGATGTGTTGAGTGGGTTGGCTTTTTTTTGTCGCGGACAATGATAAAAAATAGTGCGGCAAGTATGATGCCAACAAAAGCGCAGTCTTTGAGTGTTGCGCGCCAGCCAACGCTATGTACTAACATGGCCAAGGGTGTTTGACCAAACAAGGAGCCAATCATAGCCGCTGAAGCCAGTAGGCCAGCGGCAAACGCAAATTGCTTGGCAGGTAACCATGTTGCCGCCATGCGCATGTAGCTGACTGTGGCAAAAGCCGCGCCAATACCAACAATAGCACGGGCAATGGCGGCGCTACTCACGGCCTCTGATTGAGCAAAAAACCACGTGCCGATGGCGCAGATGATAATGGCAAACGTTGCCAAATATCTGGTGCTAAATCGGTCTAATAGCGGGCCAGCAAAGAGTTGTGTGATCGTATAAGAGTAAAAAAACATCGCAGCTAAGTTACCTAGCCCAGCCCCATTGACATGAAAAAAACCAATTAATTCAGCCGTCATGACACTGGGTGACACTTGCAATATGTAGTTGTAGAAAAGAAATAGCGCGCAAGCTGCAAGCACTGTCCATGGATAAGCAAGCGAATTCTTGAGTTGTGGCATTGAATTTAAGGTGGTGTTTTTTTATGTAATTATGGTGAGGAAACTAGCATGTCATGGTGAGGGTGTCAATTAACTGGCTTTTTCGAGTCATCAACACCTGTTATAGTTTACTCAGCATCTATATTGACTATTTTGGTTGAAAACATGAACGTAAGTCATGAGGAAACTGTTATGAAGCGTATTGGTTTTTTAGCAACGGGTTCTGAATTGGTTGGTGGTGAAATTCTTAATACCAATGGTCAGCGGATGGCTCAGCAACTCATTGATTTAGGTTGTGAACTTGGTGAGCATATCGTTGTTGATGATAATGAACAGAATATTCGTCGGAGTCTACAGTTTTTATTGGATCATCACGCTGCTGTGATTATTTCTGGTGGCTTGGGCCCGACGTCTGATGATCGTACACGTTATCTTGTGGCTGAGTTGGCGCAAGAGGCATTGACGTTTTACGAACCCAGTTGGCAGCGAATTGTCGATCGTTTTACCTTGCGTGGGTTGACGATTCCAGAGAATAATCGGCAACAGGCATTATTTCCTAAAAACGCGGTAGTTTTTGCAAATGATCATGGTAGTGCTGATGCCGCTCACGTTATGTGTCAGGGCAAGTCAGTCTTTATGCTCCCAGGGCCTCCTAGAGAATGTTTGCCCATTTTTGAGGTGTCGGTCAAACCAGCGCTTATTGCACAAGGCTTTACTTCTGATCAGCGTCTCTATCGTTGGCGCTTGCTGGGTGCTTCTGAATCAGTGATTGCCGAATCATTAGATAAGCACTTGATTCCCTATCAGTTAGCGGTTGCCTATCGAGCAAGTTATCCTTACCTGGATATTAAGCTCCGGCTTAAGCAATCTGACCCAATTGATGAGATCAAAGATGTTGTTGAGCATTTAGTGAAGCCTTATTTAGTGACAACCGAACACAGCAATATATCAACGCAGCTGATGCATGCCTTAGCAGTCAGTAAAGTACGATTGACCATTTGTGATTTGGCAACGCAGGGGGATTTGGCTAAGCAATTAATCAATGCTAAGAATCAACAAGCTATTCAATTTGTAGATCAACCATCCGATTTGCCTAGAGACCATGCGGTGCTTATTGAAGGGCTTGAAAGCTTTTGGCGAGTGCAACCCAATCAGCATCGTACGTCACTCCGAGTGACACTAAGAGACCGAGGTCATGAGCAGCTATTTGAACAGGTCATTTACTTGCGTGGCCAAGAAAGTTTAGTGGCTGCCATCGAGTTTGCTGCACACAGAATCTATCAGGTGTGGTTTGCATGACACTGACGCTTAAACAGAAATTCTTATTATTTTTAATGAAATTGTGGGGGCGGTTGCCGTTAGCTGTCATTCACTTGCTTGGTTTGATTTTTGGTTTTCTTGCATCTCTGCTTCATCTTAAATTTTGTCGTGTGATTCGTTGTAATATTCGCGCTTGTTATCCTAAGCTGTCGGTGAAGTTACAGAATCAATTGATTCGCCAAAGTATTTATCACACTTGTCTTCGATGGGCTGAGTTTCCTTATTTTTGGTTTGGATCAGCGACACGTGCATTGCGTCAAATCATCAGTGTTAGTGCAGAGGCTGAGGTCAAAGCAATATGGCAGCAACAACAGAAAGGCTTGTTATTGCTGACGCCTCATCTGGGTGCCTGGGAACTACTTAATCTGTATTTTGCGCAACAAGGTGAGTTTGGTGTGCTCTATAAAGAACCAAGCAGTGTGTTTGCACAGTATGTGTTGTCATTGTCACGTTCACGCTTAGGGAGTGCCATGCAGCCAGCAACAGCTGCCGGCATTCGTCAGTTATATAAAATGTTGAAAGCTAATAAGCGCGTTGGCCTATTGCCAGATCATCCACCAGGGGATAGTGGTGGTGTCTACGTACCGTTCTTGGCTGTTCAATCAGCTAATACCGCAACATTGGCGAATAAGATAGCGATGAAAACAGGTGCGCCTGTCGCCTTTGTCTATGCGCAGCGGGTGTTATTTCGAGGGTTTCGTGTGCGGTTTTTTTTAGTTGGGCAAGATTTTTATCATCAGGATATGACACAGGCAGCCACTAACTTAAATCGCTATATTGCGCAGTGTATTGAAGCTTGCCCGGCACAATACGAATGGTCGTACAGACGTTTTCGCCATCGCCAATTTGACTCAGATTTGGATATTTATCAGGATTAAACTCCCCATCGGGGCTTGAGCCCTGTCGGAGGTTGTTAAGGTAGTGCAGAGAGGAACGAGACGGCGTCGGGTGAGTTAGTTAATGTGCGTTTGCCATAAATCCTGTATTAGTGCTTTTTCTGATGTCAATGTCGGCATTGCCTGTAATTTGGATCTTTCGCTTGTTGTGCGAGTGTCGGGTGGCTTTTTAAGCCAACGATGATGTCGTGATTGGCGGTAGGCAATATAAATGGCAATGAGTTTTTTTGCAGTCTGGGGCTCAATAACCTGGGCTTGTGCGAGTGTTTCCAGTTGGCGGATATTATCGCTATAAGTTAATAGTTCAGGGTGCTGCTTTGCATTGGCTAATACCAAATATTGGACAAAAAACTCTAGATCAATTAGCCCCCCGGGTTGTTGCTTTATCGAGAGACTGTGACTAGTCGTCCGCATTTTTTCTCGCATTTGTCTAATGTCATTAGCTAGTGTTTTTTTGTCACGAGGTCTGGCAAGAACTTGTTGGCGAATAAAAGAGAAGCGTTTGGCGAGTTCAAGATTGCCGTGAATCATTCGTGCGCGTGTTAGTGATTGGTGCTCCCAAGTCCAGGCATGCTCACTTTGATATTGTTCAAATGCATGCATGGAACTGACCAATAGTCCAGAAGATCCTGAGGGGCGTAAACGTAAATCGATATCATAGAGTTTGCCCGAGTAGGTTTTAATTTGTAGGTGGTGGACCAACCGTTGTGCTAGTCGGGCATAAAAGCTGCTTGGGTCTAGTGTTTTTCTGCCATGAGTATGCCCCAGGGAGTCTTGATATAAAAAAACCAAGTCAAGATCTGATTGATAACTGAGTTCTAGCCCACCGAGTTTCCCATAGGCAATAATGGCGAAACCATAATCATTGGGTGATAAACCAGCGGGTTGGCCATAACGAGTGGTTGTGTCATGCCATGCTTGCTGTAAGCAGCAGCTAATGATGGCTTCTGCTAATGCACTTAAGTGATCGCTAACTTTCATCAATGGGAGAGCATTTGTTATGTCGCTATAGGCAATAGCAAAACTTTGTTCAGCCTTGACATGACGCATAACTTCCAGTCGATGTTCGAGGTCTTCCGGTGCAAATTGATTCAATTGGTTTTGTAGGTGGATGAGCATGCTTTCAGCTGCTTGTGGTTTGATCTGAGTAAAACCTGTGGTCAAATTTTTCAGAATAAAAGGGTATTGATGTAGCTGTTGCTCTAGGTAGGGACTATCATGGAGTAATTGTAATAGCTCGGGCAATATCTCAGGGTGTTCAAGCAGTAATCTAAGATAGGCTTGGCGTTGTTTTAGCCTGTGTTGTAATTTGATGCCAGTTTGCCGTAAGGCGTCTCGGTTTTTAATATGGCTAGTCACTGCCTCAATTAATGTGGTAAAAGGGTGTTCACCGTTAGCATAAGTCTGTAGGTGCTTTATTCGGGGTTTATCAATAGCCAGACAGAGTTTGAATAGATGATGGTTCTGCTGACGACAATGGTTAAGGTGATCTTGAAGCTGATCCCAGTGGGGATAGCCCATACTTTGTGCCAAATGTTGGCGTGCCATCCTCTGCTGGGGTAGGCAGTGTGTTTGCTCGTCATTAACCATTTGCAAATGATTTTCTACTCGGCGGAGAAATAAGTAGTTTTCCTTCAGTAGATGGTTATCCTCCGATGAAATCAGTTGCGCTTTGTTTAGTTGAGACAAAGCATTTAGCCAGTTGACTTGGCGTATTTTAGGGTTGTGGCCGCCATGGATGAGCTGTAAGTTCTGAACAATAAATTCTAATTCACGAATCCCGCCAAAGCCTAATTTCACATCTTGTGCGGCGGTTTTTTTGTGATGGTGTTGATCAATTTGTTGGTGAATTTCACGAATGGTTTGATGGGCAGAGTAATCAATATAGGGTCGATAGACAAAGTGGTTAATGATTTTATTTAGTGATGTTGTGTCAGCTGGATGACCATGAATGATTGTAGCCTTTTGTAATGCATAGCGTTCCCATGGGCGACCTTGATCATGATAGTAGTGTGCAATTTGCTGTAGACTCGGAACCAGTAAACCACTATGCCCAAATGGGCGTAGACGCATATCAACGCGAAACACAAAGCCATCAGCGGTTACCTGATGCAATGCTCGGATCAACTGTTGTGCTAGCTTTTGATAGTGACGATGGTCTTTTTTACTCTTGTGTGCAAACATTAAATCAATGTCGGAAGAAAAATTGAGTTCTTGTCCGCCGAGTTTGCCCAGTGTGACAATAATCATTGGTCGACGTTTAGTGTCACGCTCCAGCCATTGTAGTGTTTCAATAAGACAAGCATTGGCCAGTTGGGATAAGTCGCGAATTGTCTCTTCGACACCAGCGAGATTAGCAAGGTCTCGCCACGCAATTCGCATCATTTCTCGTTGGCGAAAATGTCGTAATATTTGGTGTAAACCCTTTTCATTGTCTGCGTTTGCCAGTGCTTGGTTGAGTCGTTGTTGATGTTCCCCTCGTACATAAGTCGCTGCTGCATCGTCAGATGTAAAAAAGTCTTGCCACGCCTTGGGGTCGCGTAGGGCAAAGCGTGCAATAAAATCACTGTGTTCCCAAATGCGCTGCCAGTGTGGTTCAGCAGGGGTTTGTGACTGTTGCTCATATTGGTGTTGATAGCCGAGCCATCGAGAGCTAGGTTCTGTTAGGGACAATGATTCGGGCCGACTTATGTTTGGCAGTGTGCTCTGGTAACAATCGTTTTTTCACCGCGATGGACATAAACACAGTCGCCAACCTGTAAATCGCTATGACCTTGTACGATGCTAATTAGGCGCTCAGATGGCATGCGGATGGTAATATTCTCTCCACTTTGTCGGCGAGTTGCTTTTTCGATGTGATGCCCAAGAACGCTTCCGGCGACAGCGCCGATGGTTGCGCCAATTAGATTAGAGCGCGTGCCGCCACCGATAGCTGAGCCGGCTGCTGCACCAGCAATCCCGCCAGCAGCTTCGCCAATATGGCTGTTGTCAGCTTGAACAGTGACTTGGCGAATATTCACAATACGGCCAATTTGCACATCTGAAACAGTTGCAGTTTGTGAGGCGTTATAGACGGTAGGACTAATGTTGGGCGTACATCCAGCGAGAACACTTATTACAGTTGTTAGTGATAAAGCGTACAGAGTAGTATTTGTCATGAGCGAAGACCCGGTATACATTTGCTTCTTAATAGTCGCTGGATTTCTGTTGAAAATCAATAGATAATAGTCTTTACCTGCCCAATTTGGCACCATGACTGTAGTTGACTAAATCGTATGATGTCTTATTTCCCGCTAATTTTACTGATCCTATTGATTGCTTCAGCGCTAATCAGTGTCGTTGATAAATTTATTTTTGAAAAGAAACGTCTTGCGCAACTTGACCCTGCGATTGATCTAAAAAAATTAAGTCACAAGCAGCGCTATAAACTCCTCAAGCCACCGCTGATTGGAGATTATGCCCGGTCATTGTTTGTCGTGTTTTTGGTTGTGTTTGTGATTCGGTCCTTTTTAGTTGAACCTTTTCGCATTCCCTCTGGTTCGATGTTGCCGGATTTAAAAATTGGTGATTTTATCTTGGTCAATAAATTTGCTTATGATGTGCGATTACCCGTGTGGCATAAGATTTTGTTTGATACGGGTAAACCCAAACGCGGTGATGTGGTGGTTTTTCGATATCCCGTTAATCCGAGAATCGATTTTATTAAGCGTGTTGTCGGCTTGCCTGGTGATCGGATCAGTTACGTTAATCATGTGCTCACCATTAATGGTCAGGTGATGTCACAGAAGGTGATAGCTCATGAAATGTCTCTACCCGATTCGACAACCCAAGCGGTGACAAAACTTCAGGAAAACTTGTCCGGCGTGATGCATAATATTTATCGTATGCCCTGGCGATCTAGTCAGAATTTTTATCATGTGACTGTGCCCAAGGGCGAGTATTTTGTCATGGGAGATAACCGTGATAACAGTGAAGACAGTCGTTACTGGGGGTTTGTGCCAGCAAAGGACCTCATTGGTAAAGCGTTTTTGGTGTGGTTTAGTTGGGATGCTAACAATCATTCGGTTCGCTGGTCTCGTATCGGTAAGGAGATTAACTGATGAAAACCTTGCGTCAGCAGCAATTAAAGCATTTATGTCAACGTTTAAATTATCAATTCAAGGATCTTGATTTGCTCGATTTGGCCTTAAGCCATCGCAGTAGTGAGGGCCCACACAATGAACGGCTAGAGTTCCTGGGTGATGCGGTTTTGAGTTGTGTGGTTGCGGAAGCACTGTATCAGAAGTTTGATCGAGCGCGAGAAGGGCAGCTTAGCCGCATTCGCTCAAGTTTGGTTAAGGGGGAGACTTTAACGACGATGGCAAAAGAATTAACCTTAGGCCATTATTTAAAGCTGGGAGCTGGTGAGTTAAAAAGTGGTGGGCACCACCGGAGTTCAATTTTGGAGGATGCTTTTGAAGCCTTGATTGGTGCCATGTATCTAGACTCAAGTTTTGATACCTGTCGTCAGGTTATATTAGCTTGGTACGATGCTCGCTTAAATAGTACATCGTTAGAAGCCGGGGCACGTGATTCAAAGAGTCGTTTGCAAGAGTATTTGCAAGCACGTCAACATGCTCTGCCAGAGTACCATTTAACCAAAACCGAAGGGGCAGAACATTGCCAGACCTTCTATGTCGATTGTTATGTTTCAGTATTAGATATGCGTGGTTCAGGTGTGGGCGCAAATCGCAAGCAGGCCGAGCAAGAAGCTGCATCTAACGTATTACAAATGCTTGATCTAAAATGAAGGAGACAACACAGTGTGGCTATGTTGCCATTATCGGCCGACCTAATGTTGGTAAATCAACGTTGCTTAATAAAATTCTCAAGCAGAAGCTATGCATTACCAGTCGCAAGCCTCAAACAACACGCCATCAAATTTTAGGGTTAAAGACAGAGGCCAATGTCCAAGCCATTTATGTTGATACACCCGGTATTCATGGCAATATGAAAAAGGCGCTCAACCGTTATATGAACCGTGCTGCCAGCAGTGTTATTCATGATGTGGATGTGATTTTATATGTGTCTGATGGTGCATTTACAGAGAAAGAGCACTTGATTTTGCAGCAACTTGACTCAGTCAACAGTCCGGTTATTTTGGTGTTAAATAAAGTTGATCAGGTTAAGCCTAAAGCAAAGTTGCTAAATGTCATTGCACAGTGGCAACAGCAGTATCATTTTACAGACATTATACCGATCAGTGCCAAACTGGGCGATCAAGTGAATCGACTTGAACAGCTCGTGGCGGGATATTTGCCAGAGTCTCCCTTCTTTTTTGCAGAAGATCAGATAACGGATCGTAGTGAGCGTTTTATCGCTGCTGAGATCATTCGCGAAAAGCTCATGCGCTCTTTAGGTGAAGAGTTACCTTATGCCTTGACTGTTGCCATTGATCTGTTCAAAGACCATGCCAAGCCAGAACCGATGGAAATTGCGGCAACTATCTTTATTGAGCGTCCATCACAAAAGGCGATCATTATTGGCAAAGGTGGGCAAAAGCTTAAAGAGGTTGGCAAAGAGGCGCGTTTGGCGATGAATGATTATTTCGCGAGGCGAGTGCATCTGCAGTTATGGGTGAAGGTTAAATCAGGGTGGTCTGATAGTGATCAGGCTTTGCGTAGCCTCGGTTATAGTGAATAGGTTAGCAGCCTAACATGCGACATTTTATTGTCTATGTCACCATTGGTTTAGCTAGTGCAGCGCTGGACTATGGTATTTTTTTGGGTGTTTACGCTTTGTGTCCGGTGGTAGTCATTGCAGTGTTCTGCGCCCGTTTGATGTCTTTATGTTTCAATTATGGTCTACTTTATCACGTTGCCTTTCAGTCTGAGTTGTCGCATCGCGCTATTTTTCCGAAATATGTGTTGCTAGTGTTTTGTGCTGGTATTGTAGTGTCATTATTGATTAAGAGTCTTTTGTCTTTAGGTATTGAGGTATGGTTGGCCAAACTATTGGCAGAATTGCTCACCTTTTTAATTAATTTTGTTTTACAGCGCTATGCTGTTTTTCGTGCTAATTCGAGTAGATAGGCAGCTTGCATTGTATTCGCAAGTCTTGTCTGGTAACAGTTGCATAAATCGGTTATGCTCAAGCCACTTTTAAAAGATAGCGGTACGATGGCAATGAGAATACTATGGGCCCTGATTGGTGTGATTATTTTTTTATTTGTTGTCAGTTTTGTGTTACTCAACCATCAGTTGGTGATGCTTAATTATTACCTGGGTGCTATTTCTTTGCCATTATCTGTAGCGGTCTTGATTGCCTTTGTTGTCGGGGGTTTATTCGGCTTGTTCATCGGAGCCTTACGCCGCCGCGCTTAGCTTAATCAATGTTGGGAAAGCTGATGGTAAAGACAATAGATTCGCCAGGTGTTGAGACCGCCTTGATATCACCACCTAGCGCAGACATGGTTTTTTTACAGGCATACAATCCAAGGCCCAATCCGTTGCGTCGAGTTGAGTAAAAACAATCAAAAATTTTCTCAATTTGTTCACGCTGACAACCATTGGCGCTGTCCATAAATCGTACATGATGACCGGTTTTGTCACTGTTCAGTGAAATATAAATTTCGCCTTTACATGAGTCTTGGATTGAATATAGTGCATTGGCAATGAGGTTGTTAAACACCTGTGTTACTGCGCTAAGATCAGCGTGGATACGGAAATCCCCAGTGCAATCGATCTGTATGAGCTGTTTTTGTTTGTGATTAAATGGATAATGAGTCACTGTCTCTGTGAGGATTTGTGAGATGTTTGCTGTTTTCCAATGAGCTCTATCTTTGATTGGGTCGATATTTGCCAAGGTTCGCTCAATAATACTATTAATCAGTGTCACACAGTGCTCAATTTGTTGTGGGATTTTTTGTAAGGTTGCTGTCTGTCGTGTAGAAAGCAATCTCTGTTGTTCAACTTCTGTGGACAATGATTCAACAATTTGTGATAGTGTTTGAGCACTCAGCCCTATGGCGGTTAGGGGATTACGTACTTCATGCGCGACAGCGTGTATGAGTGAAGAGATTTGTTCAAGTGCTGGTCCTTCACTTTGTCTTTGATGATCCATGAGTTACTTCCAGTTTATGATTTGATTTAGAGGATTGAGACAAACGTTTTTTAGTGATGTGGGTGTGATTATAACCTGCTAATATTACTATTTGAATAAAAACCCATCGGCTCACGAGCATATCATTTACCCATTCAGTTTCGGTGGTAGGCTGATATTGATACATCCCTATGATGTCATTATTATACATATGTTTGTATTAAAATAGTTTCTTTTTAATTGCTTTTTTTATTTTGATACTAGCAAATTTTATAGTTAATATGTGAGTGTTCCTACAAGAGAACTTTGTTGTTTATCGACTTTTATTCGTTGTGATCCTCTGTACTTGTTGTCACGTCGACTGTCTAGTTGAATTTGAAGATGCAACGAGTTAGGCTTGTGCCGTGTTGCCCGGGTTGAAAAGCATATCATGCCCTCTGGGCTATATAGGATTTACTAAAATATAAGGAAATATTAATGCAGAAAAAATATCTTATTAGCAGTCTGATGGCTTTGTCTCTTGCGCCATTAGCGTCAATCGCTGATGTCGATCATGACTCGATTCAGCATCCATTTGATTCTAGCCATTTTTATGTGACCTTGCAGGGTGGTTATTTACACTCAAATGCGCGGCTTGATAACTCAAATCTGCCGCCAATTAACATCGGTGTGAGCACCAAAACCCGTGGCAATGGTTTTGCGGGCAAACTGTCACTTGGTTATAATATCAATAATTATATTGGTTTAAGTGTAGGGGCGTTAATGTCAACAAAGACAGCGATTGATAGTGCCTACACGTCAGGTCCTGACCCTTATGGTCAGAGCCGAACCAATATGGGTTATCAAGCTTATGATGCTTTAATTAACTTGCATTTGCCCATTAATCTAGCTGCTTGGCCGCGAGATCGCAAAGTTGTATTTACCCTATCCGGTGGTATGGCTTATGTCAATATGAATTATCAGACTAATTATGAAGGTTCTGACAATGCTTCTATTAGATTTTCGCCACCGGTTAATTTAAAGGATACTCGTGCCCATGGTGTAGTGCCAACGTTCGCCTTGGGCGTTGAATATCAGTTTAGTCGCCACTTTGGCTTGGGTTTGAATGATCAGCTTTTTTTAAAGCGTAATGCCGAAAAAGAGTTTACTAGCTATGAGCAACAATATAAAAATAAAGACCTGAGTCGCTATCTACCACAGATTAATGTGATTAGTGCTGCGGTTATCTATCACTTTTAATCGGTTAATTTTTGAGATTTGGATGTTCATTTTTTAGAGAATAGTCGTTTATAAGCTATCGATTAAGTATGACAATAAGTTTGTCTGGCTAGAAATAAAAATATCACTTTTTGTAAGGAAACAATAATGAGTAAACAATTAACTGCCCTATTGGCATCTGTCTTGACGCTACCGGTTTATGCTGGTGTCGCCAACATTCCTAGTGTCTCTGGAAGCAATTTGCCTGATGTCATTTCAAATATAAATAATAATATTGTTAATGGCGTCAATGGCTGGGTTGCTACAATTGATGGCAACACCAGTAAAGTTGCTAACTTAACAAGCACTGTCAATACTCAAGCTACTTCAATTACTGGTTTGCAAAAGACAGTCGGTACGAGCCCGACCACTGGTTTGCAAGGGACAGTTGCTAGTTTGAACACGGATATAGATGGTGACGGCACAAGCGGGAATCCTGGTTTGAAAAAGACAGTCGGTGACAACTCGACTTCAATTACTGATTTGAAAAATACAGTCGACGGTACGGACGGGAAGAGTGGTTTGCAAAAGACAGTCAGTGATAACTCGAGTTCAATTGATCAGTTAATAAATCAACAGGGTGGTGTTTCCCAACATATTATTCATGTCTGTAACGTGGATGATCTACTACAAGATAGCGGTGCCTCCAGTCAAACAATTATCTTGGCTCCTGGTGTTTATGATATGACGTCGCAGACAACAAACTCATTTACTTTAGGTGCGGGTTCTAATCTAATTGCTCTAGTCCCTGGGACTGTGACGATTAAAGTCTCGCACGACCATCCAATATATTTTAATGGTGGTTATGAAAATACAAATGATGTCAGCAAAGATATTTATGGAAATGAAGTATCTGGTATTAACTTTGAGGCACATGGTGCTAGTTCAATTGTATTTAACACTCCAGTTGCATTTAAGAAAAAATCAGAAGATCAATTTTTTAAATTTAATGATGTCAATATTCAGTTAAAATACGATAATTTAGATACAGATAAACCGGCAGTCATTGAACAGACTGTCGGCAGTCAGAGTGTGGCGGATGAGTTTAGTCATGTTGCTGTTACAACTACCAATTTTACAGAATCAGCACCTGGAGACCCCAATAACTATTATACTTTTATCAATAATAAATTTGAAACAGATAATGCAAGTGGTAATAGTGATGTGACATTGACGGTTAATATGATGCATTCTAGCATCACAACCAATGATCAAGGTAATTATAAAAAATCGCCATTTGGCAGTGTTTTGAGTACTTCTGTTAATGATCAAAACTTTTTTGCTCATTTGCACCTATACAATTCAAATGTCAATTTGAATGGGGAGCAGTCTATTTTAAATTTTTGGGGTAGCTCAGAGAATTCTGATAAATATGATGGTGTCGTGATGAACTCATATGTTGGCAGCTGTGGTAGTTTATACATTGAGAAGACTGATAATGATCATACTACCTATCCTCCTCAAGCTGGTGTTATGTGGGGTGCGGCCACGGGCTATAATGTTTCTGACAATAGCCATTTGTCAATCTGTCATTATTATTCAGATGATAACAATAGCTAAACACAGACAATCCCTGCTTTGGCAGGGATAACTCCTGCTTTATGAAAGGTGATTTTTTTTAATCTTTATTCCAAGATAGCAGAAATTGTCATTCACCGTGTCTTTTGAATATATTTTTCTCTGGAAAATGTAACAAATTCACAATAAAAAATATTGATTTTTTATTTAAAATATCTTTGTGACAGCAAAGGGTATCTCATATAATTTGTTTGATTAAAACAGATTTTTTCTTGATTTAATCAGTAAAAATTATTTATTCAAACAAGGAAAGTTATGAGATATATGACCATCAAACCGTTTTTATTTGTACTAGTAGGCATTCTGTCAGTATTTAATATTGCTGACGGTGGTGGGATTGTTAATCCCATTGCTGGTATCAGCCCAGAGACACTCAAGATCAGTGGACAGTTATCTGATCAAATTGAAAGCCCGCAAGGTAAGTCAAAAGATTTTTCTTTTAATCATCATACGTATCATTTGCAAGAATTCCGCCGTAAGCCGTTCACCCTCAAACAGTTCAGGGCCAAGCAATTGGCGCAGATCAGAGCAAACCAATTACAACAAGGTAATCACTGTCATGTACCACAGCCAAGAAATGGCCATATTGAAAGTGTTGCTCAGTCGTGGCACCAGGCAGATCCACTATTAACTAAAACTTTCCTCCAATCAGATACTGTTAACCAGCACCCAACTAATCTTAAAAACAGTGGTTTTTTTGATACAGATGTCTATTTTGCTTATAACAGTAAGGCAAAGACTGCCTTTTTAATTACACGAGGTAGTAAGGGTCGCTATAATTGGACGACTAACTTCATGGCGGTGTTTGTGGGATTTGACGCTAATCCTTGTATGCCGGTTATGTATGGTTTCTATGAATATATGAATGTGGCTTTGACTTCTAAGCAAAAGTCAGATAAGCAATCTTCTGTAACCTTAGAACAGACAATTGACAATTTAATCAAACAGCATCCTAATACCAAGTTTGTTATCTCAGGTCACAGTTTAGGGGGGGCAGTGAGTGTCTTATTTGCTGCCTATTTAGTTGATCAAAAACATATTAACCCCAATAACATTGATCTGGTGACTTTTGGAGAGCCTGCGCCAGGGCGATTGGGATTTGTTGAGGCATTTCGTGCAAAACTGATGCATTATGTTCGTTTTGATAATATGGGTAATCCTAGATATATACACGATTACTGGTCCCATCCTTTAGCAGCATTGGGTGATCCTGTTGTCCATGCAACTGATATTGTTTGGGGTAAACATTTTGGCACTGAAGTCACTGCTTACAATTATGCCTCTGATTCTCCAACTCCAGGTCATACGTTGCAAAGTAAAATTGCGTATTCTTTCCACCTACATTGGATTGGAAACTATGAACAATTTATTGAGAGTGGGCCGACAAAAAGTCAGCAGTTATCAAGGCATCAGGCAGTCGCATTACAAGATGCTTGGTGGGAGCATGGCCAATAATTAAGGGTATTAAGCCTTGCCGTATTGCTGTATGATGCCGGTGTTTCTGTTATTGAATTAAGAGTCTGACATGCATCCCTTTATTACCATTGCTATACGTGCAGCTGAGGCGGCGGGCCAAATTATCGCTCGTGGTTATGATCGTCGTGATGCGTTAAAAATTGGTGTTAAGGGCCGTCACAATTATGTCACTGAAATTGATTTGGCTGCAGAAAAGCGGATTGTTGAAATCATTAGTGAAGCGTATCCTCATCACGGTTTTATTACCGAGGAGCAGGGTAGCCTCGGTGATAGTCGTCATGAGTACCAATGGATTATTGATCCACTGGATGGTACCACCAATTTCATTCATGGCTTACCCAATTTTGTCGTCTCGATTGTTTGTCAAAAAAAAGGAGTCAGTGAAGCGGCTGTGATTTATCATCCGTTAACTTGCGACACCTATGTTGCCGCACGTGGCAAAGGGGCACAGTTGAATGGTCAACGAATGCGAGTGGCTAAGCGGGATAAATTTGATGGGGCGTTATTGTCACTTGGTGCTGTTCGTCCCGAAGAGCATATGGGTCGTTATTTTAATTGCATTAAGGCATTACATGGTAAAGTCGCTGGTGTCCGTCGTTCAGGGGCCACAGCCCTAGAGCTTGCATATGTTGCCGCTGGCAAATTAGATGGCTTTTGGCATGAAGATAGTAAGCCCTGGGATCTGGCCGCCGGAGCTTTGTTGATACGTGAGGCTGGTGGGGTCGTGACTGATCGGTTAGGCCAAGAGAATTACCTAAAAAATGGCAGTGTCGTTGCAACTAATCCAAAATTGATGACGGCTCTTTTAACACTATTGCGCTAGATTTAGTACGTTTCAGGTGAAATATAACTCGGGATAAATCCCCCGCGGCTTTCGGCAGCGGGGTGGTTTGTCTAGCCTTCTGATGACCTAATCGTAATCGATATTGGCTGTGGAAAAGCCAGTTGATTAAGATAGTCATTTGTTGGTTTTTGCAATCCGCTAGCGGGTGGAAAGTTATTCCTGCTGTAAGAAACTGTTCCATCTAATCCGAGGAAGTCACCGTATGAATAGGTATATACATTGACATATGGCCTTAGGCTATCAACATATAAGTTGTAAGTCGGTGAGCTCCCTGCTGGTAAGTTTAGGCAGCTGGGGTTGCTAAAACCATCGGTTGTGGTGTCCAAAATATTACTAGCTAACCCTGGGCCGAGAACATAATGCTGGCCATTGCCTGGTGCATTTTGACATGTTGGTAATAGCCCTATTGCTTGAAATGAGACAAGTGTCTCACCTATCCAGGCTCTAAATGTACCATTAGGGCCCCATGCTCCAACATTGGTTGTGGCATTGCTGGAGTTAGGGTGGCAGAGTGATGATCCGGCACCTTGTAAAAAGTCACAGGCATTTAGCTGGTTCATTTTCACTTGATTCGCCTGGCCTGATTGTAGGGTATCTTCATAGCTTGAGAATTTTGGATCAAGGCTTCGAACCACAGTTTTGCAGGCAATATTATTCGGTTGATTTGTATTAATGATATGCGTTTCAGCATCGTAGTGCCCAGAAGCCTGAGTAAAGACTAGCTGATTGTTAACAATACTCCCTTTTGCAACACAATTTGTGCCATAAGTTGCACCCTTCAGGCGTACATAAATGGGATGTGAGGCTATGTAAGTCCATAAAGCGGAAGTATAAGGTTGATAGTAGCCTGTTGGGAATGGGTTTGAAGATGTTGGGCTGCCATCTTTATTGTATGAAGCAGCAGAAATAGGGGCTAATAGACCAGTTTTCCCTGCAAACTCTTTGAGTAAATCGCTGCTGCTCCAGTGTGTATATTTGCTTGTCTTGCTTTTGTAAGCATCAATGATAGCGCTCATAGATGTTTCTTGCCCACGCGTGGTAAACCCTCGTTTTTGGTCAATAGCAAAAGACTGTTTCTGGAAATTATTTTTGTCACCTGCAGCACCCATCATGTCAAACGAGCCTGGCATAAAGAAAGAATTCACATAGCTTTGGTCAAAGAATAGACTTTGGCAATAAATGCTCCCCGAGGTACTATTACTACAATTGCCACCGCTGGTGTCATTAAAGGTGTATTCATACACGAGGAACGGAATGTCAGTTGTAGCTTCAGATGGGACATTGCTAGTGACAAAACCATTGGGGTTGTCAGTGATATAAATTTTACCCGATATCGCCTTTGGCAAATAGATAACGCCTCCGGCGGTACCGGTTATTTTTGCTTCATTATCTGGGTTGCTAAAATTCACTGTGCCATCTAATGTGCCCGTATTACTGCCGTTAAACGAGACCTGTTGGATGGATGTAAGACTGCTTGCTCGGCCAATAGCGGCAAGATATAAGGTCTTTGTTAGGTGTTCTTTGGCAATATAAAGTGCAAGATAGCCAGGTTTTAAATTCACATAGTGGATGACTTGACTATAATTGCCAAGCACCTCCGAATTGCTACTCATTATATCTATGTTAAGGAAGGTTGAAATGGTGCCGTTGGATGATTTTTTTTCAGCAGCTAAAACCGGTAATTTGATCGCAAAATAACCGTTTGCCGGCACACTGCAATTGGTGCCTAATGTGCATTGCGTCATCGGTAGAGATGGGTCCAGTTGCTGACTATAGTAATAGGTGGCAGTATCTAAGTTATCAACTAAGCCTGGCAAACTATGGTTGCTAATATTGGTTACAGTAATAGTATTACCTGTGGTGTTGTGGAAATAAAGAATAGGTTGATATTGAGGCCATATGGCACTATTAATATGGCTAAGACCATATGTGGTGTAGAGTGTTGCAGAAACGCCTTGTGCAGCAACAGCCTCTAGCTTTGGTAGTTGAGAATTTTGTACACTAATGGAGAGTATCGTTCACGTTTTACCATTGTTGAGTGTAGAGGAGCCAAATTTACTCGCTGTGGCGGCAATTTGTAGTGGGCCACTCGGTTGTGAACTAGGCACTTTGAATCGCAATTGACAGCCAGGTGCTTTGCTTGAAATGGTACAGGTGTTTGCTCCCTGAAACCAGTTTTTGGGGATATTGGACAGGGTATAGGTGCCTGCGGCGCCTTGCTGACCCGTGAAGCTGACCGTTACATCGTTGCCAGCATTAACAGAGCTGGGTGATACAGAGGCAATCACATCGCCTCCGTTTACAATATTGACATCGACGCTATTATTGTTCACTTTAATGTTTGATGGGCCAATGATTGTTAGTTGGTGTTCTCCAATATCACTCGGTGTTGCAACCGGCGCGGTGCAAGTGAATTTGGCTGCAGGTCCACCAACCTCAGCAAGCGCAGTGCCAGGGCATTCAATTCGCGGTGTTTTGCTGCCAGTGTCTTCAAGAGATAATTTATATTGCTGTGATAATGCTGACACACGTAAATGATTATCTAGAGCTTTCAGTTCAACGCTGACGGTAAATTGGCTGTTAGCAGGGATATCCGCAGGCAGCTGTGAAAAAATGGCAGTTATTTCATTCGAATCTGGGTTGGAGTTGCCGCTGCCGCCGCCACTACATGCGCTGAGTAGCATAGCGCAGCAGAGAGATGCTGAACTGATTTTTATTGTCTGAAGTAAGCTGATACGTTTCATTGAAGCCCCATAAAAAACGAAGATATAAACCATGTATGATACGCAAAAAAAAATCTATCGCAAGATGGCTATTCCTAGGCATTTCATGTTCGATGCGAAGATTCTGTCATTAAACCTGTTTGTGCTACAAAAATGGCAAGAGACAGTGGTTTAGAAACAGTCGTCCCTGTCTAGTGGTTTTAATTTGTTGGTGGTTGTTGACTAGCAACTTTTTCTCGATTAATTGATCAATACGTGCCTGAATCACGGAATAATCGAGACCCGTATGATCATGCCACAAGTCACGACTAAAACCTTGAGTTAGTCGTAAGGCATTCATTAAAAATTCTAAGGAGCGTTCATGGTTTGTTAATTGATGCTCGTGGGTCAGTAGCTTATGTTGACTCAAATAGCTTTTAGGATATTTTAATTTTGCCGTGCGGGTGATAGTTTGCTTGTTAATATCAGTAATTTTTCCGTGTGCACCTGCACCGATCCCTAAGTAATCACCAAATTGCCAATAATTTAAGTTGTGTTGGCATTGGCTACCTTCTTTAGCATAGGCTGAGACTTCATAATTGTGGTAACCCCATTTAGCTAATAACTGCTTGCCTTGTGTTTCAATATCAATTAGGTGGTTTTCATTGGGTAGTATCGGTTGTGTTTTGGCAAAAGCTGTATTTGGCTCAATGGTTAGCTGATACCAAGAAAGATGTGTGGGATTTAAATCAATGGCTTGTTTTAAATCATTTAATGCTTCTGTGATATGTTGCTGTGGTAGCCCGTGCATTAAGTCGAGATTAAATTGTTTAAAGCCAGCTTCGCGGATTGTTTGCACCGCTTTAATGGCCTCGGTGCTTGAGTGAATTCGCCCAAGCTTTTTTAAATGTGAGTTGTTAAAGCTTTGAATGCCCACAGATAACCGGTTAATCCCAATGGCAAAATAGGCAGAGAATGCATCGTGTTCAATTGTGCCAGGATTTGCCTCCATGGTCACTTCCAGGTTTTTTGGCCAGTGAAGTCTTTGTTTAATGCCAGCGAATAAATTGCCTAGCGCTTTGGCAGAGAATAGGCTTGGCGTGCCACCACCGATAAAGATACTGTGTATCGCTCTATCAGTAAGTTGAAATTGAGCAATATCTTGGTCTAAGTCATGCAGTAGCTTTTTGATATAGGCTTGTTCTGGAATGTCTCGTGCAGCATAGGAGTTAAAGTCACAGTAGGGGCATTTTTTAACACACCAAGGTAAGTGGATATACAACGACAGTGGGGGTAAGGAAGAGATCATATTTTGTAAATAAGATCGACACCTTTGTCAAAGGCTGAAGTATCGGTTTGTAAAGACCAGTGGCGATCCAGGGTCAGGTGAGTGTAGAATGCTTGTTCATTATTGAATAAGCCCAAGCCATAACTAACAGAGAGCCTGGGGCTGATTGATTTGCCAATGAAAATAGCGGTGCTGTTATCGGGAGTATGATTATCTGCTTCTTCGAGAGTGTCAGTATTATCCGCAGCTTCAATATTGCCTAAAGTAAGCTGGTTAAGCCCAAGTTGTTGGCGAATTTGGTTCAATACGGACGTGCTACCCCCATTGAGTGCAAAAAACGCAGCTGCCTGTGATAGCGACAATTTATCACTGTTTTTGGTTTGATCTAACGGGGTGCCAAGGACAATATAGGATAAAATATTTTCTTGACTCATCGCCGGGACAGAAAATAATGTCAGCGTCAGGTTGGATAGTGTCCCGCCAACATGCACGCCCAGGTTGAGGTTTTTATTTAACGCCTCTGTGCTGGTATTGGGCGGCATGACGTAGCGTGCAGTTGCCTCAATCGCTGGGTTATCTAAGGGCGTTTGGCTAAAGCTGAGTCGTGCTGATTCTAGTTTGAAGTGTTTGCCATAGGCAGTATAGTAACCAGAAGTCGAACGGAGAATACCATCAGCAAAAGGTGTGGGTTGACCCGCTTGGTTATAAATATCTAGCTGACCACCGAGGAGCGCGGAAATACCAAAGCCTTCAAATTTGACTTGCTTGCCTAGGGTAAGATGCAAATTGTAGCTCAAGTTATGTTGGTGACCTTTGCTTTGTGTCTTGTGTGCGGATTGAAAGACAATATCCGATCCGGTACCGGTTTGTTGCCGGATGATGTTGCCATTGATATTGGCCCGGTTAATGAGGATGTTGCCGCTAATCTGCGTTTGTTGGTGCTGGATTGCTAGTTTGACATCAGGGGAGGCAATTAAATCGGCCTGCGGTAAGTGCATTAGGGTAACCTGGTCACCCTTAAGCTGTAGCTGAAGCATGGGGTTTGGCTTGAGTGACAGTGTCCCTTTGGCCTGTAAAATGCCGGAGCCTGACCGCAATCGTCCCGCAAGGGCAAGCGCATTTTTTTTGTTAATCTTTCCGTGGATAGTAATCTTTTGTAGGTATAAGCCAAATGGCAGCAGCAAGGTACTACCATGCTGTAGATCAATGTTGCCAGATAATTGCTGTTGTTGCCCATTTTTATTGAACTGTATTTTGCCAGTTAATTGGCCATGAGACTGATAAAAGTCATTTGGTAGTAAGTCTTGGAGTGGCGATATATCGGCAATTGAAAATGTTAAATCACTATGTATATTTTGACCGATGAAGCGCAAGTCAGCGCAGGCATAACTGTTGTCTGAGGTGAGACAAAACTTTTTGAGTTTGATTTGGTGCTTACCAATCAATAGTGCTGTCGGTTGTCGTAATTGCCATTGTTTTTTTGCGACAGTTAAATCTAGTTGACTCACTTTACCATGCCATTGATCGTGGTGAATTGTTCCGTTGACCGTCAGAGCTAGATGGTTTTTTTGTGATTTTAACTGGAGTATGAAAACTTGCTGATGGTTTTCTGCGTCAGTGGTCAGTTGCAAATTGCTGTGCTTAGGTAGACGTGGGTCAAGCGTTGCCAGGTTGAGATTGTTGCCTTTTATTTGAATATGCCAATTGACATGGTCAGACCAATTGACGTCAAAATGACCCTCTAGAGTGCCCGTTGTATTTCGCACATAAAGCTGTTGGCTGGCTATGGCGTGTGATGTCCCTGTCGCGGTGAGTTCAAATAGACTATCGCGTTTTTTATTAGTTGGTTGCCACTTGGCAGTTAGTTGATAATGTGCACGTGTGCCGGTGCTATTTAAGGCAATATGGTTGCCAATGACTGTCCCATTGAGTGCAATGATCAACGGCGCAGTGAGATTTTTCTCGATTGAGGTCTGCAGTGTGAGTTGTGCTTCTTTACCTTTTAATATGGCCTTGAGTTTTAGTCCATGCTCATTTAATGCCCCATGGGCTGTCGTTGTTCCCAGCTGGTGTTGATTAAAAGTGGTTTGCATAATATGGAGTTGTTCAACTTGAATAGCCAATGGCGGTAGTGATAGTTTGGGGAGCTTTAATTTTGCGGTGTCAATTTTTTGGTGTGTTTGCTTTTGATAGGTCAGCTTTTCGGCAGTCAGTTGCTTAATATGCAGTGTCCCATGGAATAATTGAGCTGGTGTCCAGTTGACATGTAACTGGGTAACCTGAATATTATCATTCGCTGTGGACAGTGTCATTCGTTCCAGCTTAAGGTTGGTGAGATTCCCTGTCACTTGCTGGTAATGGAGCTGGACATCGTGTTCGGCTAATATCATTTGGCTTGAGAGTAGGATAAGCTTGAGCCCGGGTGTTGAGTAAGTTAACCAGAATGCACCAATAATTAAGGTTAAGATGATGGCAAACAGCAGCCATACTAAGCGTTTAAGATAGATCATAATGAGCCACTGATGGTCAGGCCAAAGCGGAATTTTGGCTGGTTTTCTGCATAAGGGTGTGCAATGTATAGTTGAATGGCGCCAACCCCGGTTTTTAAACTCAGCCCCAAACCAGCACTACGATACAGATTGATATGGTTAAATTGATCAAAGGCATTCCCTAGGTCATAAAATAAAAATGCACTGGTGATGCCAAATAGATGTTGCTCAAGGTTTGCACTGGCACTTAATAGATAACGCCCACCCAGTAGATTGGCTTGGTCATTACGGGGTGCGAGGGTCTTGTATAGGTAGCCGCGAACGCTGCCATCACCGCCGGCATAGTAGCGTAGTGATGGCGCGAGTGCCGTTATATCTTTTGTTGCGGTAGCACCCAGATCTATGTTGGTGAAAAAACGCTGTGTTGTGCTGAGATTGTGGCTATAGTCGAGGTCAACCTGTGCTTGTAGAAAAGTTTGCGATGATAAAACACTATTGACTGCCCCCTGTGTTTGTAAGCTGATCGCATAACCTTGTGGCCAATATGCCTGTGTATCTGAAAAATCTTTGTATTGTAAGCCCAGTGATGGAATAAGGTATTTGCGATGTGTCGGATCATTTTGGCCATCAGTGGTATAACGAATGAGGTGCTCATGGATATTGGCAGCCCACTGCCAATGGTGCCAAGTGCTAACCCAATCAGCGCCAATAATGGTCTCTTGAGCATTGTAGGGTGTGATGTCAGTATCATTTTGACCAACATTGAGGCTAGTACGATCAGTTAACGGATTTTTTCCGGGAATAATATAGCTGGCAAGAAACCTGAGATAGACCTTGGAGTATTGAATTTTAGCTGAAAAATGTTGTCCGCTGGCAGTTAAGTTATGCCAGGACCAGCCAAGCAATGCGCGTAGTTGCGTTGCTGTGCCATAGCCAAGACCTAGGGTATAGCTATGATCTTTCTTGGGTTTGAGATGTAGTTCAATTGGTACCGACTTGCTTTGTTTGTCAGGCTTGGGCGTCACACGATAGTCAGCAAAGAAACCACTGGCATTGAGGTTGCTACGGAGTTGCTGTACTAATTTGGCATCATAAGCTTGCTTGGTGACGAATGGTGACAAGCGTTGGATTAAAGTATTCGCAAAAATATGCGGAGTTTGTTGTTGTATTAATGGGCCAAAATGATAGCGTTGCCCGGTGGATAGCTGCAAGGTGATATTCGCTAAGTGAGTTTCTCTGCTAATTTTCACTTGGTGTTGGGAGAGTTTTGCATCAAAATAACCCTGGTCATTTGCCGTTGTCATGAGTTGATCTCGGAGTTTGGCATATTGACTATAAATAAAAGTTGACTTGGGCTTTGGTGTTCCCGTTTTGACTAATCTCAATAATGCCTTGTTGTTCTCGCCAGGGCCTAGAAGATTAATAGCTACATTGTTAATTAAGGTGGGTTTCCCTGGGGTTATGTCGTAGGTGACTAACCACTGGCCATGGCCATTATGTTGTGTTTTGGTTTGGATGTGGCTGTTAAAGTAACCATAAGCATTCAGAGCACTGATTGCTTGCTTTTTTCCTTGGTTTGTCAGGAGATAGGCAGTTTGGGGGCCTGTCGTTTGGCCTTCCTTCGCACTGATTAGGTCGAGGTTGTTATTTATTGCCTGTAATAATGGTGGTGATGAAATACCTTGTATAGTAAACTCAATAGAAGCATAAGTGCAGCCACAACAGGCAATAATACCTATCAGTAGGCAACACTGCCATGATTTTAGATGCGCAAGCATATCGGGTTTCAGTCTTGACTCTGTGTGTTACTGTATGTCAAAGGTTGTTGTTAAGCAAGTGCAAGGATTTGGCATCGGTGAAAGGCCTGGCTTATTTTTAATCAGCAGCCCCTAGCATAGCCATTGCCTTTTATCTCTTTCAGTGTTTTTCTAGCAGTCTGCTTTGCTCAGGCGCTGATCGCAAGAGCTTGACATTTTTTCATCAAGGCGACATTCTGGCGCTAAGATAAATGATTTCTAATAAACTGCATATCATGAAACGACAGATTTCGACTTTAGGTCTTTTATTCACATCCGTCAGTGCCATTTTAGGCTCAGGTTGGCTGTTTGGCGCCTACTACGCGGCAAGTCTCGCGGGACCGGCATCGTTGTTGTCTTGGTTAATTGGTGCATTGATGATCATTGTGGTTGCCTTTGTTTTTGCTGAGGTTTGCTCCATGGTGCCAATTACAGGCTCCAGTGCGAGAATACCTCATTTGACTCATGGTACTGTCACCAGTTTTATTTTCTCCTGGGTGATTTGGCTAACCTATCTGGCCCTTGGTCCAACTGAGTTGCAGGCAATTATGCAGTATCTCAGCGCCTATTTTCCTTCATTGATGAATCAACAGGGTGCTTTATCAGCGTCGGGTTTTGGCCTTGCAGCTCTATTGTTGTTTTGTATTTGTGTCATTAACTTTTTTTCAATTCGCTGGTTAACTCGTGCTAACTCGGTATTAACAATTTTTAAAATCATCATTCCATTGGGGGTGAGCTTGGTCATTCTATATTATTTCTTTACCCCAAGCCGCACCATTCATGCCGGAGGCTCACCTTTCTTACCATTTGGTATGCATGGGGTTTTGACCGCCATTTCAGCTGGTGGAGTGGTGTTTACATTTAATGCATTTAAGCTGGCTGCGGAGGTCGCTGGTGAAGCAAAAAATCCACGTTTTGCACTGCCGATAGCGATTGTCGGTTCAGTCGTGATTTGCATGGTGCTGTATGTTCTATTGCAAGTCGCTTTTCTTTCTTCATTAACCCCTCAGTTAGTTGCTCATGGCTGGGGGCATCTTGCCTTTAGTGACAAGCTTGGGCCATTTGCCTCAATTGCTGATTTAGATCATATTGCGTTTATTAAACCATTGATTTTAATTGGCGCCATTATTGGGCCGTTTGCTGCGGCACTGGTCTATTGTACTAGCTCCGCACGCTCCATTTATGCGATGAGTGAAAATGGTTATGTGCCCCAGATTTTTCAAAAAATCACACAAAATGATAATCCGATCTATGGCATTTTGATTTTCTTTGTGTTGGGGCTTTGTATGTTTTTACCTTTTCATGGTTGGCAGCAAATGGTGCAATTTTTAACATCGTTATTAGCGGTAACCTATTTGATTGCGCCAGTGAATTGTTACGCAATGCGCTATCGTTTGCCGCATTATCCACGTACGTTCCGTTTGCCTTTCGGTAAGTGTTGGTCACTGTTGGCTTTTGCTTTTTGTAGCCTCATGGTTTATTGGACTGGTTGGGATACAATATCTAAGTCATGTCTATTAATTGTGGTTGGTTTGGTTGTTATTGGTTTCTACCGTTTGACACAGAAAAAAACACATCGTTTTAGTTGGAATGTCACACAATCAATTTGGTTTTGGGTATATTTGGCAGGAATGTTATTGATTTCCTATCTGGGCAATTTTGGTGGTGGCAGGGGGGATATTGATGAAGTGACAGCTGCTATGCTAATTTTTGCGCTTTGTTGGTTTGTGATTAACTTGGCTGCTTGGCTTTCATTGTCCAGTGATGAAATGAGCTGTCGAATTAAACAAGCGATTAGGATGGGGTAGTTTCAGGGCTCGTTGCAAGCTGGTTTATGGAGAACATTAGCGAAGCGAAGAAATTATAAAAAAGCTGAGCTCTATTGAGCTCAGCATGTCCTAGTGACTATATTGAGGTGCGTTAGATTAAAGATAATATTTTTTTATGCCAGAGAATTTCTTCAATGTCGTAAAGCGCTTCTTTAATGAGCGGCCATTCAATTGGGTCTTTCTGAATGTGTGTGTCGTGGCTGAGCTCCAAAATATGTTTTAGATTTTGGGTGCTTTCTTCAATGTTGGCATTGATTAATTGGTTGGCATTGCATAGGTCGATCAATGCAGAAACGCGTTGCTGGAATGCAGTAATTTCAGCGACTTGACTTGATTCTTTGATCATGCTTTGAGTTGTCATGGTCTCACTCTTTCTTTGAAGTTGTCATTTAAGCCTGTGTATTTTGCCTGTTCAATCTTAAGACAAAATTAAATTATAGACACAAACTATCTGATCAAGAAAAGTTTTATTCATGCGTCTTGATAGCGGCTATTTCTGCAGATTTTAAGTATTCTGGCCAGCCAAGTTTTTTAACTGATATAAAATCTCAAGGGCTTGTTTTGGTGTTAACTCATCGGGGGTTATCGCGTGTAGCTTCTCGGTAACTGGATGGGCAGTTGTCGTTGCAAATAAATCACCTTGAACAATACCAAATTGTTCAGATTGTTGCACAACACTTTGCTGTTCTAGTGACGCCAGATAATCCCGAGCGTGTCCAATCACGATTTTGGGAACACCAGCTAATTGTGCAACTTGTAAGCCATAGCTTTGGTTGGCCGGGCCATCTTTGACCTCGTGGAGAAAGACAATACTGTCACCATGTTCGCTAGCGCGCAGGTGGACATTATGGATACTATGAATTTTCTCAGCGAGCTGGGTGAGTTCAAAGTAATGTGTGGCAAATAAGCAGAGTGCTTGATTTTTTTCAGCCAAATATTTTGCTGCGGCATGCGCTAAAGATAAGCCATCAAAGGTGCTGGTTCCACGACCAACTTCATCCATTAGTACCAAGCTATTTGGGGTTGCGTAGTGGAGAATATTAGCCGTTTCAGTCATTTCAACCATAAACGTTGAGCGGCCAGATGCCAAATCATCTGCTGCGCCAATACGAGTAAAGATACGGTCAATATGGCCAATCGTTGCTTTGCTTGCAGGGACAAAGCTGCCGGTGTGAGCCAGCAAGGCAATGAGAGCAGTTTGGCGCATATAGGTTGATTTGCCACCCATGTTGGGGCCAGTAATCAGTAACATTTTTCGTTGGTCATTAAGCTGAACGTCATTGGCAATAAACGGTTCTAAAAGTACTTGTTCAATCACCGGGTGGCGTCCGTCAGTAATCTCAATTTCTGCTGCATTGCTTAACGTTGGGCAAACAAGGTTTAAACTTTGTGCACGCTCAGCGAGATTGGTGAGCACATCAATGTCAGCTAACGCTTGAGCGGTTTGCTGTAGACTGACAACATGCTCAGTTAGTCCACTCAGCAACTGTTCATAGAGTTGCTTTTCGCGTGCCAATGCTTTTTCGCGGCTGCTGAGTACTTTGTCTTCAAATTTTTTGAGCTCTGGTGTAATAAAACGTTCAGCATTTTTCAAGGTCTGCCGACGAATGTAATAGTCTGGTGCTTGTTCAGATTGTGACTTGCTGATTTCTATGTAATAGCCATGCACACGATTATAACCAACTTTTAGGCTGGCAATTTGGGTTTGTTCTCTTTCTTGTTGCTCGAGTGTGATGAGAAAATTAGTCGCACCTTGGCTGAGCTCACGCAACGAATCAAGTTCTGGGTCAAAGCCTGGTTTAATAACGCCGCCGTCACGGATTAGTATCGGTGGATTGTCGATAATAGCCTGTATCAATAGTTCACTAATGCGTGGGTGTGCTTGTAAATTTTCTTCAAGTTCGGATAGTCGTGGCGCATTGCTGTCTTTGAGTAATGCTTTGAGTGTTGGGACTTCAGCTAGTGTCTGTCGTAGTTGAATTAAATCTCGAGGTCGTGCTGAACCTAACACAACCCGCGTCATGATGCGTTCAATGTCGCCAGTGCCGCGTAGGGTTTGCTGAAGCTCGTCACTGAGATAGCGGGCATTGAGTTCGCTAATCGCTTGCTGCCGGGCCTGTAAGGTAGTACGGCAGCGTAGTGGCTGATTCAGCCAGCGCTTGAGTAATCGACTGCCCATGGCTGTAGTACAGTGATCAAAAATGCTGACCAGCGTATGCTCAGTACCGCCTTGTAAATTATATTCAATTTCCAAGTTACGGCGGCTGGCAGCATCGATAATCAGTGCTTGATCACGACTTTCAATTTGTAAGCTATGGATGTGTGGTAGTGCGGTTTTCTGTGTTTCTTTGCAGTATTGCAGTAGGGCGCCGGCGGCGCTGATTGTTAATGGTTTGTCTTCACAACCAAATGCTGCAAGATCTTGCGTTTGAAATTGATGGATTAGCCCGCGCCGGCAGCTATCTAGATCAAAATCCCAAGTCGGTCGGGTGCGTAATCCTTTTTGTTGTTCAAATAGTTGGCGTAGTTGATCATCATCAGGAATGAGTAATTCACGTGGTTGTAGACGTTCTAGTTCACTGTGCAAAGCTTCGAGTTGATTGAGATGCAGTGCGGCAAAGCGCCCACTGCCAATATCGAGATAAGCCAAACCAAATTGCTCATCTTGATGGCTGATTGCTGCCAGTAGGTTATCTTGGCGTTCAGGTAAAAGTGTTTCATCGCTGACAGTACCCGGGGTGACAATGCGCACAACTTCACGTTTCACTGGGCCTTTGTTGCTGTTCACTTCGCCAGTCTGTTCACAAATGGCGATGGACTCACCTAATCGAATGAGTTTTGCCAAGTAGCCCTCAGCGGCATGGTAGGGAACGCCAGCCATGGGAATTGGTTGGCCATTTGATTTGCCTCGATGAGTGAGTGTTAGATCAAGTAGATGTGCAGCCTTTTTAGCGTCAGAAAAGAATAGTTCATAAAAGTCACCCATGCGATAAAACAATAAAGTCTCAGGATAATCGGCCTTAATACGCAAAAACTGTTGCATCATCGGGGTGTGTTGGCTGAGGGTGTCAGTGCTCATGTTTTTTGATACTTATGCAGTTAGTGCAGTTTAGCAAAGAGCTTTGCAGATAGCGAAAGGTTGTTGATGCCAAATTGTTTGCTCCGGGTGGGCTGTCATTTTGGCAAGGATTTTCGCGAATGCGACAGTCCTGAAATTAATAAGCTGGCACCAATAATGACAAATACAGTGGCAATAATCACCGTGGCTAACGCATTAATTTCGGGTGTTACCCCAGTTTTTACTTGTGAGAAGATTAGCATAGGCAAGGTGCTACTGCCTGGGCCACTCACAAAAGTGGTAATGACTAAATCATCTAACGATAGTGTGAAACTTAATAACCATGCCGCCAGTAAAGATGGAAAAACTTGTGGTAAGGTGATAAAGAAAAAGGTTTTGCTGGGTTTTGCGCCCAAGTCCATTGCTGCCTGCTCAATGTTTTTATCTAGGCCGGCTAAACGTGCACGAATGACGATGCTGGCATAAGCAGTGCAGAAGGTTGTATGCGCAATTAACATCGTTGGGAAGCTCATAACAGTAGGCCAATGAATGAAGTTTTTTAAACCAACAAAGACTAGAAGCAAGGCAATGCCACTAATAATGTCGGGCATCACTAATGGTGCTAGAGTCATGCCATAGAAAAAATTTTTACCACGAAATGGGCCAAAGCGTGTCAGTGCTACCGCAACCATCGTGCCTAAAATCAATGCCAAAGTTGCGGCGCTAACGCCTAAGCGAATACTCAACCAAGCGCTGTTTAATAATGCTTGATCATGCGCAAGTACTTGATACCAGTGTAGTGAGAATCCGCCCCAAACAGTGACAAGCTGTGAGCGGTTAAATGAATAGAGCACCAGAATAAACAGTGGAAAATACAGAAAGACTAGGCCAAAAATAAATAGTGCGCGGATGCTGGTGGATCGTTTCATCAGTGATGTCCCTCAGCAAAAGCACGGCGCAATAAAAACATGGGGATTAACAAAATGATTAACATAATCACTGATAGTGTTGCGGCTAAGCACCAGTTGTTGGCAATAAAGACAGTTTGCCAAATCACATTGCCAATCATGACTGTATTCACGCCGCCTAGAATCTGTGGGATGATAACCTCACCCATGGCGGGGATAAAAACCAAAAGTGCACCCGCAATGATCCCAGAAAGTGATAATGGCAGTGTAATCGTTAAAAAGCTACCAAAGCGTCTACCACCTAAGTCATAGGCGGCTTCAATATAACGCCGATCGAGTTTTGCCAGAGTGGCATACAGTGGCAAGACGAAAAAGGGTAAATAGCCATAAAGCAAGCCCAGATAAACAGCAAAATTGGTATGCATCATTTGGATTGGTTGATGAATGACGCCCAGGGCAAGCAGAGCATGGTTGACAAGGCCGTTATTTTGGAGGATCACTGTCCAGGCATAAGCGCGTAGTAAAAATGACGTCCAATAGGGCAAAATAATCAGCAGCAGTAATACGGGGCGATAGCGGTTTTGGCAGGTGGCAACGGCATAAGCGATGGGGTAGCCCAATAGGATACAAAGTGTAGTTGTGGTGAGTGCCAGCTTCATTGAATGCCAGAAAGCAATCACAAATAAATCTGATTTTAGTACCATCAAATAATTGTGTAAATTGATGACCATATGCATGGCATCATCTTTCATTTGCAAAATCGGGGTATAGGGTGGGCTGGCTAATTGTGGCAGTGACAAGCTAATCTTTAAAACAAACAGCAAAGGAATCGCAAGAAACATAGTAAACCACAGAAAGGGAATGCCAAGCACGGTGGTTTGGCGAATGCGATCTATTTGTTGGTAGCTTAAGCGTATCATGCAGGCAATACCATGACATTGGCGCTGTCCCAAGTCAGGTAAACCCTATCTTTCCACGTTGGGTGGTCGGCTCGTCGCTCGACATTAAAGTCGGTGGCTTTGATTACCAAATTTTCATCAATACGAACGTGATAGGTGGACAGGCCGCCAAGGTAAGCAATATCTTCGACAAATCCAGTGATGCAATTGACCGGTTGTGTCTGCTGGTAGTCTTCGGGTGGTTCTTTGCTAATCATCATTTTTTCTGGGCGAATGCCAAGATAAATATTCTGTTCTTCAATCCCTTCAATACTGCGACTAATATAGAATAGACTGTTAACTTGCTCTGACCTTAGCAGCGCATGTTCGGTTTGTTTGTCGATGAATTGACAATTGAAAATATTGACCTGCCCCATAAAACGTGCGCTAAAACGGGTTAAAGGAAACTCATAAACTTCATTCGGTGTGCCGGTTTGTAATAAGCGCCCTTGATGCATTAAACCGATGCGTGTTGACATGGTCATGGCTTCAGCTTGGTCATGTGTCACCATCAAGAAGCTGGTGCCGAGTGCTTCTTGTATGTCAACCAATTGGAATTGCATTTGTTCGCGCAGGTTTTTATCAAGTGCGGATAGTGGCTCATCCAGAAGTAAAACTTTTGGGCGTTTGGCCAGGCAGCGTGCTAAAGCGACACGCTGACATTGGCCGCCCGATAATTGGTGTGGTTTGCGATGACGGTGTGAGTTTAGTTCAACTAGCTCGAGCATATGATCAACACGATGTTTGATCTGCGTTTTATTCATGCGGTCTTGTTTTAATCCAAAGGCAATATTTTGTGCAACTGTCATATGAGGAAACAGCGCATAAGATTGAAACATCATGTTAATCGGACGAGCAAAGGGTGGTAGGTGGGTGATATCTTCTCCATCGAGTAAAATATTGCCATGGCTGGGAGTTTCAAAGCCAGCTAATAGACGCAATAAGCTTGATTTTCCGCAGCCAGAACTGCCGAGCAGAGAAAAAAACTCGCCTGGATAAATTTTTAAATTGACTTGGTCAACAGCAATGTCTTCACCAAAAATTTTTGATACTTGCTGTAGTTCAATTAGAGGTTTTGAATCCATGGAGATAATTCAAGTAAATCAATGAGGCGGATTATAGCGCTATCCTGTTGGGCATGAAACAGCTGCTACTGGAGTATCATCAGCGTAAAGCAACGCATCAGTGAGCAAAAAGACGACAAATGCTTTAGGTGAGTTTTTCTTGTGGTCATTCCTAGTGCTTTCGCAATGGGTTATAATCATATGCATTCAATAGACTGAGAAGCGCGATGAGTATTGATATGAAAACCGTCGAGCATGTTGCTAATTTAGCACGGCTCGAGTTATCTGAATCAGAGAAAGAACATTATCTAAAAGATCTCAATGATATTTTACAAACGATTGACGTGGTGAATGCTCAAGATACTAAAGGTGTTGAGCCGATGGCACACCCCATGGATTTTAGTCAGCGGCTGCGTGAAGATGACATCACAGAGGTCAACCAGCGTGAATTATTGCAAAAATCTGCACCGCAAGTTGAAGAGGGATTATATCTTGTCCCTCGGGTGGTTGAGTCATGAGTGAGTTAACGTCAAAAACAGTCGCTGAGCTAATTGATGGCTTAAAGAAAAAGTCTTTTTCTAGTCTCGAGCTTGCCAATGCTTATCTTGATAGAATTGCACAAATCGATGCCACTTTGAACAGCTTCATTACGGTTGATCGTGAGCAGGTGTTGGCTCAGGCAAAAGCTGCCGATATGATGATGGCAAAAAGTCATTCGGGTTTATTAACCGGTGTACCAGTAGCACAGAAAGATATTTTTTGTACTCAGGGGATCAAGACGTCTTGTGGGTCAAAGATGTTGGATAATTTTGTAGCCCCATACGATGCGACTGTGATTGAGAATTTTGCCAATGCGGGCGCGGTGATGCTGGGCAAAACCAATATGGATGAGTTTGCGATGGGCTCATCAAATGAAAATAGTTATTACGGTTTGGTCAAGAACCCATGGCAGTTGGATCGTATTCCAGGGGGTTCCTCTGGCGGTTCGGCAGCTGCAGTTGCTGCGCGTTTAGCGCCTGCGGCAACCGGAACGGATACCGGGGGTTCGATCCGTCAGCCCGCGGCAGTCTGTGGTATTTCTGGCATTAAGCCAACCTATGGTCGAGTGTCTCGTTATGGCATGATCGCTTTTGCTTCAAGCCTGGATCAGGGCGGTCCGATGGCGCAGACAGCAGAAGACTGTGCCATATTGCTTAATGCCATGTCAGGGTTTGATCGTCGTGATTCGACTTCAGTTAATCACGCATGCCCTGATTTTACTCAAGGGCTTAATCAATCACTGCAAGGCGTGAAGATTGGGTTGCCGAAAGAATTTTTTGGTGAGGGTGTCGATGTCAATATTGCCAGGTGTATCGAGCGGGCAATTGAAGAGTATAGAAAGCTTGGTGCTGAGTTTGTGGAAGTATCATTGCCGCATAACCATTTGGGATTGGCTGCCTACTATATTATTGCGCCGGCAGAAGCCTCTTCAAATTTATCCCGCTATGACGGTGTGCGTTTTGGGCATCGCTGTGAGCAGCCAAAAGATCTTATGGATCTATATAAGCGTTCGCGTGGTGAAGGTTTTGGTGCGGAAGTCAAGCGCCGGATTATGATAGGGACTTATGCTTTATCGTCTGGTTACTATGATGCTTATTATTTAAAAGCGCAGAAAATTCGCCGCTTAATTCAGCAAGATTTTGCACAAGTATTTGAAAAGGTTGATGCTATTCTTGGGCCGACAACACCCACGGTGGCATTTAAAATCGGTGAAAAATCTCAGGATCCGGTCAGCATGTACTTGTCGGATGTTTTTACTTTGGGGGTTAATTTGGCTGGTTTGCCAGGGATGTCAATACCTGCTGGGTTTGCTGATGGCTTGCCAGTTGGTTTGCAACTGATAGGTCAAGCGTTTGATGAGTCAACCATTCTTAATTTGGCACATCAATATCAGCAACAAACGGATTGGCATCAGCAACAACCAACAGTGGAGATTTAGTCATGGCGTGGGAAACAGTGATCGGTTTAGAAGTCCATGTGCAGCTCGCTTGTGACAGCAAAATATTTTCAGGTAGTGCTACCGCTTATGGCGCTGAGCCCAATACACAGGCATCCGCCATTGATCTGGGTTTGCCGGGTGTGTTGCCGGTGTTAAACAAGCGTGCTGTTGAAATGGCAGTTAAGTTGGGTGTTGCAATTGATGCACAAATTAATCGTCGTTCAATTTTTGCTCGGAAAAATTATTTTTACCCTGATTCACCAAAAGGTTACCAAATCAGCCAATATGAAAGGCCTATTGTTGGTCAAGGGTCTTTAGATATCGAAGTTAATGGTGTGCAGAAACGTATTGGTATCACGCGTGCACATTTGGAGGAAGATGCGGGTAAATCTTTGCATGAAAATTTTCATCAGGCATCAGGCATTGATTTAAACCGTGCCGGAACGCCATTGCTTGAGGTGGTTTCTGAGCCGGATATGCGATCAGCAGCAGAAGCGGTCGCTTATGTTAAGGCTTTGCATGAGTTGGTCCGTTATTTGGGGGTTTGTGACGGTAATATGCAAGAGGGTTCATTTCGCTGCGATGTCAATGTCTCAGTGCGTCCAGTTGGTCAGACCGAGTTTGGTACACGGACTGAGTGCAAAAATCTCAATTCATTCCGTTTTATTGAAAAAGCGATTGATTATGAGGTCAATCGTCAAATTGCCGTGTTAGAGTCTGGCGGTAAGGTGGTGCAGGAAACACGACTTTATGACCCGGATAAAGATGAAACCCGCTCAATGCGTGGTAAAGAAGACGCGCATGATTATCGCTATTTCCCAGATCCTGATTTATTGCCCGTGAACGTTGATGAGGCAATGTTGCAAAAGATGAAAGATGGCTTGCCAGAGCTTCCACGCCAGAAGCGCGAGCGCTTTGTTATAGAATATGCCTTAAGTCATGATGATGTCCTATTGCTCAGTGCAGATGCTGATATTGCTGATTTTTTTGAGTCGGTAGCTAGAGAATCTACCCGAGCCAAATTAGCAGCAAATTGGATAGTGTCAGAGGTCTTGCCACGTTTAGCCAAAGAAGATGCTGAGATGAAACAATGTCAATTGCCAGCTGCGCAACTGGCCTTGCTGATTCGGCGGATTGATGATGGCACGATCTCTCATCGTGGTGCAAAAACCGTCTTTGCTGAGATTTGGACCGGTAATGCAGATGTCGATCAAGTCATTGCTGATCAAGGGCTTAAACAAATGAGTGACAGTGGGGCGCTTGAAAAGATCATTGATGAGGTTGTTCAAAGCAACCCGCAGCAAGTTGAACAATATCGTGCGGGCAAAGAGAAAGTCTTTGGTTTTTTTGTTGGGCAAGTCATGAAAGCAACGCAAGGGAAAGCTAATCCCGCGCAGATCAACCACTTACTAAAGGCCAAATTGTCGTAGAATCTTTACTAAGATTGGTTGAGCGGTTTGTGTGTTTATGCTATGATCCCGCGCTGTTTAATTTTTTGCCAAGCGCATGTTTGTTGAGTGGGGTATCAATGAGTAAAGAAAAGTCTGTCGCCAAGCCTACAGCAACTGGCGGTGCTTTAGATAAGTTTAAGTGGCTTATTGTCGTCCTAATTATTGCGCTTGCAATCATTGCGAATATTTATCTTGAAGGGACATTAGCCGGTGCTGAACGCATTGCGGGTATGATTGTATTAGGTATTGTGGCAATTCTTGTGGCAATGACCACAACAAAAGGTCGTATTGCTTGGAGCTTTTTAAAAGATGCGCGGATGGAAATGCGCAAAGTTGTTTGGCCCACGCGCCAAGAAACCATGCAAACCACGTTGTTGGTGATTGCCTTTGTCGCTGTGATGAGTTTGATTCTGTGGGGGGTAGACAGTCTATTTGCCCTGATTGTCAGTAAAATTATTTTATAATAGAGGATACGTTTATGTCAGAGGCTAAGAAACGCTGGTATGTAGTGCAAGCTTATTCACAGCGTGAAAAACGTGTTAAAGAATTTTTAAAAGAACGCATTGCCCTAGAAAGTCTGGAGAGTTCCTTTGGTCAGATTCTGATTCCAACTGAAGATGTGGTTGAGGTCAAAGGGGGGCAGAAACGTAAAAGTGAGCGTAAATTTTTTCCAGGCTATGTGTTGGTCGAAATGGAAATGAATGATGCGACTTGGCACTTAGTTAATAGTGTGCAGTGGGTTTTGGGTTTTGTTGGTGGGACCAAAGATGAGCCAGCGCCGATCTCACAAAAAGAAGTTGATAATATCATGTCGCGTATGGAAGAAGGGGTGAATAAACCTCGGCCGAAAACTTTATTTGAAGTGGGTGAAAGTGTGCGTGTTCTTGATGGCGCCTTTGCTGATTTTAATGGCGTTGTTGAAGATGTTGATTATGATAAAAGTAAGTTGCAAGTGTCTGTAGTGATTTTTGGTCGAGCCACCCCAGTTGAGCTAAATTTTGATCAGGTCGAAAAAGAAACGGTTTAGGCTGTCAGTATAAGCTACAGTGCACTGAATGATACTGTCCTCGTGCAGTTGGGTGACGGCAAGGTGGCAATAGATAGATTTAAAAAAGGGGAGCTGAGATATTCAATCCAGCGTTAGCGTCTCAACGCCATTGGGGCATACCCGTAACATTAGGAGAAAAAAATGGCAAAAAAAATCCAAGCTTATATCAAGCTGCAAATCGGGGCGGGTAAAGCCAATCCTAGTCCGCCTGTTGGTCCTGCGTTAGGTCAGCATGGTGTGAATATTATGGAGTTTTGTAAAGCATTTAATGCGCAAACACAGAGTTTAGAGGCTGGGATGCCTGTGCCGGTGATTATTACAGTTTACGCGGATCGTAGCTTTACCTTTGTGACCAAAACACCGCCAGCATCATTTCTATTGAAAAAAGCAGCCAAAGTAAAGAAAGGTAGTTCTGTGCCTAATCGTGATAAGGTGGGTAAGGTTAGTCGTGAGCAACTAGAAGAGATTGCAAAGCTCAAAGAGCCTGATTTAACTTCGGCAAGCATGGATGCTGCCGTGCGTACTATTGCGGGTACTGCGCGTAGTATGGGTATTGAAGTGGAAGGGGTTAGTTAATGGCTAAGTTAAGTAAAAAAGCAAAAGCGATAGCAGAAAAAGTTGATCAAAATAAGCGTTACACACCGACAGAAGCCTTTGATTTGCTGAAGTCTTTGCCTGCTGCAAAGTTCCCTGAGACGGTTGAGGTAAGTGTGAATTTGGGCGTTGATGCTCGTAAGTCTGATCAAGCGGTCCGTGGTGCGACTGTGCTACCTCATGGTACTGGTAAAACAGTTCGTGTCGCTGTGTTTACGCAGGGTGATAAGGCAGAGGCTGCAAAAGAAGCGGGTGCTGACATTGTCGGCATGGAAGATTTAGCGGCTGAAGTTAAGAAAGGTCATATGGGCTTTGATGTTGTTGTTGCATCTCCTGATGCAATGCGTGTTGTTGGTCAGTTAGGCCAAATTTTAGGTCCGCGTGGCTTAATGCCTAACCCCAAAGTGGGTACTGTGACGCCTGATGTGGCTACTGCAGTTAAAAATGCTAAAGCAGGTCAGGTCCGTTACCGCATCGATAAGGCAGGGATTATTCATTGCGGTATTGGTAAAGTGAGTTTTGAAAGCAATGCGTTGGAAGAAAACTTAATGAGCCTTTTGGCCGATTTAAAAAAAGCGAAGCCTGCTGCAGCAAAAGGTGTTTATATCAAGAGAGTCAGTGTTTCTAGCACGATGGGTCCTGGTCTAGCGCTGGACTTATCTGCGGTAAGCGTGTAGAATCTCGCGACCTTAAATTTTAGGTGGCCTTGTGGTCGCCATTAATGACTTTGGGTATCAGAGGTTTTTCTGATAAAGGGAGTGCTAATGTTCTTGCAGTGTGCATCAGGAATGTTTAGATTTTTGGCCATCAAAACGCAGAAAATCTGACATTGATAGTGTGCTCTGGGGAAGCATCAGTGCTCCTGGGTCAAAGACCGTAGGTGAGTGATTTGTTTGCTCTTAATAGCCTACGTAGACGGTGTGCCCTGATCGAGAGTTTTTCCTGATCTGTGCCATCGTTAAACGATCTATTCAGGTTGTCTGGATAGAGTTTATACGATAAGGAAAGTTACATGGCTTTAAATTTAGACAGTAAAAAAGCGATTGTAGCTGAAGTGGCAACAGTTGCTTCCTCTGCTTTGTCAGTGGTTGCAGCTGATTATCGCGGCTTGTCCGTTGGTGAAATGAATGATTTGCGTGTTAAAGCAAGAGAGAACGGTGTCTATTTGCGCGTTGTTCGTAATACTTTAGCTCGTCGTGCGGTTGAAGGAACTGAATTCGAATGTATGAAAGATGTTCTTTTGGGCCCGCTAGTCTTGGGTTTTTCTCAAGAAGAGCCTGGTGCAGCGGCACGATTATTTCGTGATTTCATGAAAACTTGTGACAGGCTCGAAGTCAAAGCTTTGGGTATGGGCGGCAAGGCAATGCCTGCTGAACAACTTCAAGCGATGGCTAAATTGCCGACTCGCGATGAAGCATTGGCAACATTGCTCAACGTGATGAAAGCACCAGTCACTAAGTTTGTTCGCACTTTAGCTGAACCGTATGCTCAGACCGTGCGTGTCTTTGCTGCTGTTCGCGATTCAAAGAAATAAAAGATTAGCAGGAGAAAATTCATGGCTACAATAACTAAAGAAGATATTTTAAACGCAGTTGCTGATATGAGCGTTATGGACGTTTGTGAGCTCGTTGAGATGATGGAAGAAAAATTCGGCGTTTCGGCTGCCGCTGCTGTTGCAGTTGCTGGTCCAGCTGCTGGTGGCGATGCAGGTGCCGCTGTTGAGGAAAAAACTGAATTTGACGTTGTTTTAGATGGTTTCGGTGATAACAAAATCGCGGTAATTAAAGCGGTTCGTGGTGTGACTGGCTTGGGTCTGAAAGAAGCGAAAGCAGCAGTTGAAGGCACGCCTTTCACCTTGAAAGAAGGTGTTTCTAAAGACGAAGCAGAAGATATCAAAAAACAATTGGAAGAAGCTGGCGCTAAAATTAGCGTTAAATAAGTTTCTGCTGACTATGTGCCAAAAGGCTAGCGGTGAAAATCGCTGGCCTTTTGGTGTTTCTGTCTCCAGCTATCTTTGGTTTGTTATAGACCTAAGTTAGATGGAGATGGCACGTGTCGATAGCGGATTGCTGTTGTGCGTGACTCGGGGTAAATGCGTTCTGGCTACTGGCAAATTACGCACCGCGAGTCTTCAAAATCATACCTTACAGAGTTATCTTAGAGGACCATATAATCATGACCTACGCCTATGCCGAGAAACAACGTCTTCGTAAAACCTTCGGGGACTTACCGGATATTCTTGATGTCCCATTTCTACTGGATATTCAGCTTGATTCCTATCGTAAATTTTTACAAGCAGATGCGGCACCAAGCAAGCGCAAAAACTTGGGCTTACAAGCGGCCTTTGATAGTGTGTTCCCAATCAAAAGCGTTTCTGGTACGGCAGAACTTCAGTTTGTGAGTTACCAATTAGGTGAGCCCAATTTTACCATTCAGGAGTGCCGTATTCGAGGTGTGACCTATGGTGCGCCATTACGCATTAAATTACGCTTGGTCATTTCTGATAAAGAAGGCTCGGCTAAAAAAGTAAAAGATATTAAAGAGCAAGAAGTCTATATGGGTGAACTGCCTTTAATGACCGATGATGGTACTTTTGTCATCAATGGTACTGAGCGTGTGATTGTTTCGCAGTTACACCGTTCTCCTGGTGTATTCTTTGACCATGATCGTGGTAAAACCCATTCATCTGGTAAATTATTGCATTCTGCGCGGATTATTCCTTATCGTGGTTCTTGGTTAGATTTTGAATTTGATCCAAAAGATTGTTTGTTTGTGCGTATTGACCGTCGTCGCAAATTGGCTGCCACTATTTTGCTGCGTGCCTTAGGTTATTCAACTGTTGATATATTGGGCATGTTTTTTGAAATGACGCAATGTCATCTAAGCCGTGGTAAGTTTACGATTGAACTCGTGCCTGAGCGCTTGCGCGGTGATCATGCAAAATTTGATATCACCGATACTCAAGGGAATGTGATTGTCGAGACAGGTCGTCGTATTACCGTTCGTCACGTCAAAGAGTTAGAAAAATTAAACTTGAAAAACCTTGACGTGGCTGATGAGTATTTAATTGGTCGGGCGTTGGCACAAGACATTGTGGATAAGTCTACTGGAGAAGTGGCAGTTGAAGCGAATACTGAAATCACCGCAGAAACGCTTGAGATCTTTCGCGAATTAAAAATTAAGGACTTTAAAATTCTCTACACCAACGATTTAGATCAAGGTCCTTATATTTCCGATACATTGCGTGTTGATCCAACCCGTAATAAATTAGAGGCGCTAGTTGAAATTTACCGTATGATGCGTCCTGGTGAGCCACCAACGGAAGAATCGGCAACAACATTATTTAATAATCTGTTTTTTACTGATGACCGTTATGATTTATCAGCTGTGGGGCGGATGAAATTTAATGTTCGCTTGGGTCGAAAAAAGACCGAAGGAGAGGGCATTTTAAGCAATGAAGATATTATTGATGTACTGAAAACTTTGATCAATATCCGCAACGGCAAAGATGAAGTCGATGATATTGATCACCTGGGTAACCGCCGTGTCCGTAGTGTTGGTGAGATGGCTGAAAACCAATTCCGTGTTGGTTTGGTTCGTGTTGAGCGTGCGGTGCGTGAGCGTTTGAGTATGCTTGACCGTGAACAAATGATGCCACAAGATTTGATTAACTCTAAACCTGTTTCTGCCGCAATTAAAGAATTTTTTGGCTCTAGCCAATTATCCCAATTTATGGATCAAAACAACCCATTATCTGAGATTACCCATAAGCGTCGTGTTTCTGCATTAGGTCCAGGTGGTTTGACTCGTGAACGTGCTGGCTTTGAAGTTCGTGACGTCCATCCAACGCACTATGGTCGCGTGTGCCCGATTGAAACACCAGAAGGCCCAAACATTGGCCTGATTAACTCATTGGCCTGTTACGCTCGTGCTAATGACTATGGTTTTTTAGAAGCGCCTTATCGCAAAGTAATCGACGGTAAAGTTACGGATCAAATTGATTATCTGTCAGCAATTGAAGAAAGCCGTTATGTGGTTGCGCAGGCCAGTGCGACGATGGATAAAAACGGTCTGCTAACCGATGAATTGATTCCGTGCCGTCATAAAGGAGAATCAATCTTTACGACCGCTGATCAGGTCAGCTACATGGATATCTCCGCCAAGCAAATGGTATCAGTCGCAGCAGCATTGGTACCATTTTTAGAACATGATGATGCAAACCGAGCCTTGATGGGGGCAAATATGCAACGTCAGGCGGTGCCGACGTTGACTGCACAGAAACCTTTGGTGGGTACAGGGCTTGAGCGTGTGGTTGCACAAGACTCTGGGACGGGTGTTGTTGCCAAACGTGGTGGTACCATCGAATCAGTCGATGCCAGCCGCATTGTTGTTCGGACTCATCAAGATGAGATTCAAGATGGTGAGGCGCTGGTTGATATTTATAATTTAACCAAATTCCGCCGTTCGAATCACGATACTTGCTTGAATCAGCGTCCATTAGTGAAGCCAGGTGATGTCATTGCCCGTGGTGATTTTTTAGCGGATGGGTCAAGTACCGATAAGGGGGAGTTAGCCTTAGGTCAAAACCTAATGGTTGCTTTTATGCCTTGGAATGGCTTCAATTTTGAGGATTCCTTGTTGATTTCTGAGCGTGTCGTTGAAGAGGATCGCTTCACGACGATTCATATTGAAGAATTTACCTGTATTGCTCGTGATAGCAAACTAGGTCCTGAAGAGATCTCCGCTGATATTCCCAACGTGAGCGAAAGTATGCTGCGTAAATTGGATGAAACCGGTATTGTTTATGTGGGTGCTGAAGTAAATGGTGGCGATGTGTTAGTTGCCAAAGTAACACCCAAGGGTGAAAGTCAACTATCGCCAGAAGAAAAACTACTGCGCGCTATCTTCGGTGAAAAAGCGTCTGATGTTAAAGATACGTCTCTGCGTATGCCAGGCAGTGTTGCTGGTACAGTTATCGATGTTCAAGTGTTCACGCGTGATGGTGTTGATAAAGATGAGCGGGCGTTAGCGATTGAAAAATCACAGCTTGATGCAGTGAAGAAAGACTTGAATGATGAGTTTCGTATTCTCGAAGAATCTGTTTACGATAACCTGCGTAAGGTATTGGTTGGTCTAGAAGATGCTGCGGGTCCTGAAGGCTTGAAAAAAGGCACGAAGATTACCGATGAT
>CBFIHN010000008.1:0-48965 GCA_965662575.1 Gammaproteobacteria bacterium
TGAATATTTTGACATGATCACCAAATCCTGTTGATCCTAAAATCACCTTTTTCACTGTTGAAATACGGTTATTTTGTTCATAGCTAATATTTAGCGTATAACGATGTGTTTGACCGAGTTGGGTTGTGTGAGGTGTAAAGTCAAAATTGATACGACAAGATTGGTTAGCAGAGAGGGTTTTTCCCGTACAATCATTTTGGCCAATGGTGACACTTTGACTGTTATCACCGGTTAGCCACACATCATGGATTGATAGTTTATTAGCCGTTGTATTTTGCGTGACAGATAATGCTGAATCAGCCAAGGTATTGGTGATAGTGATAGAGGTGACGGTATCTTGCCCTGGATTAGCCAATAGCGCATTATTTGACAGCAGTAAATTATCGCCACCGGTGGCTGGGGTTTGTCCGCCGCCCCCACTGCTGCAGCTGCTCAGTAGGCATATACTGCTTAAGGCCAGTGTGACAAGGGGAATGTGTTTTTTGTTATTTATCATGAACATTAACTCCAAAAATCAAGGTTGATGCTCATTCCTTAAGCAATATGTCTAAAGATTAAATCCTGGGAATGAGAGCCCAGGCTCTTTCGTGGTCAGGGTTTTTAGGATATATCGTTACTTATCGGTCTGAATGATGGATAAATAAGTCACGATATAATGATCAGTGGGTGGTGTATCTAGGCTCCAAGTAACATTCGCGCAGGGTTTTCAATAAACTCTTTCATTGTACGCAAGAAGCTAACAGAATCTTTACCATCGATAATCCGATGATCATAAGACAAGGCTAAATACATGATCGGGCGGATTTTGATTTCACCATCAACCACATGCGGACGTTCAACAATATTATGCATTCCTAAAATGGCACTTTGTGGTTGGTTGATGATGGGTGTTGATAACATGGAGCCAAAAGTCCCACCGTTGGTAATGGTGAATGTTCCGCCTTGCATGTCTTCAATGCCTAAACTACCCTCACGTGCGCGCACCGCATAATCACGAATTTTTGCTTCAATTTGTGCCATGGACAGTTGGTCAACATCGCGAACCACTGGAACAACCAAGCCGCGAGGCGAAGAAACCGCGACACTAATGTCATAGTAACCATGATAAACCATATCATCGCCATCAATAGAGGCATTAACCGCAGGGAATAGTTTTAGCGCTTCGGTTGCGGCTTTCAAGAAGAACGACATAAAGCCAAGGCGTGTGCCGTGTTTTTTCTCAAAGTCATCCTTAAATTCAGCACGTAAAGTTTTCACAGCATGCATATCGACTTCATTAAAGGTGGTTAAAATCGCATTATTGTGCTGGACATCTAATAATCGTTTAGCCACTGTTTTACGCAGACGTGTCATGGGTACGCGTTCTTCAATACGCGCACCAGAAGCGATAAATTGTGTCACATCATGTTTAGTCACACGGCCCGCTTTGCCAGTGCCTGGCACATCGTTGGCGTTAATCTCATGTTCGGACAACACACGACGTGCTGCCGGCCCGACTGGGGCATCGCCAACAGCCATTTTGTCAGTTTTAGTTGGTGTTGTTTTAGATTCAGTTTGAGCTTGAGCAGCAGGTTGGGCTACCGGTGCTGATGTTTTGCCTTCGCCTGCAATCAGTTCACCAACCACCTCTTCACTGGTTACCGTGTCACCTTCTGCCTTTGTGCATTTGCTAATTGTACCGCTAGCAATGGCGGGAACTTCCATGACCACTTTGTCTGTTTCAACTTCTAGCAAAATGTCGCCTTCGTTGACCACATCACCTTCGGCAACATGCCATGCAGCGATTTCACCTTCTGAAACAGATTCAGGAAACATGGGGACTTTAATTTCTATGCTCATTTTTTTACCTTTTTATTGTTGCTCTCAGGCTTTTAATTAACGGTTATACTCTCTAGTTTGCCACGGGCACGTCAACGATTGGGCATTCCTCAAGGGAATGACTATCGGGGCTGGTTTTATCCTTGCAATTAACCATTATGGGGCAAGGTTGATCAGCTAAGCTTTAGTGCTTTATGCACTAATGCTTGTTGCTGTTCCTTAAACAAGGCAGGATAACCAACAGCAGGTGATGCAAAGGCTTCGCGCCCAGCATGTTTTAATTCCCCACCTTGTGGTAATAAGTGCCACAATTTCGCCCGGATTTGTCGCCATGCGCCTTGGTTAATGGGTTCTTCCTGGCACCAGACAAATTCTTTTGCGTTGTGATAACTTGCCAATGTCTTTTCAATTGCTGCTTCTGGGTAAGGATAAAGCTGCTCAATGCGAATGAGCGCAACATCTTTCATCTCATGTTCACGGCGTGTTGCTAACAAGTCATAATAAACTTTGCCAGAACACATGACGACGCGGTTAATGTCAGGCTTTTTCAAGTCATCAATTTCATCAATCACTAACTCAAACTGACCGTCAGCCAATTCATCAAAAGTGGATACGGCCAAAGGATGACGCAGTAAGCTTTTGGGGGTCATAACAATCAAGGGTTTTCGCACTGGGCGTAGCATTTGGCGTCGAATCATGTGATATGTCTGTGCCGGGGTGCTGGGTATGCACACCTGCATATTATCATGGGCGCATAGTTGTAAATAACGTTCCAAGCGTGCAGAGGAATGTTCTGCTCCCATGCCTTCTTGACCATGTGGCAGATATAATACCAAGCCACATAAGCGTCCCCATTTTTCTTCTGCAGAAGAAATAAATTGATCAATAACCACTTGGGCGGTATTGGCAAAATCACCAAATTGTGCCTCCCAAATTACTAAGCGCTCAGGTGATGAGCAGCCATACCCATATTCAAATGCCATCACCGCTTCTTCTGATAGCAGTGAATTGATAATAGTCATATCTGCTTGGTTTTGATCAATATGCGCTAGTGGCATATAGGTTTCACCCGTCTTTTGATCGTGGATAGTGGCGTGACGGTGGGCAAAGGTACCGCGTTGTGCATCTTCCCCAGAAAGACGAATCGGGTAGCCCGCTTTTAATAGGGTTGCATAAGCTAACACTTCGGCATAGCCCCAATTAATTGGCTTCTCACCGCGGGTCATCAGGGCACGATCTTCAAGTGTTTTACCGACTTGTTTTTGTGGTGAAAAGCCTGGTGGTAGCGTTTCCAGTGATCGCGCAACATCAAGCAGGGTTTGCTTTGGCATGGTGGTGTTATGGGCAATATCCCAAGGCTGATTTAGGTGCGGTTCCCAATCAACAACGAATTTGGGGTTGCGCTCTTTTTCAGTCAGTTCGACCACCGGCTTTCCTGCAACCAATAAGTCACGGTAAGCTTTGTTTAATTGGTCGGCTTCTGCTTGTTCAATGTCTTGGCGCGCAATTAACTGTTGGGCATAGACTTGAGCTGTGACGGGTTGTTGACGAATTTTGGCATACATCAGTGGCTGTGTTGCACGTGCTTCGTCGGCTTCATTATGGCCATGACGGCGGTAACAAACTAGATCTAAGACCACGTCTTTGTTGAATTTCATGCGGTAGTCAATCGCGATTTGTGTTGCACGTAATACCGCCTCAGCATCATCACCATTAACATGCAAAATTAAGGCATCAATCATTTTAGCGATATCAGTGGAGTATAAGGAACTACGTGAATCCTGTGGGTCGGTCGTGAATCCCACTTGGTTATTGATGACGATATGTATGGAGCCACCGGTCGTGTAACCTTCAAGCTGGGACATCGCCAGGGTCTCCATCACAACGCCTTGTCCGGCAAATGCAGCATCACCGTGGATTTGAATGGGTAAGACGCTATCGCGATTGCTATCACGGCGTGCTTGGCGTGCGCGGACGGAACCTTCAACCACGGGAGCAACAATCTCAAGATGCGATGGGTTAAAAGCTAGGGCAACATGGATGCGCTCATTGCCCACTTTGACATCGGATGAAAAGCCCATATGATATTTGACATCACCAGCGAGTAAGCTCTCATCATGAACACCTTTGAATTCACTGAATAAGTGTTCGGGAGATTTTCCAACAATATTCACTAAGACATTTAAGCGGCCACGGTGTGCCATACCAATAACAACTTCACGGACTTTGCCAGTCGCGCAGGCACGGATTAATGTTTCATCGATCATAGGAATCAGTGAATCCCCACCTTCTAATGAAAAACGTTTTTGCCCAGCAAATTGTTGGTCAAGATACTTTTCTAAGCCATTGGCCGCGGTCAGTCGCTGTAGTAACCATAACTTTTTCTCTTTAGAAATAGTTGGCTGTTGACCTTCCATTTGCTCGCGAATCCAGCATCGCTCTTCATGGTTGCTGATATGCATATATTCACAACCAATACTACTGCAATATGTTGCTTGTAATTTTTCAATCGCTTGTTTTAAGGTCGTTTGAGTAAACCCTGGTATCGTCGATAAATCAAAATTTGCGGAGAGATCACTATCGCTCAAGCCATGATAAGCTAAATCTAGCTCGGGTGTCTTGGCGGGCTTCATCAAGCCTAAGGGGTCAATTGTCGCATGGCGATGGCCTAAAGCGCGATAGGCGCGGACCAAATCTAATACAGCGATTAAACGTGAATCACTGCCATTCGCGGCGACTTTGGGTTGCTGTGCTAAATCTATAAACGCTTGTTGTATTGGTGTATGTGCGCGATCGGTTGTGGTCTGGCCTTGTGTCAGCTGTTTAAAATATTGTCGCCAGCTGGGCTCAACTGACTCAGGGTTTGCTAAGTAATCTTCGTAAATTGCTTCAAGATAAGCACTGTTATTGCCAGTTAACTGTGAGGACTTCCACGCGTCCTTCATCGATTCTGCCATGGTAGACCTTAATCCTGGAGCTTAAGCCCAGGCTCCTTGCGGCGTTGTTTTCCAAAGAAGAGCGGCCGTATCGCTTCATCTCGGTCGTCATTGTGCTCAGATGCAGCACACGCGAAATATGACTGGGGATGTAATGCCCCGCTGTTTGTTACGGGGTTTATCATTACACTGCTTGTTTTAACATGGCCGAACGAAGTTTACCAATGGCTTTCGTTGGGTTTAAGCCTTTCGGGCAGACGCTGACACAATTCATAATGCCACGACAACGGAATACACTAAAGGGATCTTCCAGAGCTTTAAGACGGTCTTCCGTTGCAACATCTCGACTATCAACAACAAAGCGATAGGCTTGCAATAAGCCCGCGGGGCCAATAAATTTATCCGGGTTCCACCAAAAAGAAGGGCAAGAGGTTGTGCAGCATGCGCATAAGATACACTCATATAGACCATCCAGTTTGGCTCGTTCTTCAGGGGATTGCAGATACTCTTTAGCTGGCTTGGGTTCTTCGCCTTGTAAGAATGGTTTAACCTTCTCGTAGTTTTTATAGAACTGCCCCATATCAACGATTAAATCACGAACCACGGGTAAGCCAGGCAATGGGCGAATGACAATCGGTGTTTTGAGGTCGGATAAGTGCGTAATACAGGCCAAACGGTTTTGGCCATTGATATTCATGCCATCAGAGCCACAAACGCCCTCACGGCAAGAACGACGCAACGATAAGGTTGGGTCTTGTTCTTTGAGCATTTCTAGTGCGGTAAGCACCATCATATCTTCACCCGGTTTAATATCGAGTTCGTAGTCTTGCATGCGAGGTTTTTGATCAACCTCTGGATTGTAGCGATAGATTTTGAATTTACATGGTTTGTTACTTGTTTCTGCCATGACTAGTACACCCGTTCTTTCGGTTCAAAGGCTTTCATGCTCTTGGGTTTTCGGTTAACTTCCCGGGTACTAGTTCTATCTTCTTTGGCAAAGTACAAGCTATGCTTTAACCAGTTATCATTATCATGTTCTGGAAAGTCTTCCCGTGCGTGGGCACCGCGAGTTTCAGTTCTAAAGTTAGCTAACACAGCAGTTGACATCGCAACATCCATTAAATTATCAAGTTCTAATGCTTCGATACGCATGGTGTTAAATTTCTGTGATTTATCATCAAGTTTAGCGTGCATTAGGCGTTCGCGCAATTTTTTCAGTGCTTCTAGTCCTGGCGTCATAAACTCAGCCTGACGGAATACACCAAAATCACGCTGCATAATTTTCTTCATCTCAGCACGGATTGCGAATAGGTCTTCGCCGTCTTGTGTATTATCCCAACGATCAACACGAGCAAAGGCTTGTTTGGTGTCGTCATCAGAAATGGAATGTGTATCCATGCCTTGATCAAGCGCTTCAGATAGATGGATGCCGGCAGAGCGACCAAAGACGACTAAATCAAGTAATGAATTACTGCCTAAGCGATTGGCGCCATGTACTGAAACACTAGCACACTCGCCAACGGCGTAAAGCCCTTGAATAATTTTATCTTTACCCGCGGTGGTTTGTGTGATCACTTGGCCATGCATGTTCGTCGGAATACCCCCCATCATATAGTGACAAGTGGGTACGACCGGAATCGGTTGTGTTACCGGGTCAACGTGGGCAAATGTTTTTGCTGACTCACGAATGCCAGGCAGGCGTTTGCTGATCACCTCTTCACCCAAGTGGGTTAAATCTAGCTCAACATAATCAATTCCTTCAGGATTAAATCCACGACCTTCGCGCATTTCTAACGCACTAGAACGAGAAACAACATCACGGCAAGCCAAGTCTTTGGCATTTGGCGCGTAGCGCTCCATATATCGTTCACCTGCTTTATTCCGTAAAACACCCCCTTCGCCACGACAGCCTTCGGTCACTAAAACACCGGCACCAGCAATGCCAGTTGGGTGGAATTGCCAGAATTCCATATCTTGCACTGGCGCTCCAGCACGTAAAGCCATACCAATACCATCGCCAGTATTGATAAAGGCGTTGGTGGTTGATTCAAAGATACGACCTGCACCACCGGTGGCTAAAATCACCGCTTTAGTTTTAAAGACGGCTTTTTCACCCGTTTCCATGCATAGCGCACTGACACCCGAGATTTTGTCTTTGCCGGCCTTGATCAAATCCAGGGCATACCATTCATTGTAGAAGTGGGTTTGCGCTTTGATGTTGCCTTGATAAAGTGTATGTAGCATCGCATGACCTGTGCGATCAGAAGCAGCACAAGTGCGTTGCGCAATTTTGGCTGGATCATATTCGCGTGACATTCCACCAAATGCACGTTGGTAAATACGTCCGCTATCTAAACGTGAAAAGGGCATGCCCATATGTTCAAGTTCATAAATCGCTTTGGGTGCGTTTTCACACATATACTCGATACAGTCTTGGTCCCCAATATAGTCAGACCCCTTGACGGTGTCATACATATGCCATTGCCATTTGTCCTCATGAACATTGCCTAGCGCTGCGGCAATGCCACCCTGTGCTGAAACCGTATGTGAGCGTGTTGGAAATACTTTAGAGATGACAGCAACTTTTTTACCTGCCTCAGCTAACTGTAAACCAGCACGAAGACCTGCACCACCGGCGCCAACAACAATAGCGTCAAATTCAAAACTTGCAATACTCATCGTCTAACCCCACAAAATGCTAATACACCAAACAACGTAGGCGATAAATGCTAAGATGACTAAAATCTGTAGCACCGCTCGCCCCATGGCGCAATGAATGTAATCAGTGAAAATTGTCCACATGCCAACCCAAGCATGCGCAATCAAGCTTAAGAGTGCCAGGACAGTGAATAGGCGCATCCAAGTGCAGGCAAATAAACCATTCCAGTGGGCAAAATCGAGATGCGGATGACCAAGAAAATAGCCGACTAAAAATAGACTATACAATGCCAGTATAATCGCTGAAACGCGTTGAACTAAAAAATCTTTAAGACCACTGCGAGTCAAACCTGTCACGCTGCTTACCATAACCATACTCCTAACAATACAATGGCAATGACGGCTACAAGTAGTACGACAATAGAAGCAACTTTGCCACTAAATTTCTCTTCAAAAAAACCAATATCCATCAGTAAGTGCTTAACACCAGCAATCAGGTGGTAGACCAAGGCTGATAAAAATACCCAGAAAAAGAATTTTGCCCAGTGACTGGTAAAGCAAGCCTGCACAGCTGAAAAGCCGTGTGCAGAGTGCAATGATATGGCAAAAACCCACAATAAAAATGGGATAAAGATAAACAATAATATACCAGAAATGCGGTGTAGAATTGAGGTAATGGCAGTGATTGGAAAACGATATTGGCTAATTGAATTTAAGCCAATATTGCGAGGTCTAGAATCCATGTGGTGACTCCTAAGAAAACATCGCCGCGTATTCTAGCACAATGTTGTCGATCATCGAAATCAATTGTTCAATACAGCCGCACGTTGATGCTTTGCGCGAAAGTACCGCCCAAAATTAATAAGAGTGTATGAGTTCATGCTATGATGAATCTTCACAGCAATTGATTTTTTAAACACTCATGCAAATCACATTGGCACAAATAAATGTCACGGTTGGTGCGATAGAAAAAAACACCCAACAAATTATCGAAGTTGCTCAAGCAAATCACATGAGCGACCTAATTGTGTTCCCTGAGCTTGTGATAACTGGTTATCCACCAGAGGATTTATTACTTCGTCCTGAGTGTATCAGTCGGACTGAAGCAGCGCTTGAGAAAATTCTATCTGCGAACATACCGAGTACGCTAATTATTGGACATCCTCGGCAAGAAAAAGGGCAGTTATTTAACAGCTTGTCAGTGATTGATCAGGGTCAACTTATCGCATGTTACGATAAGCGCTATTTGCCAAATTATACGGTATTTGATGAAGCACGCTATTTTACACCAGGTCGTGGTAGTAAGGTCATCACGGTGAAAAACAAACGTTTTGGCTTATTAATCTGTGAAGATGCATGGTACCGTGAACTGGCCGAAGAATATAAAGATTTAGGTGTTGACTACCTACTAGCGATTAATGCTTCACCCTTTTATCTTGGTAAAATGGCACAACGTCTTGACAGTGCTAGCCGCATCACGAAAGCCACGAATTTGCCAATGATTAGCGTTAACTTGGTTGGAGCTCAGGATGGCTTGATATTTGATGGGCGTTCTTTTGTCATCAATGCACAAGGTCAGCTAATACAATCGCTTGCCAGCTTCAAACAAGATGTTCGCAGCATGGAATTGGCGTTGAAAATAAAAAAGAGTCAGCATGAAGCAACCTCTCAGGAGGTCGAGCTTTACCAAGCCCTTGTGCTGGCGGTGCGTGATTATGTTTATAAAAATGGCTTTTCTGGTGCCTATATTGGCCTGTCCGGTGGTATTGATTCTGCCTTAACGCTGGCAGTGGCAGTTGATGCATTGGGAGCAGATAAGGTTGAAGCCGTTATCATGCCATCGCAGTATACGGCAGCGATGAGCATTGAAGATGCGATTGCTGAAGCACAAGCGCTGGGTGTTAAGTATCATCAGTTAGCAATCAATGAGTGCACTCAAGCGATTGAAGCAACACTCAAGCCAATTTTTCATGGCATGGAAACGGGATTAGCGGAAGAGAATATTCAAGCCCGTGCGCGAGGTATATTACTGATGGCGCTATCAAATAAGTTTGGTCAATTGGTATTAACCACGGGGAATAAAAGTGAAATGGCTGTTGGTTACTGTACACTGTATGGTGATATGGCGGGTGGCTATTGTGTTTTAAAAGATATTTACAAGACGCAAGTTTATCGTTTGGCGCGCTATCGCAATGAGATCAGCCCAGTGATTCCAGAGCGAGTGATAACGCGTGCGCCTTCAGCGGAATTGCGCCCAGATCAAACTGATCAAGAGTCGCTACCAGATTACAGTATGCTTGATCGTATTTTACAGTGCTATATCGAAGCGCGACAAAGCAAGCAGGATATCATCAGAGCGGGCTACCCGCCTGAGGTTGTTGATAAGATTATTCATCTTGTAAAGCGCAATGAGTACAAGCGCCAACAGGCACCACCTGGTCCAAAAGTTACCGTGTCGGCATTTGGTAAAGATTGGCGCTATCCGATTACATCGGGGTTTTAATAGGTCACCCTGCTGCAAGCAGCAGGGTATTTCATTTGATATCACATGTCGCCTGCGCAATCAGGTTGTACCAGCGATTTAGCAGAAGCGCCGTGCGAAAGTCCAGAGCTGTTTTGTTATTATTAAGGAGAATACCCCGCTGCTTGTGACAGGGTGGTTTATTGTGGGATATGAATGTGTATTGGCTTAGCGTGTACGGAGTTTTTGAGTGCTCGGTAGCCAGCTCGCCCATTTTCCATATAGATTAGCGACCAGCCACTGACCATGGATCCGTCACCAAACACACAGATGTCGCCTTCACCCAGTTGATCACTGAAACCACCTGCACTGTAGTAACTGATTTCCGAGCCACCAAGATTCTGACAGACATTTGCTGAGGGGTTTTTATGTGGTCCACTCCACAGGGAGGACTTTGGATTGATTGGTCCAAGGTTCTTGATGATTGTTGCCGCGATACTTGGTTTTTTAGATGCATAAGTTTTTAGTCCAATTGCAACAAAGCCATGATTTGGCTCCATAAAGGTACAAAATGCCTGTGATAAACCAAATTTTGATGCAAACATCGACGTATTGAATTCGGCACGCATAGATTCAACTGTGCCGTGATGTGCTCGGCAGTAGGCAGTAAGCTGGGCGATATTGTTCTTTATCCAGGGTCGACAGCCAGACGGCGTACAGTATAACCCTTGGTTTATCTTGCCGAGGCCCCCGGTGTAGCTAATGGATTTAAACATATTGGCAAGATCAATTTTTGAATATTTGGTTAATTGTGGGCCAATGGTGACGCGCTCATGCTGTAAAGTTTTTTTGCTTGTGGCATAAGTGAAGATGACCCGGCCAGGTTGTAGTGGATAAGTGCCTCCATCACTAAAAATAACCCCGGCCCAATTATATTTTTTCCCACCAGTGTGCCATAGGCCTTTAGCAATATATATTGGCAGGCATAGTTTATTTTTAATATGATTTGCTTGGCAAGCTGCGCGCCCGCTGAGATAGGTGGTATGCGTTTTTTCAACCATCATTATATTGGCAAAGGTGGTCGCTGATAGGCAGGTGAGTAGGAGCGTTGATACTATTTTTTTCATAAAAATTCTTACAAATTTTTTGATTAAAATAATGAATTATTATTAACAAATTATTACGTTAGGGTGTTGGCATGTCAGTTTGATTTTTTATTAAGTGGTTGTTAGGCTGGTTTTCTGTTAGCTGAGTGATTTTTGTCGGGGGTTGAGGATGTCCGGACATCTAATGAAGGCCTATGCGCCACAGCCTGTTGCTTTTTCTCGGGGCGAGGGTGTTTGGCTATGGGATGCGCAGGGTAAAAAATACCTGGATGCATTGTGTGGTATCGCTGTTGTAAGCCTTGGGCATGCGCATCCGAAAGTGACGCAAGTGATTTCTGAGCAAGCGGCTAGACTCATGCAAGTGTCTAATGGTTTTGACATTTGTGAACAGCAAGATTTGGCTGATCGGTTGGCAGAACTAACCGGTTTAGATAAAGCCTTTTTCTGTAGTACTGGTGCAGAGGCTAATGAGGCAGCCATTAAAATTGCCCGACTTTATGGTAACCGTTGTGGGATTAAAAACCCACAAATAGTGGTGATGGAAAAAGCTTTTCATGGGCGGACAATGGCAACAATTACGGCCTCAGCCAGTCCAGTGGTTCAAGCCGGTTTTGAGCCATTACTCGATGGGTTTATCCGTTGCCCTTATAATGACTTAAATGCTTTGCAAGATGTCTTGCAAAGCCACGATAATATTGTTGCTGTCATGCTCGAGCCGATTCAGGGGGAGGGTGGATTGCATATTCCTGATCAGCATTATCTGCCTGGTGTACGCGAGCTTTGTGATCAGTATCAGGCGTTCATGATTTTAGATGAAGTGCAGACCGGGGTTGGGCGTACAGGCAAGTTGTATGCCTATCAGCATCATCACTTTTTGCCAGATATCATCACGTCTGCTAAAGCATTGGGTAATGGGTATCCAGTGGCTTTTTGTATGGCAACAGGTAAGGCTGCAGATGTTTTTCAGGTAGGAAATCATGGAACAACATTTGGCGGTAGTCCTATGGCGTCAAGAGTTGCGCATACCGTGATTGATTTGGTTGCTAAACCAAGTTTTCTTGCGCATGTCAATCATCTGGGTGATTATTTATTAAATGCATTGCGCGAACGTTTAGCGCATCACCCGCATGTGGTAGAAATTCGTGGCCAAGGTCTGATGATCGGTATTGAACTTAATCAACCTTGCATGCAATTACGTGGCCAAGGTTTAGCGATGCCGGGGGTGGGGTTGGTGTTTAATGTCACCGCTAAGAATGTGATTCGCCTGGTTCCACCCCTGGTCATGCAAGAGGCAGAGGCTGATATGCTAGTTGATGGTCTTGATAAGCTGATTGGTTCACTATGACGGAGCTTCAATATCATGTTAATAGTTGATAGGCTTTGGTTTGCTGCGGGGTGGTGATATCTCATTGAATATTAATGAATAAATCACAACACCACGTTTTTTTATTTCCTTATAGATTTCTATCGAGAGGAGAAGAGTGTGAGTGTGCAAGATTTTTTGTATCCGGCTATTGAGCCATTCGCGGTCAATTATCTTATTTCGGGTCAGCACCATATTTATTATGAGCAGTGTGGCAATCCACAGGGTAAGCCAGTGTTGTTCGTGCATGGTGGTCCAGGTGGTGGATGTGTACCGATGTATCGTCAGTATTTCAATCCGCAAAAATATCGAATCATTTTGGTTGACCAACGTGGTTGTGGTCGTAGTCAGCCTAGTGCCTGTATTGAGCAAAATACAACAGCAGATTTAATTGCTGATTTCGAGGAAATTCGCCGACAATTAGGGATTAATCAATGGATGTTGTTTGGTGGCTCTTGGGGCAGCACGTTAGCGTTACTTTATGCGCAGCAGTATCCAAACATTGTTAGTGAGTTAGTGCTTAGAGGGATTTTCTTGGCGCAGCGACATGAAACACAGTGGCTTTATGACCAAGGTGGGGCGAGTGATTTTTTTCCTGAGTATTGGCAAGACTTTTCCATATCATCAACAAATAATATTCAGGCCTATCACCAACGGTTATGCTTAAGTCATGGCAGGCATTGCTTGGATGATGCAAAGCGCTGGTCTGATTGGGAGAATAGAATGTCCAAGGTTAACCCTGAGCATATTCTCCCGATTGGTAATCAGTCTGCGCTAGAAATGGCGCGCATTGGCTGCCACTATTTCTACCATCATTTTTTTATTGAAGACAATCAAATTCTCAATCAATTGGATCAGATAACCCATTTAGATTGTACAATTGTACAGGGTCGTTACGATATGATCTGTCGGTTTCAGGTAGCCTGGCAATTGCATCAGTTGTGGCCTGGCTCAAAGTTGTTGGTTGCGGAGAAGGATGGACATTCGATTGCCGAACGTGGTGTTATTCAACAGTTAGTGGCGGCGACGGATAGTTATGTTAGTTAATGAGTTTGTACAATATTTATTGCTGGAAAAAGGTTTGAGTCAGCAGACTTTGGCAGCCTACCAAAATGACTTAAAGCAGTTCACGCTTTGGCTGGAGTTCCAGCAAAGAACGTCATTACGTCAGGTGATGCGTGAAGACATACAATCTTATTTGGCATATCGCTGTCAGCAAGGGATGAAGGCGCGTTCAATCGCTAGATTCTTAGCTAGTGTGCGTCAATTTTATCGTTGGCTGCTACGCGAAGACTTGATACAACAGGATCCAACACTAAATGTCGAAAATCCTAAGCTAGGACGTGCGTTGCCAAAGACATTGAGTGAAAGTGCGGTCGAGGCATTGCTCGCAGCGCCAGATTTGCAAACGGCCTTAGGCTTGCGCGATCGTGCAATGCTGGAGGTTCTATATGCCAGTGGTTTAAGAATTAGCGAGTTAATTCACTTAACAATGGATGCGGTTAATTTGCGTCAGGGTGTGGTGCGTGTCACGGGTAAAGGGAATAAAGAGCGCTTGGTGCCCCTTGGTGAGCCTGCTAGTGATGCTTTATCGCGTTATTTCGCTGTGGCTAGGGCTGAATTACTCAGGGCCAAGATAAGTGACTATGTGTTTGTTAGTCAGCAGGCGAAAGCAATGACTCGTCAGACTTTTTGGCACCGTATCAAGCGATACGCAATTGAGGCTGGTATTAGCACTGATTTATCCCCGCATACGTTGCGCCATGCTTTCGCGACACATTTATTAAATCATGGTGCTGATTTGCGGGTGGTGCAGTTATTACTCGGGCATAGTGATATTTCAACGACCACCATTTATACGCACATAGCCGATGCGCGGTTGAAGGCGCTTTATGCGGCCCACCATCCGCGAGCTTAATGCTGGGGTATGAATTGTTTTAGATAAGTCAGCGCCTGTTGATAAACATCTCGTTTAAAATCAATGACCTTTTGTGTGGGTTGGGTGTAATCAATCCAACGCCATTGATCAAATTCTGGGATGTCGGATGCTTGCAAGTTAATTTCAGACTCATCTGATATGAGGCGCAGAAGGAACCATTTTTGCTTTTGGCCGATACAAAGCGGTGTGCTATTACGGATATACTTTTTAGGTAAATCATAATGCAGCCACTCCGGCGTACTAGCAATAACATTAACATCTTGTGGATTTAACCCAGTCTCTTCATGAAGTTCACGATACATTGCGGCAAGAGCGGTTTCATTTTTTTTCACGCCACCTTGGGGAAATTGCCAGGAACTTTGGCCAATGCGTTTGCCCCAAAATAGTTGGTTCTGCCGATTTAATAGTGCGATCGCAATGTTCGCACGATAGCCATGGCTGTCGATCACTGTGAAGTCCGTTTGTTTCATTGCCTAGTTATACTATTTGTTGTATTCCAAGGTCAACAAAATTTAGAAAGTATAAGCGAATAAGACAGAGGAGGTTGAATTGAATTTTGATTTGCCATCAACTGGTTTACTGTCATTACTCAATTGGTAGCTGAGTTGTAAACTAACATTATCAAATAGCTTGGTCGCTAGTGTGGTATCTGACGTGGTGTTGACATTAATCTTGGCAATGTTAGTTTGCAACTGCTCAGTTAATGTCGTTTTCTCGTTAATTGTCCAGCTGTAATTAGACCCTATCTGCAGAGAGGGGTCATCTTGAGTTTGATTTGTTTGTTCCAATACGCTGCGGCGTACACCAGGGCCAAGAAATAAGTTTAGTGACATATTGTGTGGAACACCGAGATTGAAACCATAACCGGCGTTCAGGTTTAGGACATATTGGTAACCATCAAATTTGTCATTCGTATACTTAATTTGTGTGTATAAAGAATTGCTTGTCGTGAAGTTATATTGAGAGCGTTGCTGTAGGACTAGTTTATTAGCCGTCGTGCCAGATTTGCGGGTGTGGTCAAATTGATAACTGGCAATGCCTGTATGTACCCATTTATTTTTAGTGTATTGAATATTGGCATTAAGATTAAAATTTTCAGAGGTGGTGTTACCAGTATTAGCAACGTAGCCGGCACCAATTGATGTGCCTTTCCAGTGGTTAACTTTAGGTTTTTCCTGTGTGGTATTCTGTGGCTGTTCAGTTTTTGTTGCGGCAAAAATGCTACCACTGGCGAGGATGAGAGCAAGAGCGCTGGCGAATATTTTCATCGGTAAGTTTCCGTACTGTGATATCATTCAAGAGCAGAAGTATAACCAGAATATGTGGCGAATGAAACCAGAATTGTCAGAGATTTCAACTGTCGATGCAGCCTTGTCACATATGGCAGACCTGGGGTACCAGTTGCGTAGAGAACAGGCTGCCATGATGGGTGATATCCATACGGCTATTGCGCAGAAAAAAATAGCAGTTATTGAGGGGGGGACTGGCATTGGGAAGACTTTTGCTTATTTAATTCCGAGCTTATTATCACGTCAGCCGAAACAGCGAGTAGTTGTTTCAACAGCAACCATCAATTTGCAGGAACAATTACAGCAACAAGATTTGCCTCATGTTGAAGAAATTTTGAGCCATCAATGGCAAGTTAATATAGCAAAAGGGCGCCGACGTTATGTCTGTCTTAGTCGTCTTTTTCGTTACCACAATGGCGAGTCTGAGTCACAGTTGGCATTGTATGGTATTGACGTGCCTTCGGTTAGCGATCAAGCCGAGCAGCAAATGATCTTAAAATTGGTTAGTTTGTTTGAGTCGGCGCAATGGCAAGGTGATCGCGACCAATTGGATCTCGCTATTCCGGGTTCCTTGTGGTCTAAGCTAACGACTGATGTGTCAGGCTGTAATAATCGGCGGTGCCAGTTTTTTAAGGAGTGTCCCTACTTTTTAGCGAAAAAACGCTTGGCTCAAGCGGATGTGATTATTACCAATCATGATTTATTGCTTTCCGACTTAAGTATTGGTGGTGGTGTATTGTTACCAAAGCCTGAGGAGTGTTTGTATATCATCGATGAAGCCCATCATCTGCCGGCTAAAGCAATATCACAGTTTTCTAATGCGCTATTACTGAAAGCAAGTCACGAGTGGTTAGGTAGTTTGGCGAAAAGTCTTAACAGTATGGCGCAAACGTTAGGGTGGTCACCAGGAAAAACAGACAGTTTAGTTGGGGTTATTGAATTATTACAAACATCCCTGCTCGAATTATGTCAGTTTCTGCAAGAAAACTACCGTGCATATGCGCGTGATGAGCGATGGTTGTTATACCAGATCCCACAAGTGGTAGCGCAGTGGGCAGCAGATTTAAATCAGCATAGCCAGAAACTTTACCAGGCACTATCAGATATATTTAAGCAGTTCACCGAGCAGCATAACGAAGCCACATTGCCTGAGTTTGAGCAAATGAATAATGCCTTTAAGTTTTTTCTTCAGCGCCTCGATCAGTTTTGGCGCACATGGCATGTTTTTTGTTCACAAGAAAATCATTCGCAGCCACCGATTGTCCGTTGGTTTAGTGAACCGCAGAGTAGTCTTGGTCGTCTCATGCAGCCAGATTTTATCTGTCATGTTGCCGTGAGCTCTGCATCGATGTTGTTACCTCAGTTTTTTTGGCAGAAACTAGCTGGTGGTGCGGTACTTTGCTCAGCTACCTTGCGTTCATTAGGTCAGTTTGATCGCTATTTGGAACAGATTGGTTTAGGTGGTGATCCGCGTGTTGTCGCTAAGGCATACCAGTCACCTTTTGATTACCAAAAATCGCAGTTGCAAATACCACGGATGAGATCTTTGCCTAAAGCAGGTGATGAGTCACACGAGCAGGAATTAATCCAGTTGTTACCAAATTTGTTGACATCCGAACAGCGGGGTATTTTAGTTTTGTTCACGAGCTTTCGTGTCATGGATAAAGTGTTCGCTAGCCTACCCAAATCGTTGAAAAATCGTGTGCTGGTGCAGGGGGATATGGCCAAAGCGCAGTTATTAAAACAGCATCGGGAGTCGATTGATTTAGGTCATAGTAGTATCCTATTTGGTTTGCAATCATTAGCTGAGGGTGTTGATTTGCCTGGAGACTATTGTCGCTGTGTGATTATTACTAAGTTGCCCTTTGCCGTGCCAACGACGCCAATTGAGCAGCGTTATGTTGATTGGTTAAAGCAGCAGGGGCGGAATGCTTTTTTTGAGCATAGTTTGCCTGAAGCTTCATTGCGACTTACACAATGGGTTGGGCGTTTGATTCGTCATGAACAAGATCAAGGGCGGGTTGTGATTCTTGATCGGCGGCTAGTAACTAAACAATATGGCAAGCTTCTGTTGCAGGGTTTGCCGCCATTTTGTTTGTCAGATGGCGATTTAATTGTTTAGTTTTATTTATAATATAAAAAATAAATGGATGAAAATTTTTAATTTCATTATTAATGTATTTTAATATTTTTTTGTTGCTTGGTGGGTTGATTGATGCTAGAGTCCAAAGTTATGATAACGATAATAATGTCACATGTTTGGTAGCTCTTTGCAGTTGGTCTGCTGGAAGGATGTCAAGGATCGCGTTAAGTCAACGAATAAGCCGTTATTTGCAGCGATTGATAGTATTCCACGTGCAGATGACTTGCCGTTGGTTAAAGCACAATATGGCTTTGGTGAATTTATTGTCAGCAATGACGAGCCTTTTTTGCCTATCAGTTTTCGTAGCGTTCCTTATGCGAGTCAGGAAATTCCCGGTGAAATCAAAAAGGCGCTGGATTATGGCTGGGTTTCGTTTCCAGCAAGTGTTGTACTCAAGAATAGTATTGAGACTTTCGTCAATTTAGATAATAGTCCGATTTCACTCAATTTTTCGACACAGGGTAAGACTTTTTCGCTTTATAATGTTTTCGATGGCGTGCGTATGCTCAAGGCAATGCGTGGTGCCTATAGTACCGTTGCTGGTAGTCGGTCTCTATTTATGCTGCCTAAAATTTCACATGCAGAATACAATGCCCGTTTGAGACGAGCTTATGGTGTTAACAAGGGCTTATTGTGTCCTAAGTCGTTAGCAAAACATTGGAATTTGTTTACTGACATTGTGCGTTCACCAAGTTTTATGAATCAATGGACTAGCGATTTATTGATTTTCTCCGGCGAATTGGTTAACAAGTTATCGGAGCATCATAAGCACGGCTTTTTACAGACTATGTGGAATGAATCAGCATTTTCGCGTAATCATGCCAGTTATAATTTGTTATGGTCCGTCTATAGTATGAGGCTGCCTTCCTCTGTGCGTAACTCCCCAACCATTATGGAAACAGCAAAACATTTATTAGCATTGGCTTTAGGTGAGTTACCAGGTTGTACGCCAGTTGTTGATGATATGCCTGGTCCAGTGCGTGCGCTAACGAAAACATTTCTTAATATCTATCGTATTCGCTATTACCTGCCAATGTTCATGCAAGCTGCGCACTATGATGGCTCAGGTCCAATTTATTATTCACTGAATAAGCCAAGTTTCTTCCATCCTGCGGTGGCTAAAGCCAATTCAACTCGTATTCTGACTGATGTGCAAATACTACAAGAGGTATTAGAAGGTTTTTGTCGGGCAGTATTGGCAGATGACCTGCAGTTGCCATTGAAGAACAGTCGACTATATCAGGCGCTGCAAAAAGTAGAGTTTGAGTTTTATCATTCACAGTCTGAGGGCAAAGTGATTAATCAAATCTCACAAATTTTTGCGGAGGATAGGCGTTTTTATCAAATGTTTAAAGGGATTGATATTGATAAAGACTTGGCTTGTCCCAACAGCGCTACATTTTTCAATGGTTGTGTCCGTATTCGCCCGGCGAAGCAAGAAATTATTAAGCCAAAAATGGATGCTTTTTTATCATCGATGGTCAAGCCACGTCTGGCCGATGTGTAATCATCAGAATTTTTGTCTTTGCGAATGATGAGTTAAACCCGTCGCCATAAACCAATAGGTAACCCGTTGCCACTTGATTGTGTATTCAGTTGCCAAGCGAATACTGACTAAAGAGCGCAATAAAAATCAACAAGCCGATCCAATGGTTATTTGAAAAAGCACGAATACAGTTGGCAATTGTGCGCTCACGGATTAAATAATGTTGGTAAGCAAATAAAGCTATAACACCTAGTAGGCAAACAAAGTAGCGGCTATTAAAGTGTTGATGCGCGCCAAGTAAAATAAAGCCAACTAGGCTAAGTACTTGCAGGCTAGCGATTGCTAGTGTGTTATGGCGGCCAAATAAAACAGCGGTTGATTTGATGCCAATTTTTTGATCATCTTGGATGTCAGCCAATGCGTAGATAGTGTCATAAGCGACAGTCCAAATAAGTGCAATGATTAGTATGCCCCAAGCCATTGTCGGGACTTTATTTTGTATGGCGGCAAACGCCATGATAACACCCCAGTTAAAGGCGATGCCAAGCACCACTTGTGGCAGGTGAGTTATGCGTTTCATCAGCGGATAAATACAGGCAAGTATCAAGCCAATAATGGCCAGGATAATCGATAGTCTGTTTAGAAATAGGATAACTAGCAGAAAAGCGATGAAGCTCAGTAAGCAGCCAAAGACAACCGCAGCTCGCGTGCGAATTCGACCGGTTGCTAAAGGACGCATTTTAGTGCGTTCAATAAAGCCATCTACTTGGCGGTCGGTGATATCATTAAATACGCAGCCGGCTGCACGCATTAAAATAGCGCCGATAATAAAAACCAGCAAATACTTGATCTCTGGTGTGCCTTTATTGGCAATCCATAGTGCCCAGAGTGTCGGCCAGATAATTAATAAAATCGGCAGTGGTCGATGAAAGCGGGTCAGTTGGATATAGTCTCTGAGTTTTGACATAAGGCGGTAAGCTCCAGTGGTTGCGCCGGATACTTTTTGATATGTCGGCATTGCATCAGAAAATACTTCGGTGATCAATAAGGGCAGGCCACGCCAGTAAAATACTGAGCGTCTTGCCCAAAGGCTATTAGATGGTATCGATAGATCATCAAATGCGTGAGCGAAATCGATATCGTCGCGTGTGATTTTTTTATACTCAAAGTGAGAACGCCAGACTTCAGGGTTGTGGTAGAGCAAAGTCTCACCAATGGGATTTTCTTGTAGATCGCCTAATTCTTGTTCTAAAGCTTGATAAGTTGACTGTGGAACAATCAGTTGTGCAAAAATAATCGGTTTTCCCTGTTCACAGTGATGAATTTCTCGCTGCCATGCTTGCTTGTCTGTGGTGTTTAATCGTGTTTGGTTGGCTTGGTTTAATGGCTGCATTGATTCAGATAACCGTTGCAAAGACCATTGCTGACAGTTGGCTTTTAAATGTTTGCTGAGAATATAAGCGTTGCTTAACCAGGGTTTGAGCTGGTTTGGGATTTCTTGCTGTAGATTTTTGTTCAGTTTTGACCAGAGGTTCATTTATTTTTGCTCTTGTGATAGCGAGTGAATCTGTAACTGCAACGTTCTTTGATCGCGGAAAGTATTGTCATTCAAACTATAGGTAAATGATACCTGATCGCCTGGGCTGGTATCCAACCAATCGGTTTCTTTTTGGCAGCAATTAAACCAAATCGCATTCACGGCAAAGTTATCATCAACCTCTAAGCTAAGCTGTGCATGGGTTTTGTATTCACCAACCCGGCGAAAGCGTAAAACAGTCGCTTCTCCTTGAAATATTGGTGCTTCAAATTCACGACCAAAAGGTTCAAGTTGTTGCAATAGCTCAAGCGTGTCTAGTGTAAATTGCTCCGTGCTGAGCTCACCATCGGTGTGAATGATCGGCCCAACATCTTCGCTTTTGAGCAGTGTTTGTGTCACTTGTTCAAAGGCCTGACTAAATGGCTCAAAGTCTTTTTTATTAATCGTTAAACCGGCTGCGCCTTTGTGACCACCAAATTTTTGTAGTAGCTTCGGGTGCTGGTTGGCAACAGCTTGCAGGGCATCACGCATATGAAATTGATCGATGCTGCGCGCCGAACCGCTGATCAGTTTTTCCTCGCCTTGCTTAGGTGAGAAAATAATCGTTGGTCGGCCAAAATGATCTTTGATTCTACTAGCAGAAATACCATGTACACCGGCATGGCCATCATCTAAAAATACCACAATACTCAAATGCCCGTTATTCACTTGTTGCTCGGCAATCTCCATGGCCTGATTGGTAATTTGACGCTGAATTTTTTTGCGTTCTTGGTTTTGTGCAGAGAGTTGTTGCGCCCAGGGTTCTGCTTCTGCTAAATCTTTGGCGAGTAAAAAGTTCACTGAACCAAAAGCATCGGATAGGCGGCCATCACTGTTTAATAGAGGCCCTATAGTAAAGCCTAAATCTTCGGCATTAATCTGTGAGGTCTTTTTTAAGCGACGAATTGCTTGCCAGCAAGGACGTAGATTTTGATTAATCTTTTTTAAACCATAGTGCACTACACAGCGATTATTAACACTGCGTGCCATACTAACGCAGTCAGCAACCGTGCCCACGGCAACAAAGTCTAATAGGGTGGTCATCGAGGGTGCAGATCTGTCCAGCAAACCTTGTTCAATCATTAATCGTCGTGTGGCAGCAATCAACAGCCAAGCCACCATGCAACCGGCGATATACGGATCAGGAAAGTTGCAATCCTCACGGGTGGGGTTTAAACAGGCATAAGCACTTTTAGGTGGGCCGTCTTCAGGTAAGTGATGGTGGTCGGTAACGATGGTTTCAATACCAGCTTGTTTAAGCTTGGCAATACGCGGCTCATCAGCGCTGCCATTATCAGCGGTGATCACCAAGTCTGGTTTATCTTTTAAAATCCGTTCAGCAACCCCTTCAGACAGGCCATAACCTTCTTGCATGCGATGGCCAATATAAGAGCGGATCAGTTGTTTATCATGCCCTAGAATCAGGCTTAATCCTTGATACAAAATCGCATGCGAGGTTTGTCCATCGCAATCATGATCGGTTTCCAACCCAATGGTTTGTTTTTGTTGGATGGCTATGATCAGTCGCTCAGCTGCTTGCTGCATATCTCGCATGCTAAAGGGGTTGTCAAGATCACTTAGTTGCGGGTCGAGTATCGACTCAACACCCCGAGGATGTTTTTGAGGCAATGGGCGTGCAGCGATAATGCGTGCTAGTAGTTCAGGTATTTTAGCTTCTAGCAGTTGATCTAGCGTTTTCTGGTCAATGGGGCGTTGTTTTATTTTTGCCATGTCTGTTCTTATGCGCAAAGCAACGTGTTATATATGGGAACAACTAGCAAATATTCATTACCAATCTGTTCAATAAAATCTTTTTCTAAAAGTGTAACAAGCGCGTGTTAATGAGTTCCGTAACACCTCTAATAATAAAGCGCTCGGCTTCTTTTTCTGTAATGGCTAAATAGAAAGTCAACCTTTGCCCAGGGCGCGTCGCTTGTGTCAAACGCTTGGTCACATAAGCTGGTTTTTCCATAGCGTCTCGGTGCCACTAAGAAGGTGTGTTTGCCACTGAGAATGTTGACAACAAGTCTGTTTCATTCTTGCGATTACAGAAGGCGGGGCCATTGGCTTTGCCTAAGGGGAAATATTCTCTAGCATCCATGGTGCCACCCTGAATTTTCTATTACATCAATGTAGCATGCATTTTTGTATTCTTCAATAAAGGATCCTAAGCATGTAGGAATCGATACCATGGTTGGTGCCACAACCAAATCGTATCAATGGTTGGTAGTTCTTGTTCTTTGCGCTGCTGGTTAAGCGGATGATTATGTAAAAACATTTGAAGTTCAGAGCTCAATTGCTGAATAGGTTTACTATCTGCTCCGGTGGGGAAAAATGGCATTATGTTTCGCCCGATGATTTTTTTCAAGGGTGTTGTCTCGATATTTGGTTTGCTCTTGCAATACCAGTCATTGCCTTGATTAAACAGTTGAAGCTCGTTATCTGTGAACTCATTAATATCGCGAATAAGCGTATCGCTTTCTCGGGGCGTTAGCTCAACTTTTCCAAGGCAAATCACTTGCGTCATGGTCGCTTGGCAATGGATAGGTGTTGCGTGGAATTTCATTGGTTTGGCTATTGGTCTTATTAGGGGTGATTGTAGCAAATTGTTAGCTATAGCTTCACCTGTTTCAATTGTTTACGACGAGCCGGCCAATCAGACATCGCTTGATCCATTAATGCATAAAACTTTGGCCCATGGTTCATTTGTTTTAGATGGCAAAGTTCGTGGGTAATAATATAATCAAGGTAAGTAGGCTCAAGCCTTACCAGCTCTAGATTCAAGCTGATATTACCTTGGCTTGAGCAGCTGCCCCAGCGAGTGCGCATGTGCCGGATAGTCAGTTTGTTATAGCGTGGTAAACCCAGATACTTTATTTGCTGATAAATGGCTTCTAGTCTCTCAGGAAAAATAGTCAGTGCTTGTTGCCGGTAAAGTTTTTTCAGCTGTTGCTCAATGTTTTCTTCATTGTCAGGGTTGGTAGTGCTGATTTGAATGTGGTTGTTAATAAAATCAACCTGAGATTTTAAGCTTTGCCGTATTTCTAGTGGATAACGCTTTCCCCATAACCAATGTAAACTGCCTTCAGTAAAACTTTGCTTGAGCACTTGTTGGTGTTTGGCTTGTTGTTTTTTTATCCAGTCTAGGTGTTTTTTAATCACCTTTTCGATATCTTTTTGTTGGGCACCTGGCGGTGCTTTGACGAGTAGTTGCCCTCTTTGATTCAGCATGAGTGCGAAGTGTTTTCGGCGAGGGTTGGTTATGACAATAAAGTCTGGAAAATCTTCGATATGTTGCTGTTTCATTAGGGTTTTTGCGCTATAATTTCACCATTATTTTATTATTAAAGTTGTTAGAGAGAAAGAGAATGGTGATCACAAAAGTTCAAAAACGTGATGGTAGTGTCGTTGATTTTGATATCGCGCGCATTATCAATGCGATTTATTCAGCAATGCAGGCTTCAGATGAAGGATCCAAAGAAGGCGCAGAAAAAATTGCTGGATCAGTCGTTTCTGAGCTGGGGAAAATTGCTAAGCGTTATAAGGGTTTTGTGCCTGATGTGGAAGGGATTCAAGATGCCGTAGAAAAAGAATTGATTTTGGCTGATTATGCCAAAGCTGCCAAAGCCTATATTCTTTATCGTGTGAAGCAAATGGAAATGCGTAAAAATCAAATTGATATCCCGCCGCATGTCAAAGCGCTTGCTGACAAAAGCAAAACCTATTTTCGAAATGATTTAGCAGAATTTGTTTATTTGCGTAGTTATGCGCGATGGATCGACAACGAAGGTCGCCGTGAAACGTGGATTGAAACGGTTGATCGTTACGTTGAGTTTATGCGTGAAAACTTGGGCAATAAGCTTAATGGCACAGAATATGAAGAAGTCCATGAAGCCATTTTAAACCAAGAAGTGATGCCATCAATGCGCTTATTGCAGTTTGCCGGTCAAGCCGCACGTACAACCCATGTTTGCGCTTATAATTGTTCCTATATCGCACCAAAAGCATTACGTGACTTTGCCGAAGTGATGTATATCTCAATGTGTGGCACTGGTGTAGGTTTTTCGGTTGAAAGCCAAAATATTCAAGCGCTGCCACAAATTCGTTTTCAACATGGTGATAAGTTGCCGATGCACGTCGTTGGTGATAGCAAAGAAGGTTGGTGTGATGCTTTATATCTAGGTATGCAAACTTGGTTCGATGGGAAAGATATCGAATTTGATTACAGCCAGGTTCGCCCAGCCGGTGCGCGTTTAAAAACCATTGGTGGTAAAAGCTCTGGGCCAGATCCATTACGCTCACTGTTGGATTTTACCCGCTCCAAAGTATTACAAAAACAAGGTCGTCGTTTAACCAATATCGATGCCCATGATATTTTGTGTAAGATCGGCGAAGTGGTTGTTGCCGGCGGTGTGCGCCGCAGTGCCATGATTTCGTTGTCTGATTTAGACGATCAAAATATGCGTGCTGCAAAAGCGGGTCAATTTTATTTCCATGAGCCGCAGCGTAGTATCGCCAATAACTCTGCGGTTTATAACGAGCGCCCAAGCAATGAAACGTTGCTTGATGAGTGGATTTCGTTGATTAAAAGTGGTTCTGGTGAACGTGGTATCTTTAACCGCGGTAGTTTGGTTGATACTTTACCTGATCGTCGTTTGGATTTATTCCGCCAAAAAAGCATGGTGGCTAATGGTCGTTTAGTTGGTGTGATTGGCACCAATCCGTGTGCAGAAATTATTTTGCAGTCTAAGCAGTTCTGTAATTTATCTGAAGTGGTTGCTCGTGCTGAAGACACCGAAGAAACCCTAGAGCGCAAAGTGCGTCTGGCTGCATTGCTAGGAACCTATCAGTCAACATTAACCAACTTTGGTTATTTGTCTGATGAGTGGAAGAAAAACTGTGAAGAAGAGCGTTTGCTTGGCGTGTCTGTTACTGGTCAATGGGATTGCGATGTGGTGCGTGAGTCTCGTGTATTAAGTAAACTTAAGCAAGCAGCAGTTGATGCCAATGCTGAGTATGCCAAACGCTTTGCAGTAAATGCTTCAACTTGTGTTACGTGTGTTAAGCCATCGGGTACCGTATCTCAAGCTGTCGATTGTGCTTCGGGTATGCATCCGCGCCATGCGCCTTATTACATCCGCCGTATTCGTATTTCAGCAACAGATGCGTTGTATAAAATGTTACGTGATCAAGGTGTACCGTGCCATCCGGAAGTCGGTCAGTCAGAAGATAATGCGACAACATTTGTGCTTGATTTTCCTGTCAAAGCACCCGATGGCGCGATTTGTAAGGATGACTTAAGTGCTTTAGACCAATTGGCACATTGGAAGATGGTTAAAGAAAACTATACGGAGCATAATCCTTCGGTGACAGTTTCTGTTGGTGAGGACGAGTGGATTGGCGTAGTTAATTGGGTTCATCAAAATTGGAAGTTGATTGGAGGATTATCATTCTTGCCGCGTTCTAAGCATGTGTACCAATTGGCGCCCTATGAAGAAATTGATGAGGCGCGTTATTTAGAGATGATTAAACGTTTTGATAAGGTTGATTATTCTCAGTTGATGACCTATGAGCTAAAAGATGAAACAGAAGTCAAACGTGAATTGGCTTGTGCTGGTGGAGCATGTGAAATCTTATGAAAATCTTAATGAGCAATGATGATGGTGTCACCGCAGAAGGGTTAAGCTGTCTTGAAAAAGCATTATCAACTATTGCGGATGTGACAGTGATTGCACCCGACCAAAACCGCAGTGGTGTGAGTAGTGGTATTAGTTTGGAAACACCCTTGCGAGTGCGTAAAACGGTGATGGGTTATTACCAACTCAATGGCACACCAGCCGATTGCGTGAAATTAGCATTGAGTGGCTTCCTTGATGAGGAGCCGGATATGGTAGTTTCCGGTATCAATGCGGGTGCTAATTTGGGTGATGATGTCTGGTATTCTGGCACCGTTGGTGCTGCGATGGAAGGGCGGTATTTGCGTTTGCCATCAATTGCGGTATCCAGTGTTGGTGAACATGGCTCGCCGATGCACTATGAAACAGCGGCGCAAGTGGTGCTAAATTTGGTCAAGCGCTTGCAGCGTCAGCCCATGGAATCTGGTTTGATATTTAATGTCAATGTTCCCAGTGTGCCAGGAAATGTTTTGAAAGGCGTAAAGATTTGTCGCCAAGGTCATCGCTATTTTTCAGAGCCTTTGCAGGCAACGGTGGATGGACGTAACGAAAAAATCTATTGGACTGGCCGGGTGGGGCAAATTCGAGATGGTGGCGAGGGTACTGACTTTCATGCAGTTCATCAGGGGTATGCCTCTGTGACGCCAATGCACGTTGATTTAACCGAGCATCGGCGGATTGGTGTGCTGCAAGATTGGTTGCAAGCTTAAGCCATCTAGCTAAGAAGGAAAACGTTTCGTATGTTAAAACGCATTCAATGTCTATCCGCCATTTTCATTGTGTTTGTGCTCAGTGGTTGTTCACAGGCGCCCGTTGAAATTGTTTCTTTATCAACACAGCAAATAAGCCGTTATACGGTGCGAGGTGGTGATACTTTACAAAGTATTTCAGTAGGTTTTGGTGTTAGTCGCCAGCATCTTATTGACTGGAATGATTTACAGAAGCCCTATGAGCTCCATGCTGGACAGGTGCTCATATTGCACCCACGTGCTGATCATCATGCAGCCGGTTCCCCAATCGCTAAACCGACAGTGCTAAAACAAAAGACCGATAGGGTGGAGACGTCTCAGACCGTAGTAAAAGCCCAGTCGACGACAGCAGAAAAAATAGCAGAAAAACCACTCAGAGTGATTAGGGGTGTGCAATATCCACAACAACCGAAGCAGCAGAAGCCAAAGCAAAAAATTGCACAACAGCGGGTTGCACAAAAAAAGTCAGTGCCAAGTAAAAAAATAGCTGCCCAAATAGACCCCAAAAAAACTAAATCAACGTTAGCAGTTAACTGCACTCGTTCCAGTCAACAAGGTTGGTGGTGGCCAACCTGTGGTGATATTGAACAAAACTATCTTGTGACAGGTAAAAATATCATTATCTCTGGCAAAAAAGGGCAGGCCGTATTAGCGGCTGAAAGCGGTCGTGTTGTCTATGCCGGCGGGGGTATTCCGAATTATGGCCAAGTTGTGATTGTTCAGCACAAAGATCAGCTGCTGACCGTTTACGGTGATAACCAAAGTCTGTTGGTGAAGTCTGGTGATCAAGTGACGGCAGGACAGAAAATTGCGACTATGGGTGAGTATATGTCCAATACGCCAGGCTTATTATTTGAAGTGCGTCTTCATGGCAATACGCAAAACCCGATGAATTATTTTTCTAAGAGTCACTAATGCAAAAGATTACAAAAGCCGTTTTTCCTGTTGCTGGTCTGGGTACCCGTTTTTTACCCGTTACGAAAGCCAGTCCGAAAGAAATGTTACCGATTGTTGATAAGCCATTGATTCAGTATGCCGTTGAGGAAGCCATTGCTGCGGGGATTGATGAAATTATTTTTGTGACGAGTGGCTCAAAGCGGGCGATTGAAGATCACTTTGATAAAAACTTTGAGCTTGAGGCAAACCTCATTGCGAAGAACAAACTTGGGCAGTTATCTCAGGTGCAAAATTTATTGCCCAAGCATGTGACGATTTCTTATGTGCGCCAACAAGAAGCCTTGGGTTTGGGGCATGCTGTATTGTGTGCCAAGCATTTGGTTGGGGAGACTCCTTTTGCGGTGTTGTTAGCTGATGATTTAATCTACAATCAAGGCAAGGGCTGTCTTGCACAAATGATTGATATTTATCAGCAAGGTGCTAGCGGGGTATTAGCGATTCAGATGGTTCGTCCTTCGGAGACTGCGCAATATGGGATGGTAGAGATCGATGCAGAGCGCCGTATTCATAATATGATAGAAAAGCCACAACCAGATTTGGCGCCATCAAATTTAGCGGTCGTTGGACGTTATATTCTGCCATCAGAAATTTTTTCTTATCTGGAGAAAGCACATTTGGGGGCTGGAGGTGAGATTCAGCTTACTGATGCGATTGTTGAGTTATTGCCATTAATGAATGTTCAAGCACATGTGTTCCAAGGTAAGCGTTATGATTGTGGTAGTAAATTAGGCTACGCACAAGCAAACTTTGAGTATGCGTTGCGTGATGCCAGGCTAGGCAGTGAATTTCGTCAGTTGGCTCAGCAAGCGTTACGGGATTGTTGATATGCTGATCGTTCGATTGCTTTGGGCTCTGGTTTTACTGGCATTATTGTTGGTGAGTGGCTGTGGTTTTCATTTGCGTGGCATTTTGACCATGCCACCAGAGCTGGACCGCTTATATATTGAGGCGCCCAATCAAAATACACCATTTGTTCAGTCATTGCAGCGTATGTTGCGGGTGAATAATATTACATTGGTCAGCGATAAACCATCGGCAACGGCCATATTACATTTGTCGTCAATACAGTCATCACAGCAGTTGGTTGCATTATCAGGTAGTTCCCAAGCCGGTCAATACCAAGTAAATAGTCGTGTCAAGTTTTCGCTTAGGACAGTCGATGGGAAGGTGTTGTTGCCACCGACGGTGGTTACTCGATCAGGTTATTTTAATAGTAATGCAACACAGATTTTGAGTGCAAATAATATGGGTGAGCGCTTGAGTAATCGCATGGAACAAAGTATCGCTCAAAATATTGTTACCCAATTAGCCAGAGTTTCAGATAGGCGTTCTGATGAAGTTGCCGTCGAATAGTTTAGCAGGACATCTAAGGCGTTGTACGACTTTGTTACCATCGATTTATTTAATCAGTGGTGATGAGTTTTTGCTAGTTGACGAGTTAATTCAACAAATAATGGCTCATGCCAACCAGCTTGGCTATGTGCGGCATAATGTTACAGTTGACCGTCAGTTTGATTTATCAGCATTAGAGCAGTTGACTAGTACGGGTAATCTATTTGCTGAGAGAATAGTTATTATCTTACGTTGTCAGATAGCGATTCATGCGGCACTAGGTAAATTTCTTGCCGGATTTAGTCAGCAATCAAGTGACACAACGATTATTGTGCACAGCGGTAAGCTCAGTGCCGCGGAGCAAAAAAAGACATGGTACCAATCCATTGAGAAAAAAGGTGTTACGATTCCTGTTTGGCCGGTCGAGCGTCAAGCATTGCCCAGTTGGTTGCAGCAACGTGCAAAAGTTATGAATTTTAGCTTGGACTCAGAGGCGCTGACTTTTCTTGTCCAGTACACCGAAGGCAACTTGTTGGCTGCTGACCAAATTTTAAAGCAAGCACAGCTAGGGGCTGGCAATGGTGGTGTGGTCACGCTGGATTATCTTGCGCAATTTTTACAAGATGAGAGTCGTTTTGATGTATTTCAGTTGAGTGATAGTTTTTTGTTGGGGGATTTAGCACGTTATTTGCATATTCTTAATCGCTTACAAGGAGAAGGTGCTGAGCCGGTAGTCATTTGTTGGGCCTTGGCAAGAGAGATCCGTCTGCTCTATCAGTTACACCAAGAGCGTCGACATAGCACCATGCAGGCATTGTGTAAAAAATATCGCATTTGGCAAAAACGTCAGCCGATTGTGCAGCGTGCGTTAGGTCGTTTGACTCTCCATTGCTGTGAGCAGTTACTCTGCCATTTGGCAAGATTGGATCGAGTGAGTAAAGGGGTAGAAATTGGCAATGCCTGGCAATTGCTGCAGCAGCTGGCTGTGGAGGATTATAGCGCCTTAGCCTGATAGGTTGTTTTGGTTGTTTTCACTAAGCTGGCAGCGATAACACCGAGAATAATAACCATGCCTAATAACAATAGGCTATATTGATAACTTCTACTCGTACTAAAGCCTTGATGTTGTAATTGATCAAGTAACCATCCGACGCTTGGTTGCAGAACTGGCCCACCAAGTACAGCGATTGCATTACAAAAACCAATAGCAGTGCCTCGAATATTGCTGCTTGTTGCGTGCTCAACTAATGAAAATCCAAGTAGATACGAGCAAGAAAAAAAGCCAAAAATAAACATCAAAACATTTAAGCTGCTGATACTGATAGTCGTATAAAACAGTGTGATGAGGGCGCAAATTAAGGTGATAAGGCCTGCACTAATCATCATGCGTTTGGGGTGCTGGGAGTGACTATTGATCCAGCCAATTGCTGGTCCACCAATGGCAATACCAAGTAATAGTGAGGCAGTTGCCGTCGTTGCTTGTAAATAAGAGAGCTGATGAGTGTTAACCAAGAAAGGTGCTCCCCAGAGTGCGGCAAAAATAGTGACAACTGAAAACATGCCTAAACAAAAAATACCCGCGAACCAAACATTAGGTATTCGCATGGTTTGATGTAAATGTGTTAGTAGTTTTGGTTTTTGCTGTTGGTTTGGTTGTGGTAAGTGTTTACCTTTTATATGGAAGTCTTGCTTGAGTAGAGCAAACATCAATAGCCATAAAAAAAAGCAGGTCATAGCGCAGGCTAAGAGTACAGTCCGCCAGCCAACATGTATGACAATGTGTGGTATGACAGCTTGTGCAGCAGAGGTGCCGAGCATGCCAATCAATTCACCAATGCCAACCATCAAGATAAAATAACGTGATGGGAAACAGCGGCTACTAGCAAAGACCATGCCGATAAAGCCAAAGCCAGCACCAATGCCCATGAGAAATCGAGCGGGGATTGCTAGCCATAGTGAGTGACTAAAAGAAAATAGGGCGCAGCCAATGGCGCAAGTCAAAACAGCAGATAGCAAGACGCGACGTAATTGAAAGCGATCGAAGAGGAAGCCAGCTGGAATTTGGACGAGAATGTATCCGTAAAACATTGCTGAACTTAATGAGCCTAAGCCGGCGGCAGATAAATGAAAGCTGTCAATGTAGTTTGAGGCCATCATATTTCCAGAAATCTGTAAAAAAAACTGGAAAAGGGAGTAAAATGCGGTTAACGCCCAAACAAGGAATACCATTTATGTGCGGACTTCAGGTGCCGGTTCACGGTTGGTCAGCGCAATAACCACTTGTTTCACAGGGGCATTTTTATAGAGTAGCTGATACATTTGTTCGGTGATTGGCATCGACACGTTAAAGCGTTGTGCTAGCTGATAGACAAGCTGTGTTGTTTGAATGCCTTCAACAACTTGGCCAATATCTTGACAGGCTTGTTGCTGTGACTTTCCTTGGCCGATGGCCAGACCAAACCGACGGTTTCTTGATTGATTATCAGTGCAGGTAAGAATTAAATCACCTAGGCCGCTTAAACCCGTTAAGGTTTGGGGCTTGGCGCCGAGCGCAAGTCCCAGTCTTGTCATTTCGGCAAGTCCTCTGGTCATCAGGCCAGCGCGGGTATTCATGCCGAAGCCTAAACCATCAGAAATGCCCACTGCAACTGCCAGAACATTTTTGATTGCGCCACCAAGTTGTGCACCAATGATGTCATCACTCAAGTAGATTCGAAAATAGTCGCTATGTAATGATTGCTGTAACTGTTGTGCATATTGCTGGTTATTTGATGCAACAACCACAGCGGTTGGTTGGTTCGTGGCAATCTCTTTGGCAAAGCTTGGCCCTGTTAATAGTGCTTTTGGTACTGTGTCATTAAAGTATTGATTGGCGATAGCACTCAATAGCTGACCAGATTTTGGGTCTAAGCCTTTGCTAATCCATAGCAAGGATTTTGGTGTTTTACTTGTCTTAATGATTTGCTGGCAGACGTGGGTAAAGGCATGGCTGGGTACTGCAATAAGCAGAACATCTGAACTTGCAACAGCTTGGCCTAAATCATGACAAAATTTTAGTGATTGTGGAATCGCAATATTGGGTAAGAATTTTTTATTCTCCCTTTCGCTTTCTATGACTGAAAGTTGATCAGGGCGTGCACTCCAAAGTGTTGTATCTTGTTGATTATGACATAGTAAGATCGCCAAGGCGGTGCCGAATGACCCGGCACCTAGTACAGTGAACTTCATGAGGTGTACCTACCCTTTTTCCAATAGTGAGCAGTGTGATGCGATACGGTTTAATGAACAGTATCAGTCGTTGTTCCGGTGACTTCAGCTTTTTGTTGCTCATAAAGCATATCAAAATTTACTGGTGCTAAAGACAGTTGTGGGAAGCCGCCTTTCATTACCATGTCGGAGATCGCCTCACGTAAGTAGGGGTAAAGAATATTTGGTGCGTAAGCACCTAATGCGTGGCCTAGTTGTTCTTCATTCAGTCCGGTCACCGTAAAGACACCAGCTTGTTCTACTTCTGCAATAAAAGCCGTTTGATCACTGCATTTTACAGTGCATTTGACGGTTAGAATCACTTCATGCGTATCATTTTCTAGTTTATTAGTTTGTGTTTGAATATCAACATCAAGCTCAGGCTGCCACTCAGATTGAAACGCCTTAGCACCGTGAGGTATTTCGAAGCTCATGTCCTTGATATAAATTTTTTGAATTTGGAACTCTTGTTTGCTTTCTTCAGCCATGTTTATATTTCCTTGATTAATCATTATGTCCCGTTTCTTGCCGCGGGGTTGGTTTATTGATTTAATAGCGCATCTAGCTCGCCTTTTTGTTCCAGTGCGTAAAGGTCATCAAATCCACCAATTGTCTGGTCATTGATGAAAATTTGAGGTACTGTGCGGCGGCCGCTTTTTTGCATCATGATCATACGTTGCTCATCATCATTTTCAATTGAAATCTCGCTGAATTCAATACCTTTATTTTTTAATAGTTCCTTTGCTCGAATGCAGTAAGGACAGTAGTTTGAGGTATAAATAATGACAGTTGCACTCATGACGGTTCCTTAATTAATGGTAAATTTTCTTTGCGCCATAAGGCTAAGCCTTGACGTAGGAGATAGACTTGCTCAAATCCGGCACGTTTGAGTTTGGCGCCAGCTTGGCTAGATTTTTGGCCGTTATCGCAGATGACAATCACCGGTGATTTGAGGTGTTTTTTGAATCTGTCAGTGGCTGTTTTGAGGTCATCCAGTGTGACATTTTTTGCTTTGCTAATATGGCCCTCTGCAAAATGATCGGCACCACGAAAGTCTAGTGCCAAGCTATTTTTTTGATTTAATAGTTGAATTGCTTCTTGTGTTGATAAGGCTTTAACTCCTCGGGTGCTGGTCTTAAATTCTAACCAAATAAATCCGATGATGAGTATAAGCAAGAGAGCCACAATACCGAGGTGCTCGTGGAGAAAAGGAATTAAGTGTTCCATGTTGTTATCGGGTGTGTCAGTTTTCATGGAGTTTATCATAGTGTGATGTTGCTGTGTAAGGTGCGTGTGTCAAAAGCTATTCGTTGTCACTTTCAGGGGTGAAGCCTTCTGGCGTTTGTGCCCCACCAGTAAATAAAAATTTATTCATTTCCTCAAGGAGAAATTTTCGTGCTTTTGGTTCAAGCAAATTGAGGCGGTATTCATTGATCAGCATAGTTTGGTGACCTAACCACATTTGCCAGGCTTGAGCTGAAATATGCTGCAGAATTTTTTCACCAAGCTGGCCAGGGTAGGGGGCGTTATCCAGCTGAGGTAGTTGTTGTTGTAGTTTTTGACAAAAGATCGTGTTGCTCATCCAATTTCTCAAGTAATGCTTTGATTGGTTTTGGTAGGCCAAGTGTAGAGACTTTTGCTAAATCATGCCACTGATTTGGCAGGTTTAAGCTATGGTTTGTGGTGCGATAAATAACAGGAGTATAGTATAAGTCAAAATGTGTCAATTGATGGCACTGTGTTGTCCATGTCTCTGCTGTGTGTGGGTCTAGATTGTGTTGGCTTAGCCAGTGGTTTAACTCGCAAATATCTGCAAACTCAGGCAGACACCATAAGCCGCCCCAAAGACCTTGTTCTTGGCGTCGATATAAAGCAATTTGCTGGTGGTTATTGATTAGAATGAAAAAAATACGTTCTCTGCTGCTGCGTTTTTGTTTTGGTTTTTTGTTGGGATATTGCTCTACGGTTCGATGTTGGAATGCTTGGCAGTCATTGTTTAATGGGCACTGTTCACAGTTGGGTCTTGAGCGTGTGCAGATCGTTGCGCCTAAATCCATCATTGCTTGGTTATAGTCAGCTGGGCGGTTTTTGGGTGTGTAAGCCTCGGCAAGTTGCCATAGTTTTTTGATCGTTTGTGCTGATTGTGGATTGCCACTGACTTGTTCAAAACGAGATAACACTCTTTTTACATTGCCATCTAGTATGGCTAGGGGTTGGTTTTCAACACTGGCTAAAATGGCTGCAGCAGTAGACCGACCAATGCCAGGGAGTTTAATCACTTGTTTAAAGTTGTTTGGAAATTGTCCATTATGTTCTTGTGCAATAATTTGCGCTGCTTTATGCAGGTTGCGTGCACGAGCATAATAGCCAAGTCCTGCCCAGTGAGATAGCACATCATCAAGATGTGCTTGTGCGAGACTTCCAACATTGGGAAAACGGGCGGTGAATTTCTCAAAGTAAGGAATAACGGTGGTCACCTGAGTCTGTTGCAGCATTATCTCAGATACCCAGACATTATAATGGGTTTTATTTTGTAGCCAGGGTAAGTGTTGGCGGCCATTTTGCTCAAACCAGTTGAGTAGATTGTTTTGAAGGGATTGAGATTTTATCGGCATTTTGGGGTGCTGTCTTGTAAGGTGTCGCCCCTGTGTAGGTATATGGGGCGGTGTACAGTCATCAGCTGCTTAGGGTGGAGTGATTTATTTGTCATCAAAAAAGCCGGCATAAAGCCGGCCCTTGAATTGACTGTTGGTTAAGCAAGTGCTTTAATTTTTGCACTCAGGCGGCTTTTATGACGAGCGGCCTTGTTTTTATGGATCAGACCTTTATCTGCGAAGCGATCGAGCACCTTTTCAGTTGTAGCAAAAGCCGTATTGGCTTCTTCTTTTTTGCCGGCAGTAATAGCGTGTAAGGTTTTCTTGATATAAGTGCGCATCATTGAGCGCATGCTGGCATTGTGTTGGCGATGTTTCTCATTTTGACGAGCGCGTTTGCGTGATTGTTTGCTGTTAGCCAAGGTATTCTCCAATTAGCCCAAGTTAGGGGGTAAAATTTTTAATCGCCGACTATGCTCTTTTTAAACCAGAAAGTCAATGTTTTTCTAATCGTTTTTTACTTTGTTTTTCAAGATAAATTTTTTTCCCATATCTGCTTGATTCGGAGCAAAAAACCCATTATCTTGTCCCTAAATTTCTTTGTTGACACAAGATGTTGTGTTATCAACAAGTAATCCACAGAGGGGTGTGGGTAGTTTAATTTTTGACTGGTTTTATGAGGATAGCAATGCAAATTACACGAGAGGGGCAGGCAGGCAAAACAGTTGTTGGAGTTAAAGCAAATCTGGGCGGGGCAGCAGTATCTGCAGAGGCAGCCATTGCGACAAAGCAGCTGGGTAATCTGAAAGTTGTTAAACGGAATGGTGAAGTCGCAATTTTTGATCATTCGAAGATTGGTATTGCTTTAACCAAAGCATTTCTTGCGGTTGAAGGTGGTCAGGCTGCAGACTCTAGTCGTATTCATCAGCTAGTTGCTGATTTTTGTGAGCATATCGCTGAAACTTTTGTTCGTCGTATGCCCTCTGGTGGGTCGGTCCACATTGAGGATATCCAAGACCAGGTAGAGTTAACCTTAATGCGTGCAGGTGAACATAAGGTTGCCCGAGCGTATGTTTTGTATCGTGAGGAACATCGTCAACAGCGTGAAACTAAGACTGAAGCGCCAATGCCTGGTGAAATTCGGGTAAAACATGACAATGGTGATTTATTGGCGCTTGATAAACAGCGTATGCAAACAGTGGTCGAAGAGGCCTGCGCAGGGTTTAATGAGGTTTCTGCTGAGCTGATTTTGAAAGATACTACGCGTAACCTATTTGACGGTGTTGCCGAAAAAGAAGTAGCACGTGCCTTAGTTTTGAGTGCGAGAACCTTGATTGAGCGCGAGCCTACTTATAATTACGTTACCGCGCGTTTATTACTGGACTCTTTGCGCCGGGAGTCATTACGCTTTTTGGATGTCGCGGTAGAGGCGACATCTTTGCAAATGGGTAAGTTATACCCTCAGGCATTTAGTGCTTACATCCAAAGGGGCATCGAATTAGAGTTACTGGACCCTAAACTGCGTGCGTTTGATTTAAAAGTTTTAGGCAAAGCTTTAGAGGCCAAACGAGATCAGAATTTCACTTATCTTAGTTTGCAAACTTTGTATGATCGTTACTTTATCCATCACCAAGAAACTCGTTTTGAGCTGCCACAAATTTTCTTTATGCGTGTGGCAATGGGGTTAGCGTTAATGGAAGATAACAAAGAAGAAAAAGCGATTGAATTTTATCATTTATTATCGTCATTTGATTATATGTGTTCAACGCCAACATTGTTTAATTCAGGGACATTGCGTCCACAGTTATCCAGTTGCTATTTGTCAACAATTAGTGATGATTTGAGTAGCATTTATGGCGGTATTCGTGATAATGCCTTGCTGCAAAAATTTGCTGGAGGAATTGGTAATGACTGGACGCCTGTGCGTAGTTTAAATTCTCGAATTAAAGGTACGAATGGTAAGTCTCAAGGTGTGGTTCCATTCCTGAAAGTAGCCAATGATACGGCCGTTGCAGTGAACCAAGGTGGTAAGCGTAAGGGGGCAGTGTGTGCCTACTTGGAGACTTGGCACTTAGATATTGAAGAATTCTTAGAGTTACGTAAAAACACCGGTGATGATCGTCGTCGTACCCATGATATGAATAGTGCCAATTGGATTCCGGATCTATTTATGAAGCGTGTGTGTGAAAAAGCTAATTGGACGCTATTTACGCCAAACGAGGTACCTGACTTACATGATCTTTACGGTGATGCGTTTGAAAAAGCCTATGTTGCTTATGAAGAAAGATTTGATCGTGGTGAGATTTTGGGTCGCCGTATTCCGGCCGTAACCTTATGGCGTAAAATATTATCGATGCTATTTGAAACAGGTCATCCTTGGGTAACTTTTAAAGATCCTTGTAATTTGCGTTCGCCGCAACAGCATGTTGGTGTGGTTCATAGCTCTAATCTTTGTACCGAGATTACGCTTAATACTTCTGATGATGAAATTGCGGTTTGTAATTTGGGTAGTATTAATCTGCCTGCTCATATCAAAAATGGCAAATTGGATAAACGTAAACTCAAGAAAAACATCAAAACGGCACTTCGTATGCTTGATAACGTGATTGATATTAATTATTACTCAGTACCACAAGCGCGGCGTTCTAATCTATCACACCGACCTGTTGGTATGGGAGTGATGGGTTTCCAAGATGCCTTGTATGAATTAAAGCTTGCTTATGATTCTGACTTGGCGGTTGAGTTTGCTGATGAAAGCATGGAAGTCATTAGCTACTATGCAATTGAGGCGTCTACTGAATTAGCTAAAGAGCGGGGTAGTTACGAATCTTATGAAGGATCTTTATGGAGCAAAGGTATTCTACCAATTGATTCAATTAATTTATTGCAACATGCTCGGGGTAAATATTTAGAACAAGATACCAAACGCACCCTAGATTGGAGTGGTCTGCGGACGAAAGTTCGTACCCAGGGAATGCGTAATTCCAATGTTATGGCAATTGCACCGACTGCAACGATTTCTAATATTTGTGGTGTTTCACAGTCAATTGAACCGACTTATCAGAACCTTTATGTGAAGTCAAATCTCTCCGGTGAGTTTACCGTTTTAAATCCGTATTTAATTTCGGAATTGAAGGCGCTAGGTGTTTGGGACCAAGTGATGGTTAATGATCTCAAATTCTTCAATGGGAGTGTGCAAAATATTGGTCGTGTGCCCGCAGAGTTGAAAGCACGTTACAAAACAGCTTTTGAAATTGATAGTCAATGGTTAATTGAGGCAGCCTCACGTCGTCAAAAATGGATTGATCAGGCGCAATCATTGAACTTATATATTGCTAAGCCATCTGGGAAAGTGTTGGATCAAACCTATAAGTTGGCATGGCAGCGTGGGTTGAAAACAACTTATTATCTACGAAGCTTAGGAGCAACCAGTACGGAGAAGTCAACAGGCCAAGGTGGTGAGTTGAATGCCGTTGCTAGTCAAAATCAGCCGAAGGTTTGCTCAATATTAGATCCAGATTGTGAGGCCTGTCAGTAGGTGATTAGCCGTATTGGCTAGCTAGCAATAGCCTCTGAAATGAAAAATTTGGTTGATCAAAAAAAGTCTTAAAGGAAAGGAGAGAAAAATGCCTGAATGGGTTACTGTGCAACAATCAGAGGAAATGAAAAAAACACAAATCTTTGAAACTGGGGTGACGGGGCTAGAAGATATCGAGATGGGTGCTGAACGCATTCAAGTTGATGATAAAAAAATTATCAATTGCCGTGCGGACTTAAACCAACTTTTTCCTTTAAAGTATGACTGGGCATGGCAAAAATATTTGGATGGTTGTGCCAATCATTGGATGCCACAAGAAATTAGCATGTCAGCTGATTTAGCCTTGTGGAAGGATCCAAATGGTTTAAGTGCTGATGAACGTACGATTTTAAAGCGCGCGTTAGGTTTTTTCTCTACGGCGGACTCATTGGTAGCGAATAATTTGGTTTTAGCAGTTTATCGTTTGATTACCAACCCAGAGTGTCGGCAGTATATTTTGCGTCAAGCTTTTGAAGAAGCGATCCATACGCATAGCTATACATATATTATTGAAAGCCTTGGTTTGGATGAAAGTGAATTATTTAATATGTACCGTGAAATTCCCTCAATTCATGATAAAGCAGCTTGGTCAATTAAATACACCAAAACGCTTTCTGATGAAAGTTTTCAAACGGGTACGCCTGAGTCAAACCAGCAATTGCTACGCGATTTGATTGCTTTCTATGTTGTGTTTGAAGGGATTTTCTTCTATGTTGGTTTTGTGCAAGTATTGTCTTTTGGTCGCCGTAATAAAATGACCGGTACTGCTGAGCAGATTCAATATATCCTCCGTGATGAATCAATGCATTTAAATTTTGGTATTGATGTCATTAATCAAATCAAACTCGAAAATCCGGAGCTATGGACAGAGGCATTTCAGCAAGAAGCGTTGGCTATGATTAAAGAAGCAACTGAACTAGAAGTCCGCTATGCTGAGGATACCATGCCGCGTGGCGTCTTAGGATTGAATGTGCAAATGTTCAATGAGTATATGCAATTTATTGCCAATCGACGTTGCGCTCAGATTGGCTTACCTGCTCTATATCAAGGTGATATCCAGAACCCATTTCCATGGATGAGTGAAGTGATTGATCTCAAAAAAGAGAAGAATTTCTTTGAGACGCGAGTCACCGAGTATCAAACAGGTGGCGCGTTGAGTTGGGATGATGATTAAAGTCTCTAACCTACTTGTCGATTGTGAATAACTCTGTTTTTAAACGTCAGCGTCGTTATTTGAAGCCTTCCAGTATTTAGTGTTGACGACGAAGTAGTGACAACATTTGCTCAAATCCCGGCGGGTTAACTAATTCAATTTTTGTCATACCATGCTGTTCTGCAAACTGCTGCATCTTTTTGTTGGTGACTGTTATTGGCGTTTTTTGTAGTAAAGTTCGTGCTGTACCCAGTTGGTGCCATAGGTTTTTCAATGCGTCAAAACAGGTAAAAATGACATAATCAAAATGCCAATTTTTTTGTAGACTGTTGATATCAATATTTACTGCTTGTCGACGATAGCAACAGTGATAATGAACTTGTGCCCCTCGTTTTTTTAATGTGTTAGCTAAATGTTCGCGCCCAGTTTCACCGCGAAAAATATGGCCATGTTTGCTATTTAGACAGTGTAATGATGGTAAGGCCAGTAAGGCTTCACTGTGATTATTTCCACTGGGATGCATGATATTTTTAAAGCCGTAAGTGGCAAGTATTTTTGCAGTTGTTGCTCCAATAGTAAAACATTGGCAATGCTGTAAATGTTGCTTTTCTGCTACTGAAAGCAGAGAAAATAATTGTTCCACTGCATTTTGACTAACAAAAAAAAGATAGTCATCATTGCGGATGGATTGAATAGCACAACGTAAGTTCTCTGGGTGAGTTGGTGGTAAAATATCGATGCAGGGACAGATTGTTGATTCAATGCCATATGCAGCAAAGCGTCGTTGCCATTGTTCAGATTGATGTCGTGGTCGAGTCAGTAAAATATTCAATTAATGCGACGCTTTCGTTTCTTTGAGTAGCAGTGCAATGATCATACTGGCGACAAAAGTTATTGGCAAAATCAGCATGGCAGCATGATAAGCATCAGCATGATAAATTACCGTGTCGTTAACTAAACTATGAGTCCCAAAATTTTCGAGTAAGTAGCCAAAGAGTGGCTGAAAAATTGCACCACAAGCCATAATTAATGTTGCTGCTAATGCCGTGCTGCTGGCGGTGATATGCAAAGGATTGCTTTCAATCACAAATGCATAACTGATCACCTGGGCACCAGAAAATAGGCCAAGTAAAAAGAATAACATCATGAGTTGATCATAGCTTAAGGGGGTGACATACATAATCACCAGGACAGTGATCAAAGTTAATATCGCACCAACAAGCATTGGGCTTTTGCGGCGTTTCATTCGATCTGAAATCCAACCACTGAGGGGTGAGCCAATAATCATGCCGAGAAAAATCATTGATGCAACAACCGCAGCCTGTTCGTTAGATAAGTTTTTGACACAATGGAGATATTCTTTACCCCATAAAGCACCCAGTACAATAACCGGAATGCTGAGGAAATTAGTATAAATGCCAGCAAGCCAGTTTTGGAGATTGCCCAAAGCCAAAGCAAAATTTCGCCAAAAACTTTTAGGATATTGTTGGTGTTGTTTTGCTAGAGAAAAATCTCGTGGGCAATCTTTGACTAAGACAATAATCAGGATTAAAAAGAGGATGCCTAATCCACCAACGGCACTAATTGCTAAGCGCCAGCTACCTAGATAGTCAGTCAGGTTAGTCATTTGCTGTGCTAACATGCCGCCTAGCATTGCCATTGTGACAACAAGCCCCATGACTAAGGCCGCGTAGCGTGGTTTCACCCAGCGTGAGGTTAATAGCGAACAGCTTAATAAGCAAAAGGTGCTGCCCATGCCGGTTAAAAAACGACAAACTTGTGCGACCCATAATTGATTGGTTGAGGCAAATACAAAGGTAGCAATGATGCAGACACTCATGGCGATAATCAATAATAGTCGTGTAGACAGTCGGTCGAGTAGTAAACCTGCTGGAATTAAAAACAAGACATTGGCATAAAAATACATTGCCGAGAGGTTGCTGATTTGTAGTGCCTGAGCATGAAATGCTTCTCGTAATGGTAGGTTCAATGCGTTAAAGCTATTCATATTGATGAACTCAAATAGAAAAAATAACGCTGCGGCAAAAACGACAATATAGGGCTGTAATTTTTTAAAGGTGCTCATTAGGCTTCCATGGCAAAACAAAACAGAGGCTTGGAGCTACCCCGCTGCTGGCAGCGGGGTAGTTTAATTTTAGTAACGGTAGTGTTCAGGCTTATAAGGTCCCTCGACTTTAACACCAATATAGTCGGCTTGTTCTTTGGTCATTTCAGTTAACTCAGCGCCGATTTTTGCTAAATGTGAGCGTGCAACTTTCTCGTCTAAGTGTTTTGGCAGCACATACACTTCATTAGCATATTTATCATGGTGTTGCCAAAGTTCAATTTGTGCTAACACTTGGTTGGTAAATGAGTTAGACATCACAAAGCTCGGGTGTCCAGTGGCACAACCCAGGTTGGCTAGGCGACCTTTCGCTAGCAAGGTAATACGTTTACCATCAGGAAAGATGACATGATCGACTTGAGGTTTGATTTCTTCCCATTGATATTTTTCAAGTGAAGCGACATCAATTTCATTATCAAAGTGGCCTACGTTACAGACAATGGCCTCATTTTTCATTTGTGTCAGGTGGTCATGACGAATGACATCTTTATTGCCTGTCGTGGTAACGAAAATATCACCGATGCTTGCAGCTTTATCCATGGTGACAACGCGATAACCTTCCATTGCTGCCTGTAATGCACAGATGGGATCAATTTCAGTCACCATGACGGTCGCACCTAAACCCCGTAGTGCCTGTGCTGATCCTTTGCCAACATCACCAAAACCGAGGACCACGGCAATTTTGCCAGCAATCATGACATCGGTTGCACGCTTTAGACCATCCATTAGAGATTCACGAATACCATAAAGGTTATCAAACTTAGATTTAGTGACCGAATCGTTAACATTAATTGCTGGAACCTTCAATTTATTGTTCTTTGCCATATCATACAAGCGGTGGACGCCCGTTGTGGTTTCTTCAGTAATTCCTCTGATATCATCTAATAATGCTGGGAATTTCTTATGTAACATTAAGGTTAAATCGCCACCATCATCAAGTATCATATTGGGTCGCCAGTCATCATCGCCAGTAATGGTTTGTTCGATGCACCAATCATATTCTGCTTCTGTTTCGCCTTTCCATGCAAAGACTGGAATGCCTGCCTTAGCCATTGCGGCCGCAGCATGATCCTGAGTTGAGTAGATGTTGCAAGAAGACCAGCGAACGCTCGCACCTAAGGCAATTAAAGTTTCAATTAATACAGCGGTTTGAATGGTCATATGAATACAGCCTGTGATGCGTGCCCCCTTTAGTGGTTGGCTCGGGCCATATTCAGCACGCAATGCCATTAAGCCTGGCATTTCACTTTCTGCAATTTTAATTTCACGACGACCCCAGTCGGCTAGGGTAATGTCAGCGACTTTGTAGTCAGTTTTGAGTTCTGTTGCACAGTCTACAGGCATGTTTTTTCTCCATGTTGATTGAGTATGATGAGTTTTTTATGAGGCTCACTTATTTAAAATTGACCGTTAACGTCGACGCATTATCACTTTGCATCAGCCTTTAGCGCGTCAGCCTTATCCGTTTTTTCCCATGTGAAATCACAGTCATCACGACCAAAATGTCCATATGCTGCGGTGTGTTGGTAAATTGGTTGTAATAAATCCAATTGTTGAGTAATTGCAAATGGGCGGAGGTCAAAGTGCTTTTTCACTAAGCTAGCAATTTGGGTGTCACTAATATGGCCAGTGCCAAAAGTATCGATATGAATGGAAGTCGGCTCGGCAACACCAATGGCATATGACACTTGCAGTTCACATTTATCTGCCAAGCCAGCAGCGACAATGTTTTTCGCGACATAGCGGCCCATATAGGCGGCGGAGCGGTCGACTTTTGATGGGTCCTTGCCGGAAAAAGCACCACCACCATGACGTGCCATGCCACCATATGTATCTACAATGATTTTTCGACCGGTTAAACCACAGTCGCCTTGTGGGCCACCGATGATAAATTGCCCTGTGGGGTTGATGAAATAGCGGGTATCTTGAGATAAGAACTTGTCAGGAATGACATGCTTGATGATTTCCTCAATGACGGCTTCTTTTAGAGTCTTTTGATCAATGTTAGGTGCATGTTGTGTTGATAGTACAACAGTATCAACAGCCACTGGTTTGCCATTTGCATATTGAAAGGTCACCTGACTTTTTGCATCAGGACGTAACCAAGAAAGCTGACCACTTTTGCGTAGTTGAGCTTGTCGTTTAACTAATCGGTGGGCGTAGGTGATGGGTGCAGGCATTAAAACATCAGTTTCGTTACAAGCAAAACCAAACATTAAGCCTTGATCACCAGCACCCTGGGCTTCATTTGAGCAGCGATCGACACCCATCGCAATATCAGGAGATTGCTTACCAATGGCATTTAATACAGAGCAAGATTCGCCATCAAAGCCCATTGTTGGGTCTGTATAACCAATGCCTAGAATAACTTTACGTACCAATTCTTCGATATCAACCCAGGCTGAAGTGGTGATCTCTCCTGCTACTAATGCCATGCCAGTTTTAACCATGGTTTCACAGGCAACTCGAGCGCTGGTATCTTGCTTTAAAATTTCATCTAAAATGGCATCAGATATTTGATCAGCAACTTTATCTGGATGGCCTTCTGATACAGATTCAGAGGTGAAAAGAAATTCGTTCGACATGGTGTTCCTTAAACTAAAAAACATCAATGATTATATATGAGATGGGCCTTTGATCATAGAGGTTAGGTAGTTGGTTTCACTATTCAATGCGGGGATATAATAGAAGCACTTGCCGCCGTGTGCGAGGAAAGCTTGCTTCGCTTCAACAGCAATTTCTTCGATGGTTTCTAAGCAGTCAACGGCAAAGCCAGGGCAAAAAACATCGACTGATTTTATGCCACTTTGCGCCAGCTTTTTTAAAGTGGGTTCGGTATAAGGTTGCAGCCACTCCGCCTTGCCCAAGCGAGATTGAAATGATAGTTGCCATTGATCTTTTTGTAAGTCTAGTGCGTCAGTTAATAATTTTGCTGTTGTTAAACACTGAAAATAATAAGGGTCTCCGGTTTTCATTGAGGCCATAGGTAAGCCATGAAACGAGAGTAATAATTTTTCAGCGCGGCCATGCTGTTGCCAGTGATTTTTAACCTGATTGGCCAACGCCTGAATATATGGACAACTCTGATAATAGTCACTAATAATATCAAAATGAAACTGTTCTTTGTGGCGACTCAAGACTTTCAGAATGCTACCGGTAGTTGTCACCGAATACTGTGGAAATAGTGGGATGACGGTCAGGTTTTTAATGCCTTGATGGTGAAATGTATCCAGTGCAGATTCAATATTTGGTTGACCATAACGCATGGCCAGTTCAACGTGATTACCGGTTTGCTGTTGTAAGGTATTAGCCAATTGCTGTGATAGGTACAGTAGTGGTGAGCCTTGATCCGTCCAAATCGATTGATACAACTTTGCCGAACTTTTTCCACGAAATGGCAAAATAATTCCATAAAGAATAGGTAGCCATAATAAACGCGGTAATTGTACGACTAAGGGGTCGCCTAAGAATTCTTTCAAATAAGCGCGAACATCCTTTACCGATGGTGAGGTGGGTGTGCCAAGGTTAATCAGCAATATGCCTGTTTTAGAACTCATGATAATGACCGCTCATTTCATGCACGACATCGACTAGATATTGCACTTTGCTTGGGTCGATTGTTGGTAAGATGCCATGACCAAAATTAAAGATGTGGCCGTTATTACGTCCAAACTCAGCCAAAGTTTTTGCAACAACTTGATAAATTGTTTGCTCGGAGCCAAACAGCACGCATGGGTCAATGTTGCCCTGTAAGGCAACTCGGTGCCCGACAAGCTCACGCGCAGTTTTGATGGGGGTCGTCCAGTCAAGGCCAATGCCGGTGCAGCCGCTGGCAGCGACTTTATGTAACCATTGGCCACCACCTTTGGTAAATACGATAATGGGTAAATCTGGGTGAGTAGTTTGAATTTTTGCGATAATTCTCTCCATTGGTGTGAGTGAAAATTGGTCATAGGCAACGTGGCTTAATACGCCGCCCCAGCTATCAAAAATCATCAATACATCAGCGCCAGCAGTGGCTTGAGCGATTAAATAATGGCTGACAGCAATGACGAGATGGTCTATTAATTGCATTAGCAATTGTGGCTCACGATACATCATGGCTTTAATGTTCTGAAATTGTTTTGAGCTACGACCTTCTACCATGTAAGTTGCCAAGGTCCATGGGCTGCCGGAGAAACCAATCAAGGGGACTTTGTCCGCCAAAGCATTCTTAGTGGTGCGAATCGCATCCATTACATAGCGTAACTCTATTTCAGGGTCCGGTTGTGGTAAGTGTTTAATCGCTTTTGCTGTCTTAATAGGGTTGGCAAAAACCGGACCGTCTCCTGTTTCAAAAGATAAGCCTAAGCCCATCGCATCGGGTATTGTCAAAATGTCAGAAAAAATAATGGCCGCGTCGAGGTTAAAGCGAGCCAGTGGTTGTAAAGTAACTTCGCATGCTAAGGTTGGGTTCCGGCACAGACTCATAAAGCTTCCTGCTTGCTCACGCACTGTGCGATATTCGGGTAAATAGCGCCCGGCTTGGCGCATTAACCATATTGGTGTGCGGTCGACATCTTGACGTTTTAGTGCGCGGATTAAACGATCATTTTGCAACATGGGTCACTCCCTCAGAGGCAATGCTTAATTTAAACCAGTTCTCTGGTTCTGCCCAAGAGTCTAATTCACCGAGACCAATGACGCAATCACCTAGGCCAGAACCCGATATTTTTGCCGCAATAATGTTGGGCTGTTGGGTCATGTCATTAACGATTTGTTCAAGTTTGTGATTACTTACTCCAAGCTGCTGCATGAGTTGATGATTGGCTGTTAAAACACGAGCTAGCACAGGCCAATCAGCCTGATTAATTGCATGTCTAGCTTGTTCGCTACATTGGCCAATTTGCCGATAAATGGTTTGCAGCTGTTCAGGGTTGTCAGCAAAACGTTGCTGGACAGCAGCAATGACCTGTGGGGTTGGTGTTTTTCTGCCAGAATAAACGGCGGTTATTGATGGGTTATGCGCTAATTTTTCAATCGAGTATGTTTGGTAGGTTTTTTGCGTTCGTGAAAGGCCAGGTTTATTGACATAACGATAGGCAATTGTTCCACCAAATACTGCTGCAGCAACATCAGCGCCAGAACCTCGGCCTTGCACTGCTAAAATCACTTGATGTGCCTGCTCGAATAACTTTTGTTTATTAATGGGTATTTGTTTAGATAATTGCCAAAGGCAAGCCAGTGTTGCCACGCTAACTGCGGCTGAAGACGCGAAACCGACGGTCGCAGAAAATTGTGAATCAATAATTAAATCAAAGCCTACATTCAATTGTGCTTTGTAACGTGCAATCGCTGCTAAGACAAATTGGAATGGTTGTTGAATTTCAAATCGATCAAGGCTGGTTTTTAGTTCACCTAATTGAGATTGAATATGAATTTTTCGATCAGATCTGGGCAGTAGGCTAGTCGTTACTCGTTGATTAATGGCGCAGGCGGTGGCGAGTTCACCCGCAAGTACGGCATGCTCGCCGGTGAGTATTAAACTACCTGGTGCCGAATAGGCTATCGGTTTAATGGATAACATGGACACCCAATAAAGGCCAGTATAACCATGCGCCGAGTAATAGAATGATCGCGCCAAAGATATTAACTCGGGCGCCCCAGCGTAAAGCATTTTTTGGGGTGACATAATCGCTGTGAACAATAATGGCCATTGCTGGAGTACTTGTTGGTAACATAAATGCTAAGCCGGCTGCAGTTGCAATTGCTACCGTAATTGCTCTTGGGTCTAGGTTGAATTTTTGGGCCAAAGCTAGGCCAATCGGCAATAATACTGCTACTGCGGCTGCATTACTCATTGCCTCGGTCAGCAAAAATGCCAACACAACTAGAAAAATAAACACAATTTTTGGTGACTGAATACCGGTAGCCATGAGTAAATTGACTAGGCTGTTGGCAGCGCCTGTGTCACGCAGGGTCGCGCCTAATGCAATAGCACTGCCATACATAATGAAGATGCTCCAGGGGACATCTTTTTCGACTTCCTTCCAGTCAGTTAAGCCCAGAACAAAGGCAATAATGACGGCAATAAAGGCAATGGTGTCGAGTCCGACGCCGCTACCAAAAACCACCCAGGAAATAATGGTCAAAATCAACAAGGTAGCGGTGTATAGCTCACGTTTAGAAAACCTACCCAAACGCGTTTGGTGTAATTCTAGTTGTGCATGAGCTTGTGTGGTTGAAATATGACAGCGACGTATTAGCCAATAAATATGCATAAAGGCAATGATCATTAAGAGTAATACAATCGGTAATGTAAACTCAATCCACTGCAAAAAACTAATTGAATAGGGTGTGCTACTTTGCAAAATGCCCAATGCCAGTGGCGCGCGAGCACCGCCAAGTAACGTGGCGGTTCCGCCAATAATGGCCCCCCAGGCCATGGCAAAAAAAGCAGCCAAACCAAAGTTGGTTTTTTTGTCTTTGTCTACGGCAGTGACAATCGCCATGACAATTGGGTAGAACATGGCGGCCACTGCATGTTCGCTAATCACGCAAGATAAGCCGGCGGCTAAGCAGAAAATAGATGCTAACAAACTGACCGGGCCTCTACCAAAACGCGACATTAGGCCAACGGAAACTCGAGTGCTCAAGCCTGAGCGCATGACAGGGCTCGCTAAAATAAACGCACCTAAAATAAAAAACACGGCATGGTTGCCAAAATAACCATAAGTTTGTTCGGCTGAAATAGCACCAGATGCTGGTAATAGGAGTAAGACCACAAAGCCAGTAACTGGTAG
>CBFIHN010000009.1:0-48853 GCA_965662575.1 Gammaproteobacteria bacterium
CCCGTTAAGATCTCAACACCCCCGATAAACTGTTTGCGTTTGTTCCCTTGTTGCTGGGCGATCAGCTGATGGCCGATATAATAAAAATCCACCGGATCCGCTTCTGTCCCGTTAAAGCGCGATTGTTGTTGGGATAATTTGCCATAGGGACCATAGGTATAGTGATTGGTGACTTGGGTGCTTGCGTTAGGGTTAGCGGCTGGCTGGCAGGTGGCAACCGATTGATAGGTGATCAGTTGGTTTAAGCCATTGAAGGTATAGCAATTCCCTACCGCATCTTGAATGACATTGTTACTGGCATCATAGCGGTAGGGTCCCGGATAGTAAGCTTGTAATTTGGGGTCACGATGATGAATACGCACTAACCGATCGGGATAACCGGCGGCGGCATCATACGCAAAGTCAGCACGATCCGTCTGTGTCCTCACTACCCGTTTGGTCGAGTCATTGCCGGTGGTGCTGACAAATTGGGTGTTGATGGTTTGTATATTTCCATTGCGTTGATAGCTGAATTGCTGACCCAGGACCAGACGATCAAAGAGATCTCGGGGTTTAAAATAGTCATCACCGGAGAAGGTGGCTTGGGTTAATTGATTAAGACGATTGTAGTGATAGCGAAACTGGGTGGAGACCGTGGGCTGAGCCGAGTTGGTGAGGGCTTTGCCTGAAACGGTCATCTGACGTAGATTGCCACTGGCTTGGAAATCATAATCGACGCGAGATAAGACCGATCCGGTCGGACTATGCAGTGTCGCTGAGATGCGCTGACCGAAGGGATTATAGGCATAGACACGGGATAAACCTTGGCGATCATCCTGGTCGTACTGTGTCCGCGTGGTGATCCGACCATAAGCATCACGGGTCAGGTCAACGGACTCAAATTGCCCCAGATGATTTTTAAACTGATGACTGACGACACCGAGGACACCATAGTGATAAAACTGCTGTTGGTCAGGAACACCATCGTCATCTTGCGGTTGTTGGCCAAAACGAGTGCTCGCCACCAAGGGTTTACCCTGGTAAGGGGATAACTGATGCGTCGTCGTCAAGACGGCGTGATCACCCGATCGACTTGCCACTCGGCGCACCGGGTGCCCAGCGATCGTATAGTCATACGCCACGGTCTGTTGCTGATGACCGACGCTGCGCAAACGAAAAGTTAGTGGATCGTAGTCATAATGAGTGGCTAAGGATTGGGCAAATGACTGACCATGGGCTTGGACAGTCTCTGCCTGCACCAGCTGCCCCCGGGGATTGAAAGACCCCTGTTTAAGATACCCCCCCAAGGTCGTGGCATGCTGTAGCGCCCCGGCCAAGTGAAACTGATGGGTCACTGCGCGATACGCGCCATCAGCGACTTGTAGCGAATCTCCACTGAGGCTCATGCTTTTAGTGCCTAATAGCTGCCCGGCTGACGCACCTGCAGCAAGCAGAGAGAGCAGCAAAAACACCGCAAAATGTCGCATGAAAAAAAACCACAATTAACCATATAATTAATATAGAGTTATCTTTGATATTCTACCAATTTATTGACCTTCTACTGCAAAAAATTCTGTAGTTTGTTTTTCACCAATTGCCACAATGAATCTGACAGCCATGCTTGCTGATGAGACACAAAAAAATGATCATCAACGCGATTACCTAACGTGGTGATTTTTGCATATTCAAGGTCAATATTAAATTGATCGAAGCATTGTGCAACCTGAGCTAAAACACCCGGACTATCCATACATTGCAAACTAATCATTGACTGATTTTTTTCTTGTAATCGCTCCATAGCAAGCTGGATAGTCTGATCAAAACCACGATATTCTGAGTGATAATAAGAATCTGACGTTAAGGCCATAGATTGGCTCAGACTCTGAAGAAGTTCTTTGACCAATCCTTTTTGCTGCCTATATTCCAGCACAGAACCATCTAGATTGAGCAAGGTAAAATAACTAATAACACAATGATCTCTCGTGCGAAAGAATCTGGCCTCAACAATGTTTAACCCTAATCGTTCTAGGATTGAAGTGCCCCACAAGAAGACATTGATCCCCTCGGATGTGATGATGCAAAGCCGAGTTTTTTGCTCATCTTGATTATAAACCACTGCTTGAGGCAAGTTGTTTTTAAGATATAAATCTAATTGAATAACCAGCTCATCAACGCCAAACGCCTCGAAATATTTATTGGGCAAACGCTGGCATAATGATGCTATTTGCTCAACGGAAAAATGCTGCTTGAGCTGTTGTTGCTTATTTGCCAAATGATGAAAATCTTCCTGGCTAGAAAGATACTGCTTGGCTGCTTGATAAAGCCCTTCAACCAAGCTTTGTTTCCAACCATTCCACAGTTTACTATTGGTTGCACGCATATCGGCAATGGTCAATAAAAATAGTAAGTCCAAATACTCTAACTCTCTTACCTGTTGTGAAAATTGAGCAATGACCTGCGGGTCTGAAATATCCCGTTTTTGAGCAGTCAATGACAATAGCAAGTGATTTTCAACTAACCATGACAATAAATTGATATCAGTCTGACTTAGGCCATGTTGTGTTGCAAAGGTTTTAACTGCCTGAGCTCCCCACTGCGAATGGTCACAACCGCGCCCTTTACCCAAGTCATGGAATAATGCGGCCAGATAGAGCAACGGCAACTTCTTTTGTTGCTTGCACAAATGATAAGCCAACTTCAGTTCTAAGTGTTTTCCCTCGCGAATATCATCCAGTTGCTGTAGCAGTTCGAGTGTATGCTGATCAACAGTATGCAAGTGAAATAAATCGAACTGCATTTGTCCGCGCACGGCAGCAAATGCTGGCAAATAGGCCCCCAACACACCATAGTCGGCCATTAACTTGATAATCATTGCCACGTGACGCAATGAAAATATTTTTATAAATACCTGTTGATGCGCCCGTTGATCAACAAAACTTTGGTCAATCAGATACAAATGATTCCTGATGGTTTCAATCAATTCCACAGAAAGATTGTTTAAATGATATTTCGCGACTAACAGAAAAGCCAAGAGCAAGTGATGCGGCTCTTGAACGAGATTAACCGACTTGTGTAAAAACAAATAGCCTGACTTGGTATAAAATTCATCGTTTACATGGCGTATTTCTGCCTTAACCAGGTTTTGACGCTCATCACACAGTTGGAAGGCTAATTGACAAGCCAGTCTTGCCGTTTGAGCATGTTGATAAAATTTTTGCATAAAAAGTTCAACAGATTTTTTGTTATCAAACTTGCCAAAACCTAAGGCTTGCGCAAGCTGTCTTTGCTCATCAAATAGTAAGCGGTTATCATCACGCTTGCGCCCAAAATGTAAATGAATTCTGATTGTTGCCAAATAATCAAATACCACCGCCAGCGCTGCTTCATCGGTACTCATAGGCTCCTGATGAATCAATGCTGCATAACAGGTAAGCCAATGCAAGCGATGAAGTTCGCGCAACCCACCAGAACTTTCTTTAATATCAGGCTCTAGCGAGTTATGGTATTTGTTTACACGCCGATTGCGTTCAGTTTGTTTAGCCCGAATAAAATCAATCAAAGAATGATCAAAGTTCTGCCAAGCATGCTGGAATTGAGCAAATAGTGCATAGCCAGCCATGCAGCGCACATCTAATAGACTAGTATAGAACTCCACGTCACGTTGCATATCCTCAATACATTGTTCAATCGTGCGAATACTTGAGCCAACGGCAAACCCGGCATCCCATAACTGCTGCAAAAAATGGTTAATGAGTTTGTGTTGATCAGGACTGTCACCACGATATAAAATGAGAAGATCTAAATCTGAATACGGGTAAAGTGTTTCTCGACCATAACCGCCAATAGCAATCAAGGAAATTGCTGATGATTCTGGCCAAAATTCACAGAGCAACTGATCAACAAAATGGCTGTGCTGTTTTAGCAGCTCTGCTGCCGATATTTTCTGCGCGAGGAATAAATGCAGAAGGGCTTGATGGACCCTTTGCCGCTGTTCAGCAAGATAGGCTGCACCTGATTGCTGTTGTGAAATAAACCGCTCAGGGACAATCAACGCTCTTCTGCACGTAAGGTCAAGACGTCAAAGCCTTCTTTGGTCACCGCCAGGGTGTGCTCCCATTGTGCGGATAAGGAACGGTCTTTAGTCACAGCTGTCCAGCCATCTTTCAGTACTTTAGTCTGGCGTTTACCGGCATTAATCATCGGTTCAATGGTGAAAGTCATGCCTTCTCTTAAAATCAAACCTGTCCCCGGTGTGCCATAATGCAGTACTTGAATCGCGTCTTCATGAAATTCTGAGCCAATACCATGACCACAAAATTCTCGCACCACTGAATAGCCATGACTTTCAGCAAAGCGTTGAATGGCATAGCCAATATCCCCCAAACGAACCCCTGGCTTGACTAGGTTAATTCCTGCCCACATCGCTTGATGAGTGACATCAATCAGTCGCTTAGCCAGAATAGACGGCTGGCCAATAACAAACATCTTGCTGGTGTCACCATGATAGCCGTCCTTGATCACTGTGACGTCGATATTAATAATGTCGCCTTTTTTTAGTTTTTTATCATTGGGGATGCCATGACAGACAACATGATTCACTGAAGTGCAAATCGATTTAGGGAACCCATGATAATTCAACGGCGCTGGGATGCTTTTTTGCTCATTCACCATGTAATCGTGGCAACGCTGATTAAGTGCTTCAGTAGTCACCCCGTCGACAACATAGGGAGCGATCATATCGAGCACATCCGCAGCCAAACGGCCAGCAATGCGCATTTTTTCAATTTCATCAGCCGTTTTAATGTGCACCATCAGTATCAATATCCTTGTAGATTAAGGCATCCTATGGTATAAAGGCGACCGTAAAAGTGCAAGCCTTTTGACACAACTTCTGCCTGACTTCATTAAGCCGTAGGCAAAGAGATCCTTCATTGGGCTAGCACTTAAGTCGCGCTAATCATCTTAAACGGATACGCATGGTGCCAATCGGTTGCGCTATCCTGATGATTAACGTTTGTAAATAACCAAAAAAAGGAAAGATCAATGTCACTTATCACTATCCGTGAGATGTTAAAAGCCGGCGTTCATTTTGGACACCGCACGCGTTACTGGAACCCTAAGATGGAACCCTACATTTTCGGTAGCCGCCAAAAAATTCATATTATCGACCTCGATAAGACCCTACCAATGTATCGCGATGCTGTTAATTTCTTAAGCAAAATTGCTGCCAAGAAAGGTAAAATTTTATTCGTTGGTACTAAACGCTCTGCACAAAAAGCCATTGCACAAGAAGCTGAGCGTTGTGGCATGCCTTATGTTAACCACCGCTGGTTAGGTGGCATGTTGACTAACTACAAAACGGTTCGTCAATCAATTAAACGGTTGCGCGACCTAGAAAAAATGAAAGAATCCGGTGGCTTAGAGCGTCTACTGAAAAAAGAAGCGCTAAAAACTGAGCGTCAAATAACCAAGTTAGACCGCAGTTTTTGTGGTATCAAAGATATGGCAGGCCTACCTGATGCCCTATTTATCATCGATAGCAATCATGAAAACATTGCCGTACAAGAAGCTAAGCGCCTTGGCATTCCTGTTATTGCTGTCGTTGATACCAACAGCAACCCTGACGATATTGACTATTTGATTCCTGGTAATGATGATGCAACTCGGGCTATTCGTTTGTATTTGTCAGGTATTGCTGATGCCATTTCTGATGCTCGTCAGGTGGCACAAACTGAACGCAATAGTGATAAAGATATTGCTGACGCTGCAATGGTTAAGAAAAACACTGCAGAAGCTAAGGTCAAGACTGACTCAATTGAAGCAACTAAAGACTAGATTAGCCTGTGGCTCCCCCCAAATATTATGGGGGGCTTCAACACAAAAAAATTCTCAATCAAACCAACGGATAAAGATTTAAATTCTGAAGAAACAACAAAGGGTCAAAAAATATGACAACAATTACTGCCGCAATGGTAAAAGATCTGCGTGAGCGTACTGGCGCAGGTATTATGGAATGTAAAAAAGCATTGGTTGCCGCTGAAGGGGACCCTGAGAGTGCGGTCGAAGCAATGCGCAAATCAGGCCAAGCAAAAGCGGATAAAAAATCTTCACGTACAGCCGCTGAAGGTGCGGCAATGATTGCAACTGGTAGCCAAGGCACTGCCATGGTTGAAATCAATAGTGAAACGGATTTCGTTGCTCGCGACGCCAGCTTCTTAGCATTTGCTAACGCCATAGCACAACATATCGCCAGCACAGGTAGCACCGACATCACAGCACTGGCTAACGAAACCATGGATAACGGCCAAACAGTTGAAGCGACTCGTCAAGCGCTCGTTGCTAAAATTGGTGAAAACATCCAAATCCGTCGCGCCACAATTATGTCAAATCAGCATCAGGTTGGTTGTTATAATCATGGTGGTCGTATCGGTGTTATTGTTGAGATTGAAGGCGGTAACGACGAATTGGCTAAAGATATTGCTATGCATATCGCTGCAAGCAGCCCGATGGTTGTTAACCCTGATGATGTTCCTGCTGACGTTGTTGCCAAAGAAAAAGAAATTTTTATTGCGCAATCCGAAAGCAGTGGCAAACCCATGGAGATCATTGAAAAAATGATCCAAGGTCGTTTACGAAAATTCCTGGAAGAAGTCAGCTTGACTGGTCAAGACTTTGTTAAAGACCCATCACAAAAAGTGGCGGATTTATTAAAAACTCAACAAGCAACAGTCATTAGTTTTACTCGCTATCTTGTTGGTGAAGGCATTGAAAAAGAAGCAACCGATTTTGCAAAAGAAGTGATGGAACAAGCTAAAGGCGCATAGTTTATGTCTTCAACACCCGCCCGAGTATTACTAAAGTTAAGTGGCGAGATTCTGACAGATCGAGTTGACACCCCGATTTGTGAGGCTCGCCTCAACTTTATTGTCGATGGCATTGGGAAAGCATTCAAACAAGGGGTGCAAATTGCCATTGTGTTAGGCGCTGGCAATTTAGTCCGTGGCCAAGCAATAAATCATGATAATATTCGCCGGCGAACAGCAGACCAGATGGGTATGACCGCGACCATTATTAATGGCCTTGCTTTAAGAGATGCCCTATTACAACAACAACTGCCAGCTACCCTATTATCAGCCATTGGAATGCCAGCGATTGCTCCACAATTTGATGTCATCCATGCTGAAGAAAAACTGAGTGCCGGTCACATTATTATTCTTGCTGGTGGCACAGGTAATCCATTTGTAACCACTGATTCTGCTGCCAGTTTGCGCGCAGCTGAACTTAATGCTGACATCATTTTAAAAGCAACCAAGGTCGATGGCGTCTATGATCAAGATCCAGCAAACTATCCAAATGCAACGCGCTTCAAACAATTAAGCTTTGCTGACGTGCTCGCTAATGAATATGGCGTAATGGATTTAACTGCTTTTTGCCAATGCCGTGATCAAGATATTCCCATTCGTGTATTTAATGTCTTACAGCCAGGGGCCTTGGCTGATGCACTACTGGGTGGTGATCAAGGCACTTTAATATCATAAACGGAGATAGAACAGATGATTGATGATATTATCCGCGAGGGCCAGTCTCGCATGGAAAAAAGTTTAGAGGCGCTTAATCATGCCTTTTCCAAACTACGCACGGGTCGTGCACACCCCAGTCTCTTAGACCAAGTCACTGTTGACTACTATGGTAATGAAACCCCACTATCTCAGGTGGCCAATGTGACTGCCGCTGATGCCCGTACCTTAGCCATCACGCCATGGGAAAAAACCATGGTGGCGCCCATTGAGAAAGCCATCATGACCTCTGATTTAGGCTTGAATCCAAGCACTGCCGGTCAGATCATTCGCGTGCCATTACCACCATTAACAGAAGAACGTCGTAAGGATTTAACCAAGCTGGTTAAGGCGGAAGCTGAACAAGGTCGTGTTTCTGTACGTAACGCACGCCGTGATATGAATACACATTTCAAAGACTTGGTGAAAGACAAAGAAATCAGTGAAGATGATCAGCGTAAGGCTGAAGCTCGGGCACAGAAACTCACCGATGACTATATTACCAAAATTGAACACATGACGAGTGAAAAAGAGCAGGACTTAATGGCAATTTAAATGCCAGCAGAACATAACCCTAGCTTGCCACAACATGTAGCCGTTATTATGGATGGCAACGGCCGTTGGGCAAAACAACGGGGTAGATCCCGTAGTGGTGGGCACCGGGCCGGGGTTACTCGCGTCCGAGAATTAATCGAACAATGCGCAAGGCAAGGTATCCGTTATTTGACCCTTTACGCCTTTAGTCAAGAAAACTGGCAACGCTCACCAGCTGAAGTGAGCTTGCTGATGAAAATGTTTGTGCATTATACCAAGCTGCATCTTGGCACACTGAAAAAAAACGGCATTCGTTTATCATTTATCGGCAACAGGGAAACGCTAGATTCATCATTACAAAAAGTGCTTGCTGATGCTGAGACTGACACTCAAGACAATCAGACTGTTCATGTTTTTGTTGCACTGAACTATAGCGCGCGTGCGGAGATCACCAACGCTGCCAGACAACTGGCAACTCTCGTACAAACTGGCGAATTGGCAGCACAAGCAATTGATGAAAACCTATTGGCAAAAACACTTTATACACAGGAAGCCCCTGATCCAGACCTGCTAATTCGCACCAGTGGTGAGCAACGTCTGAGTAATTTTTTGTTATGGCAACTATCCTACGCTGAGCTCTATTTTTGTGATTGCTACTTTCCTGACTTCAACGAAAAAGAGCTTCAGAATGCACTGAACTGGTATAGTAATCGCCAAAGGCGTTTTGGCGCTTAAGCATACTGCAACAGAACTGCTGGATTGATCACTCAAACATACCACCGAAATTTTTATTGCGTGACAGATGAGACGATATCATATTGGGGCTGTTGCAAGCTGGTTTATAGCGAGCAATAGCTAGACGAAAAAAATTAAAAAAGCAGAGTTTATACCTAATAAATGAGCAGTTTTTCATTTTTTTCAACGACGCTAGTGCCGCTAGAAACAGGTTTGCAACAGTCCCATATTAGCTCATCTCCCTGCATCCTTCAGGATTAAACACAATGAGTATCAGCAAAAAATACGGTATACTGCATGACATGCAGAACACTGAAGCGCCAAAGGATACAAAATATGGATATGCAATATATTATTGCAATGCTAGTTTGTATTACTGCGGCAGCAAGCTTTATTAACTATCGCTATATCAAGCTACCCAAATCAATTGGCCTAACCATTCTCACTTTAGGTCTCTCCCTATTGATTATGCTATTGATTGGTATTGGTCAAATCTGGATGAACCCAATCAAAGCGTTTTTAAGCGGTGTTAACTTTAGCTCAACTGTAATGGATGGGATGTTGAGCTACCTCTTATTTGCCGGTGCATTGCATGTCAATGTCATGCAGCTATCGGAACATCGAAAAAGCATTGCAGCTATGGCCACCGTCAGTGTAGTTATTTGTTGTGTATTGGTTGCCTATGGACTGTGGTTTGTTGCAGGCAAGCTGGGCTTGCATATGCCGCTATTAATTTGTCTGTTATTTGGCGCTTTAATTGCCCCAACTGACCCAGTATGCGTGATTAATGCTATGCGTCGCACTAACACACCCAATGATATTCGTATGAAAATCATGGGTGAATCTTTATTTAATGATGCCGCAGGAATCTTCCTGTTTGTGGTGATTTTGCAAGCAGCTGTTGGCCACAGCTTTCATGCACAATATGGCAAAATGGCCACTCTCATGCTACAGCAAGGGTTCGGTGGTATTATTTTAGGCTATCTCTTAGGCGCCTTTACATCCTGGTTTTTAAAGCGCGCGAATAATGATGAAACTGCCATTTTATTGACACTTGCTCTCGTCACTGGTGGCTATGCCGTTGCCACAGCCATTGATGTTTCAGGGCCATTATGTATGGTGATTGCCGGCTTAGTGATTGGTAATCGATGCCGAAAGCCACACTTTTCCAATAGTACCGTGACTAAATTATATAATTTTTGGAATTTAATCGATGATATCTTAAATTCCTTCTTGTTTGTGATGATTGGCTTAGAAATTCTTTCGATTGCAACAACGATTATTGATTTACTACTTGGTGTTATTTTATTTGTTTTAATTATTATGATTCGAGGCATTAGTATTGGCATTCCTGCCATTGCCACTGAACCACTCAAGCGATTTAATTGGCGCGCACTCACCGTCATGACTTGGGGTGGGATGCGAGGTGGCGTACCAATCGCACTAGCACTATCTATTCCAACCAGCGTGGGTTATGGCCGTGACATTATCATCAGTACTACCTATGTCGTGGTTATTATTTCTATTGTCTTTCAAGGCCTTAGTCTTCAGCCAATGCTGAACAAGCTTTTTCCACATAAGGAAGCGGTCAACACCGACTTTCCCGACCCGCAAGAAGACGGTAATCATTGATGATGACTTGGGCATTGAGTATAAAGCAGATATAATCACAGGCTAGATAATTAACCCTAACAACATGGCAAAGCAAGCACAACTTAGCTTCGAATTTTTTCCCCCACGAACTGAAGAAGGACTGACAAAACTTATTACTGCTGCAAGAAAATTTGTTGACTATCAACCGACTTTTTTCTCTGTCACTTTTGGCGCGGGTGGCTCAACTCGAGAGCGCACCTTAGAAACCGTATTAGCTATTCATCAAGCAACGCGAATTGATACTGCACCACATATTTCTTGTGTCGGCTCAAGCAAAGCTGATATTGCAGATCTCTTAAAAACTTATCAAAATCATGGCATTAATCGTTTAGTTGTCCTACGGGGTGATACACCCTCGGGTATCCATAACAATGGTGAGTTACGTCACGCTGACGAATTAGTCCGCTTCATTCGAGAACAAACTGGTGATCATTTCTATCTACATGTTGCAGCTTATCCCGAATATCACCCTGAGTCTGATCATCCAATACAAGACTTCAATCACTTCAAAAACAAATTACAAGCTGGCGCAGACGAGGCAATTACGCAATATTTTTATAATCCTGATGCTTATTTTGAACTGATTGATACCGCCGTTGATCACCATATTGACGCACCGATTACACCAGGCATTATGCCAATCACGAACTATACACAACTTGCCCGGTTTTCGGATGCTTGCTCAGCAGAAATTCCGCGCTGGATCCGACAAAAACTGGCATACTTTCACAACAAAGAAGATAGCATTGGGCTACGTGAATTTGGTGAGCATGTTGTCACGATGCTATGTGAAACACTCTTAAACAATGGTGCCTCAGGCTTGCACTTTTATACATTAAACCAATTTGAACCCGCGCATCATATTTTACAGAACTTATTATTATCGAAGCTATCACAACAAGCATGGCAAAATGATACATCAGGTAGCCAGTGATTCGCCTCTATTACTCGCAACAGCTGGCTATTGGACAAGCCATCACTATCAGCGATGAGGCATTTCACTATTTAGCGCGTGTCCGTCGCTGCCAAGTAAATGACCAATTAATTCTATTTTCTGGCAATCAAGATATTGAGTACACGGGTCATATTACTGCGATTACCCGCCAGTCATTATCGGTGAACATTCTTGATCAACAGCAGATAAACAGTGAGTCACCATTGAAAATTCAACTGGCTCAAGGCATCTGCCGTGGTGAAAAAATAGATTGGCTTCTACAAAAATCTGTCGAAATTTTTTTGACTAGTATCACTCCTCTGCTGTCTGAGCGCTGTAATGTCAGGCTTGAGCAAAAACGCCTGAAAAAAAAGCTTCATCATTGGCAAGGTATCGTTATTAGTGCCTGTGAACAATCTGGACGCTGCCGTCTGCCCACACTCAATCACCCTGCTTCCTTTATCGATTTTATCGCCAACTCAGTCAATGATCACAACAAGTTGATACTATCACCAACGGCTTCTGAGTCTTTAAACACCACGCACCTCCAAGAGACTGCGCCAATTAATCTACTGATTGGCCCAGAGGGTGGATTTAGCAAACAAGAAGTCCATGCAGCACGCACTCACGGCTATCAAGCAGTTCAATTTGGTCCGCGCATATTACGCACCGAAACAGCACCGATCGTTGCAATATCAATGCTACAAGGGTTATATGGCGACCTGCGCTAATAAACCACCCCGCCGCAAGCACTAGGGTATTCTCTTTAATAACTCACCTTACGCAGTAGTCGTCTTTTTGCTTATTTCTGCGTTGCTTTAACGCCTGCGGTGCTCAAGTACTAGTTGTACGATCCGCTCCTCGTCGTTAAAGCGCCTAAAACTAAGCAAAAATACTTGACTGCGTAAGGTGAGTTAATAAATTACAACCGGTCTGCGCCACCAACATAGTGACCATTGAGCCAAATTTGTGGCACGGTTACCGGTGTTTTTTTTCCTATGATCGGCTTTACTCGCGCAAGCATCTCATATAAGGCTCGCTCTGACTTAATCACATCATGATAGAGATAATCAATCCCTTGCTGATCAAGGTGTTTTTTTGCTTGCTGACAATGTGGGCAGTGCTGCTGACCAAATAGATGATTACCCTCAAGCGGGTGCTGTTTCACCTCCGCTTCAATGATAGCTTGTATCAACAAACCTCGGTTCAACGCCACACCTTGGCTCAGCAACCGATTGTTGACTAAAACAATCGGCGCGTGCCAAGCACCTTTTTTAAGTGGCTGCCACCAGTGTGATAACCAGTCCTTTTCTACCACTGTAACGGGAATATCAGCTAAGTCATTTTCAAGCACATGAGATAGAATATCGCTGGTTAATCTGCATTCACCACAAGGAATGTTAACTTTAAAAGGCCCCCATTGACCAGCCCAGCGGTATAATTTAATTTCGACCATGAGCAAAAACCTCCTTCATCTGCTGACGCATCCCTTGTTTTGCCGTTGGAACATCAATCGGCATATTGAGCTCTCTGCAACTTGTTACTTGCAAGCCTGCCATACCACAAGGGTTAATATAAGAAAATGGTCGCAAATCCATATCTACATTTAAGCTTAGACCATGAAAGGTAAATCCGCGACTAACACGCAAACCAATCGAAGCGATCTTCTGCTGATTAACATAAACGCCCGGTGCATCTCTACGCCCATAGGCCTCAACACCATACTGTTGTAAAAATACAATGACACTGTGCTCCAAGGCACAAACCATCTCACGGATAGAAAGATTTAAGCGTTTCAGATTAATTAAGCAATAAACAATCAATTGCCCTGGTGCATGATAAGTAACCTGCCCACCACGATCGGAGTGAACAATGGGGATATCATGAGCATCCAAGATATGTGCTACTTTGCCAGCTCGACCCAAAGTAAAAACGGACGGATGTTCAACTAACCAGATTTCATCGCTACTATCGGCATCCCTGGCTTGAGTAAACGCAACCATCTTTGACCAAATGGCTTGGTAATCAGCAAGGCCGAGGTCTTTAATCTTCATATGCTAAAAATCACGCAGACTGTTCTGTGTGCCTATTTTTCACCAGCCCCAAACTACGCTCAGCACGGTAACTAGAACGAACTAACGGGCCGGCAACCGTATCAATGAAACCAAGATCTTTCCCCCACTGTTCATATTGCTTAAACTGCTGAGGGTCAACATAGCGTTTAACAGGTAAGTGATTGATCGTTGGACGCAGATATTGTCCCAGGGTAATAATATCAACACCATGTGCGCGAATATCTTGCATACATTGATAAAGCTCTTCGTCGGTTTCACCTAAACCAACCATGAGACTAGTTTTAGTCAATACTGTCGGATGTGTTTTTTTGCTATAAGCCAAAATATTTAAGGTACGTTGGTAACCTGCTTTAGGGTCACGCACAGTATGCGTAAGGCGCTCAATAGTCTCAACATTTTGTGCAAACACATCAATTCCTGCTGAAACTAATAAATCAACAGCCGTATGCTGACCACTAAAATCTGGCGTTAACACCTCAACAGCCGTTTGTGGTGATGCCGCTTTGACTGCTGCCACTGTATCGGCAAAATGTTGTGCCCCACCATCAGCCAAGTCATCACGATCAACGGAGGTAATGACAACATATTCCAAGTCCATAGTTTTAACAGTGTAGGCTGTTTTTACTGGCTCATCTTGGTCTAACCACCCTTTTGGGTTACCGGTGTCGACAGAACAAAAACGGCAAGCACGGGTACAAACAGAGCCCATGACCATAATGGTTGCGGTGCCATGTGACCAACACTCACTGATATTCGGGCATTTGGCCTCTTCACAAACCGTTGATAGCTGATGATCATGCACTAAGTTACGCACATTATTATACCGCGGTGTTTGCTTAGCCTGCATACGCAACCAACTCGGCTTCCGTAATGGCACTGTTTGCGCATTGACAGTGCTTTTAACACCATCTTTAAGCGCTTTAATTCCCTGGGCATTGACAAATTTTTGTCCACTTTCAACCACCACGGGGATATCAAGAGTTTTTGACATATTGGTATTTAAAAACGATAGAAGTACTTATACTACCATAGATACTACAACACCACGTATTTTTCTCTCAGGCAAAAAAAACGCGCCTCTGGGGCGCGCTCTATTTTGCTCAATAAGGCTTATTGAACAGAATCTTTTAATGTTTTGCCAGCTTTGAAGCTAGGAACACTTGAAGCTTTAATTTGAATAGTTTCACCAGTGCGTGGGTTACGACCAGTGCGAGCAGCACGCTTCTTAACAGAGAAAGTCCCAAAGCCAACTAGTGCAACAGTGTCGCCATTCTTAAGCGCTTTAGTGATGGCAGCCGTCATTGCGTCTAGTGCACGACCTGCTTCCACTTTCGTTAGGTCAGCATCTTTAGCAATGGCATCAATTAATTCTGATTTATTCACGTATCTAATCCTCTTTTAAAGATATTATTAAAATCACGTCTAAAGTAGACGAAAGCCGTTATACCAGTAGGCTCTTAAGCATGTCAAGAAAAAACAGAGCAAAAATCAGGTTTTCACGGTGAAATCACCGGCCATGATCTATATAATCATCTTAAAACAGATGAAAGAGTGGCAAAATAAAACATGAGCAAATCAACACCTCTGGCTAAGGTCGTTAGCGCCTGCGTGCTCACGATATTCGTATCGAGTTGTGCGACGGTCGCCAACTATCGTGCGATGGTTAATAGCTGGAAGGGGCGCTCAGTTGAGAGCCTTATTGATCGCTGGGGCTACCCCAATCGCACGATGAAAGCGCCAAATGGTGATGAAGTTTATGTTTATAGCAGCTCAGATCGCGTACATTTTCCGACTTATAGTACCGGAGGCTATACAACGGTAGAGACTGAGCAAAGTGGAAAAACAGTGGTTCGCCAAACACCAACAATTTACCATGGTGGTGGCACTTATCACTATGAATGCACCACCTGGTTTGAATTTAACAAAAATAAAATCATTACACGTGTGCTTTTCCGAGGCAATAACTGCGTCGCCACCCAGCGATAAAAGCCCACAGACTGGGCCAATGCTGGTATTTTGATTAAAGAGAATACCCCACTGCTTGCGGCAGAGTGATTTATTAAGATGTCAGTCGCGATAGTAAATAACTGAAAGCACTATCCAAAGGCCAATCCTCCGTCTGTTCTACTGTGCGTGCTTTATATTCAATTTGATCTTGGGCTAAACCTCGGTCACCGATCACTAATCGATGGGGAATACCAATTAAATCCATGTCGGCAAATTTAGCCCCTGGACGTTCGTCACGGTCATCAAGTAAAACCTCAACACCTGCATCCAGTAGCTGTTGATAGAGCTGATCTGTGACTATTTTCACAGAGTCTGATTGATGATATTTCATCGGCACAAGACACACCTGAAATGGCGCCATCGACTGAGGCCAAATAATACCGCGATGGTCATGGCTTTGCTCAATCGCTGCTGCCACCACACGGGAGACACCTAAACCATAACAACCCATTTGCAAGGCAACCGGCTTCCCTTGGTCTCCCAATACGGTCGCTTTGAGTTTTTGCGAATAATGATCCCCCACTTGAAAAATATGTCCAACCTCAATGCCCTTAATGTGGTGTAAAACACCCTGACCATCTGGCGATAAATCTCCCGCAACAACATTGCGCAAATCAACCACATCAAAGTCTGAGATATCTCGCTGCCAGTTGGTGCCAACAAAGTGTGCACCCGTTTTATTGGCACCACAACAAAAATCTGCCAGATGCGCAGCATCGCGATCAACAATCAACGAAATCGGCGAATTAACAGGCCCTAAATAACCTAAACCAGTTTGGTAAATCTGCTGAATTTCCTGCTCACTGGCGAAACTAAAACCTCCTAACATCACGGGTAGTTGACTTAGCTTAATCTCATTCAGCTGATGATCCCCACGCAGTACAATCGCAAAAAATGCTGCATCAGCATTTTTCACCACCAATGTTTTCACTGTCCTGTCAATCGGTAACTGCAAATAGTCACAGACTTGCGCAATGGTTTTTTGCTCTGGCGTTGCCACTTGTTTTAAGCTCTCTCGCGCTGGGGGTCGCTTACCTTGAGGCGCTAGGCACGTTGCTTTTTCAACATTTGCTGCATAGTCACTTTGATCGGAATAAAATAAGTCATCTTCGCCGGCATCAGCCAATACCTGGAACTCCTTGGTAATGTCACCACCAATTGCACCAGAATCTGCCTCTACCACGCGAAATTGCAAACCCAAACGATTGAAAATACGGCTGTAAGTCGCCTGCATCACTTGATAGGTCTCTGCCAAACTTTCTTTGGTTAAGTGGAAGGAGTACGCATCTTTCATCAGAAACTCACGTGCCCGCATGAGACCAAAACGCGGACGAATTTCGTCTCGAAATTTTGTTTGAATTTGATATAAGTTTATCGGCAATTGCTTATAGCTTTTTAAATGCTTACGCGCAATATCTGTCAAGACCTCCTCATGTGTCGGACCAAAACAAAAACCCCGTTGATGACGATCTTCGAAGCGCAGCAACTCAGGACCATATTTTTCTGCCCGGCCTGATTCCGCCCAAAGAGCCAAAGGCACAATATGTGGCACCTGCAACTCAGAAGCTCCCGACCGATTCATTTCTTCGCGAACAATGGCCTCTACTTTTTGTAGAACCCGCAAACCTGTTGGCAACCAGGTATAAAGGCCCGAAGCCAATTGACGAATCAATCCCGCTCGAATCATGAGCTGATGGCTGACTAGTTCCGCCTCATTGGGCACTTCTTTTTCCGTTGCCAAAAGAAAGTGTTGCGTGCGCATAATCGTTTTATCTCAGGTAAACTATCACAATCATGATTATAACCCGACTCTCAACAGAAAATGAAAATTTGGTATGAAAAAGGTGCTTACATCAATAAAAAGGCAAGAGCTTACTGCCTGCGCACTCAACCAGAACAAGTTAAATCTATTGCCGTTATTCGGCATGCCGCCCTGGGTGACATGATTGCTACCCGACCTTTTTTGGTTGAACTACGCCGATTTTTCCCGCATGCATCAATTACCTTAAGCTTAGTTAGCAACTACCAATATGGGGCACCAACTGAGCTGGTTGATCGAGTCCATATAACCCACGGCAGCGATCAACGTGGCCAATACAACCTCAAACAGACTATCGCTAATTTAAGGTCTCTTGGCACTCATGACATGATCATTGACTTAGCCGCAACACCGCGATCTTTTTATCTCATGAGACTCAATAAAGCACAGCTCAAAATGGGATTCCCTTACCGAGCGTTTCAGCGCAGACTATATTACGACATTGCTCTATTACGCTCTGATCTTAGTTCTGAGGCGGAAGTGATGCTGCATTTCTTAAATATTCTCGGTGCAAAAACAGCATATCCGCTGGACTATGGCTGGCAATTAGACAAAATAAGTGATCAAAATGATTGGCTATATTTTCCACATGCCTCACAAAAAAATAAGTGCTGGCCAGATGAATTATTTACCCAACTCATTGCTCAGCAAGCACAGCAATATCCGCAGGTTCAACACCGGATTATGTCAGGCTCTGGAGAACATGAGTCGGTTGATGCAATTTATCAATCACTGTCACACTTGAACAATGTTAGTATTGTCGAGTGCTTACCTTACCAGCAGCTAGTTAACCTAATCGCCCAAGCGCAGCTAATGATTTCTAATGATACCGGAATCCGTCATATTGCAATCGCCACTGACACACCAACGGTGGGTATTTTTTTTCATACTATTCCCTTTCGTTATTGGCCACGTGATGGCAAACATGAGGTTGTATTTAACCCCGATGGTCATGTACCTACTGTGGCTGAAGTCTCAAAGGCTTGCGCAGAATTGCAGCAAATGCGACAATCGCATTGAAACTTCTTTTGTTTCAACATAATATCATAAATATCATGAGCTAATGGTTTAATATTCTAATTAAGGTAACAGACCGGATCTTAGCTATTACCTTCCAGCGTCAGTTTTTTGTAAACTGTCACTGTGCTGATGAGCAAATCATTCTTAAGGATAAGAGATTGTGACAAGGAAAATCATATTTAGCCATATAGTGATCGCCTTTACGCTCTGTTGTTTAGGTACTCAGGCATCTGCCCTTCCGCCAGTCCGTGACGCCGCTTATAACGAGCTAACACAAAAATATTTCCCCATGTCACCCGATGAAATTCATCGTTTTAAAACGGATGCGGCACGACAACAAGAAGCCAACTCACTTCCCCCCGGCACACCACCTAAAGCGACATCCTCCGTGATTCCCGTCAGCCTCAAACCTGGTAGTCACATGCAAATCGTTAGAGTTGGCCAAGGATTGGTGTCGTCTTTAATTTTCACTGATCGAGCTGGACATAATTGGCCAATTATTTCTTATACTGTCGGTGACCCCAAAGCATTTCATATCAACCCAGATGCTAGCAATAGCAACAGTCCCTTACTGAAGCAAGGCATATTGATGATTCAGGGGCAAAAGCTTTATGCACAAACGAATATCACCGTCATGTTATCAGGCCTGAACACCCCTGTCTCATTATTGCTATTTATTGGGCAAAAGACGTGGGACTACCAAAGCTATATTCGTATCGGCAAAGACGGGCCAAACAGCAAACCGGGTTATAACGAATTGTCACAAGCTCCCAATTACTTGATGGACTTTGTTAATGGCACACCGCCCGAGAGCGCCACACAATTAAATATTACCGGGGGTAACTCAAACGATCAATTATGGTCATATAAAGATTTTTATATTCTACGCACTACGTCAACCTTAATGTCTCCCGCTTATCATGCCAAAGTTGATAGCCCAGGCTCACCGCCAACCCATGTCTACCAGCTCACTCCAGCACCGAGCATTATGACCTCAAGTGATGGTCGAATCATGAACATTCAAGTGACAGAGCAATAAGGTTGTCAGTAATGATCAAAAAAGCAAAAGAATTTCTATCCTACCACCCTCGGCTCAGAGTCGCCTTATTTGTTTTTGGTTTGTTATTCATTTTTATTAGTTGTCTGAGTATTTTCTCTCACCACAATAGCCAAAAAAAGATGCCGCCATCTGCTGTGGCCACACCGGACACACGGATAACTCATCAACGTGATTCTGCCAGCCACAACTACCAACAAGTTGCTAAACAACAGAAAACGCACAATGCCAATTACTTTTCAACCAACTTTCATTTTGATACCCCACACAAAGAAGCAGTAAATCCTGTCACTTTCTATCAACAACATCACCTGGAGCCGATCAAGAAAAAACCGCAACAACAGAATAATCAAGCGGCAGACCCCACTGTCAGAGTGGTAGATCAGTCCGCCACAAAAACGGCAGAGAAGCCCGTGCAGAAGCATAAAAAACCACAATACACCAGTGATCAGCTGGCTAATATTCACCACCTCTCCGAAGCAATGAGCAAAGCCATTGAGGTTGATTCAAAATCCTGGGGGTTACCCTCCATGGCCAGCGTCGTTTCAACTGGTGATGACAACGTTGATAATAATGGACAAGCAGCCACCTCCGGGAATGGTCATGCCATCATTAAATCAGGCACGATTTTATTCGGCGTACTGCAAACAGCCTTGAATAGTGACCAAGCCGGCACGCCGGTATTAGCCAATATCGTCAGCGGTCAGTATAAAGGCGCCAAATTACTAGGGCAGTTTCAGCGAGAAGGAGACCGTTTAGTTGTACAATTTACACAAATGAATATACCTGGCCGTAGTAGTAGTGTCGCTATTAATGCCTATGCCATTGATTCCAGAACCGCACAAAATGCTTTAGCAACCGATGTTAACCATCACTATATTGCCCGTTATGCCAGTCTTTTCGCCTCTGGCTTCCTCCAAGGGTTTGGCAATGCCTTTTCACAAGTCAACAACCCCTGTGATGGCAATGGAAATTGCTGGATTTTCACTAATAATCAAGCACGAAATGCGACCACAAAAAGTGCGGTTGCACAAGGTTTAGGTCAGGTCGGGACGAATTGGGGGCAAGCTGTTGGCCAAGGATTTAACCGCCCTCCCACGGTCAAGCTGGCGCAAGGTTCTGGCCTAGGCATTCTCTTTGTTAAAGATGTTATCCCTGGGCAAAAATTACTTGATCATAAGACATTGAATTTTAACAATCCTGACGGGAATCAAAACACCAACACACAAACAACCCAACCAAGCATCGGTGGTTTAGCTGGATCAATTCATAATAATTTATCTCATCTTGCCCAGCAGCTATAAGGATATTTAACATGCATGAAGAAGAAAACTTTGACTTTACTAACGATAGCCCAACGACGACAACAGATAATTCCTCAGAGCCAATCACGGCAGCGCCAGAGGCACCTAAAAAACGTCATCGCATCAAAGTGAGTCAACTCGATTTTATACTGATTAAACAGCACCTAATTGATTTTATCCAGAAACAATGGCTCTATCTGCTAATTGGTGTTGTTGCCATCATCATTGGTTATTATATGATTTTTGAGGTGATTTTTGTTTCTCCTCAAATCAAAAAACCTGTACAAAAACCTTCGGTAATGCAACAGACACCAATGACCACAACCAATCAGAATGCCAAACCCAAACTCGACTTCAAACCAACTCAACAACTATCTGCCAACAAAGAAAAAGCGAACCAAACACAGAGTAACGCATTGATGATTAGTCAGAAAAACATGAAAAAATTGCTGAACGGCTTCTCAAATGCTGTCAGTGGCCAAATACAAGCATTATCGACAAGCAATCATGATATGCTTACCAAACTGGAAAAATCGCTATCGCAGCAAAGCACGCATAATAACGCACTATTGGCTAAGACCCTCAGTCAAGTTGAGGATCAAGTAGAAAACATCAACCAAAAATTTAATCAATATAATCGCAACCTTAAGCAACTCAGTTCAGTCTTAAGCAAAACACAAACGGAATTAAAATTGCTACTGGCAGAAAAAGCTGAACATCTAAAAAAACTCACCTTACGTGCCATTATCCCCGGTCGTGCGTGGCTAGTTGATGATGAAGGGAAAACCATTAGTGTGACCAAAGGCAGTAAACTGAAAAATTACGGTGCTGTGACCAAAATTGATAATGGTGCAGCCAAAGTCTATATGAGCTCTGGCTATGTCTTTAGTTAGTGGCATTTATCAAAATGTTGAAGACATTTTTGCCTGGTTAAGCAGCCTACTTAATCAAAATGCTCTATCCTATTGTGACTTAGAAACAGCGGATAGTAATCATTCCTTGGTCAGCAAGGATGGCTCACTAATTAGTGTTGTTTGTTTGCAGGGATATAAGCGATTTGTTGGTTCAAATGAATTTTCTTATCTTTGTGAACAACTTATTGAAATGCTACAACCAACACTATCTAGTCCTGGTCACCATATTCAATTCAGTTTTTCATTTGATGAAAGCCACATTGAGGAGAGCCTTGAAAAAGCTCTGATGCCGGCTAAACGTACGGCACAGCGTCTGCAACTCAATATTGATGATCTATTCCGTTCAAAAATAAACACCATGTCGAAATATTGCGCTGATGAAGACTGTTTTATTGTGCTATGGACGACTCCTGGTTGCCTTGAAAAAGCACACTTCAAACGTTTAATGAAAAAACACACACAATCTTTTTCTAAACAAAACTTACCACGGATGAGCCGCATGCAAAACTTATTTGCGACCATTCCTGAAATTCGCAATATCCATCAATCGTTTATCAGTACTGTATTAGAAGATCTTGACCATGCAGGTTTTTATGCCTCGCTACTCACAGCGCACCAAGCCGTCTATCAGGCAAGAAAATCAGTCGCCCCCACCGTGACTAGCAATAACTGGAGTCCGTTTTTACCCGGAGACAAGCTGCCCCTGCGTGAAGAAAAATATGCCAGTCGACAACCTGATATATCCGACCTGATGTGGCCACCACTTGAAGAACAAATTTTCCCACAAGAAGGCAAAAATATTGGCTTAAAATATACTCAAATTGGTGATTTAATTTATGCCCCCCTCTTCATTGAACTCTTCCCCAAAGACATTAAGCCTTTTTATGAGCTATTTCGCCGACTGCTGCAAAGTGACATGCCCTGGAGAATTTCTTATGCGTTAAGTCCCAATGGCATTGCGCTAAGTAAAAGTAAGAACATGATTGCGCAATTTCTAACCTTTAGCTCACATCACAACAAGCTCATTGCTGATGCAAACCGCTTACTCAAAGAACTACATGAACGCAGTGACAATCCAGTGATTAAACTATTTGTCTGCTTAAGTACTTGGGCCCCCAAAGATCAGATGTCCTTGCTACAAGAGCGGTCAACACGCCTAATTAAGGCGACACAAAACTGGGGGGGATGCGAACCCCGTGATATTTCTGGCGACAGCTTTGCTACAACACTATGCAGTGCGGTGGCAATAACGAATAAAACCATTGGAACGTGTGCAGCGGCACCACTCTCTGAGGCCATTAAAATGCTTCCCTTTGTCCGCCCAGCCTCACCATGGCAGCAAGGTGCCCTAAGCTTCCGAACCCCAGATGGTAAATTATGGCCCTATCAGCCTGGATCAAACCAGCAAATATCTTGGATTGATTTAGTCTATGCACGATCTGGCTCAGGCAAATCGGTGCTCCTAAACACGATTAACCTGGGGCTCTGTTTATCACCGGGTCTAACGCAATTACCGAGAATTTCGATTATTGATATTGGCCCATCAAGCAAGGGGTTTATTTCACTCATTCAAGAAGGACTACCGCAAGAGAAAAAACATTTAGCTCGCTACTATCGCCTGAGCATGAATGAGAAAGACGCGATTAATCCTTTTGATACGCCACTGGGTTTACGCATGCCAACCAAACCTCAGCAAGCATTTATACTCAACTTTCTCAGCCTACTGCTGGTTGATGATATTAGCGAACGTCCACCTGAAGGCATGAGCAGCATGCTCGCGATGATCATTGAACAAACCTATCATCGATTTAGTGACCAGCAACAGCCCAAAGTTTATGTCGCTAACTCAGCCCCTTTGCTTGAGGAGAAACGTCAACAGCTCAAACTCTGTACAGACCAACCAGACAAACTGACTTGGTGGCAACTAGCCGACGCTTTTTTTACCGCAGGTGCCTATCAATATGCCCTGATGGCACAACGCTATGCCATGCCAACACTAGTCGATACAATTTCAGCGGTACACCACCATAGTATTAAAGACTTGTTTGGCGAAGTGAAGACCACATCGGAAGAATCTTATGTTGACGCTTATAGTCGAATCATGTCCGGCGTCATTCGTAATTATCCAACCTTAACTTGCATTAGCAAATTAGATTTAACGGATGCTCGCATTATTGCCTTAGATCTTGATGAAGTCGCAAAGTCTGGCAGTATTGAAGCACAAAAACAAACCGCGATGATGTATATGTTAGCGCGACACGTGATGGTTAAAGATTATTTCCTCAATGGCAATGATATTGAAAAATTTCCGGCCATGTATCAAGACTTCCATCGTGCACGCAGTAAGGAAATTATGGAGGAACCTAAGCGCCTAGTCTTTGACGAATTTCATCGCACGGCTAACAGTCCTGCCGTGCGCGATCAAGTGGTACAAGATATGCGCGAAGGCCGAAAATGGAAAATTCATATTGCCCTATCCTCTCAGTCTTTAAAAGACTTTGATCCGTTGATGATTGAATTTGCCACCTCCACCTTTATTCTTGATTCCGGGTCTTCAGTGGCAATTGAAGAGACCTGCAAGACCTTTGGCTTAACGGAGACAGAAAAAGCTGCGTTGAGCACCCGAGTGCACGGACCACGATCAACTGGCGCAACGTTTATTGCACAGTTTGTTACCACGCGCGGGTTGAATACACAACTATTGACGAGCACCATTAGCCCTGTCGAACTGTGGGCATTTAGCACCACCAGTGAAGATGTCTTAATTCGTGATGCGTTATATGACCGTATCGGACCTATTGCCGCAAGAAAATTATTATCTCTACGGTTTCCCTCCGGCACAGCCACTAAGTCAATTGAAACAGAATTAAAAATTGATAGTCATCGCACTGTCTCTGACATCTGTAATGAATTTATTGAAACGTTAACCGAACAATATCTCAAAGAAGAAAGACGTTTGCTCTTTGAACAACGACTTAATCAATTGGCAGAAGGAAACACCGATGGATAACAACCCCGGCGGTGGCAGCCAAAATGGTCACCATGGTGCCGAACTTGATGTTATTTATATTGCTTTGGGTATCGTGCTCAGCTGTATTGTTGTTTACTTTTTTTTCCGTACTGAGATTATTCACGGTATCTTCTTTATCAAACACTACGAGCTGAAATTGCTCGGCTTATTTTCCGACCAATATCAACCCTTGTTAACCTGGGCCAAACAAGCCTCTTTACGTCAGATCACTCTGTCAGACATTGAGTATCTTACCCTGGATGTCGGCAATGGCTTAAAATATGCCTTTGCATCTATTACCGGGCTATTAGCATTGTTGATTATATTTTTGCACCCAGAAAAACAATTTACTGGATCAGAGTCAACCAAAAGCTTAGCCGATAAAATGCGGACGGATTTCCCTGTCTTAAATGTTGTTCAAGGGCTCGATCTGATTAAACAACCACTTCATGAAGGCCCTTGGGCGATGGCACAGACACCAATTGAGTTTGGTCAATCACAGCATATTTTATTTCGTGATAACGGAAAAATTGTTGTTGACCGTACGCGCGCAAAAGCTGTTTTTAGTCAGCAATTGGGGCGCCCTTGGCCAGGTGTTGATAAACTACTGCCTTATGAACGTGGACTCTTCGCTGTGCTGGCCACCTATATAGCATATCAACGTGATACCGCCGAAGACGTATTGGAAAAAATTAGCCGACGCCTAACCTCGGGTGATGTCAATAATAAAAAGATTGATATCTCACTGACTGAACCCTTACTGGCACAATATGGACATCGCGAGAAAGTAGTCGAGATCACCCAGCAACATCATTATGTATCCACTATTTTTGTTTCGCTGCTCAACCAAGCACGCACTACCGGCATTGTTGCCAACGCCAGTTATCTATGGCTCAAACCAATTGATCGGACATTATGGTATGTATTGAACAATGTTGGCCGCAAAGCTGTCTTTATTGAGGCCGCGGCTATCCACAGCCATTGGCTCGCAGAAAGCCACTTACAAACAGCCATCACTGAACCCATGGTTGATGAAGTCATCTATGGCTTAGAAGAAGCAGTTAAATCAAGAATTATTAAATCGTTATAACCAAAGCAGCTGATTATGAAACTAACACTACAAGCATATAGCAACAACTGGGAGCTTTTCAGCACTCGAAAAAAAAATCAAAGTTTTCTGACTGTGCGCAAAGAAATTTTACGCCGCGATCAGCTAAGGTGTCAGTTTTGCCAATTTAGCAGCGACACCTTAGAAATCATCAATATTGACAACAACTACGAGCATAATACAAAAGCCAATCTCACCACAGCTTGTGAGCTTTGTGCTAAATGCACCTTACTGGATTACTATGCATTAGACTATGAAGGCAAAGATAAAATCATCTATCTACCTGAGTTATCACAAGAGAAACTCAATTATTTATGCCGATTATTGTTTTGCCAAGATGATGCCAACAGTGAAATAGGTTACAACGCCAAAATGCTCTATGCCAAACTGCAAGATCGTGCCGAGCAGCTGAATGAAAAAACACAAAGCAACCTCAGCCATCCTGCCATGTTTTGCCATTATCAACACAGCAAACAGAAAGATAACCAACTGATATCCCGCCTACGTTGGCTTCCTGCAGCGGATAGCTATCAAGACTGCATTAAATCATGGCAAGCATCACTACCTCATTTGGAAAACCGCACGTCGATACAGTAATAAAAACACCACACAGGCACCAGCTGAGACACTCATAAAAACCGCCAAGGGCATGGCTGAATCCGCTAGTACCGCACCGATACCGATACCAACAAAAGCGGCGGCTAAGAAGCGGCAAGTGCCGACCAAAGAAGAGGCCAGGCCATTAAATTGAACAACATGTGATAACACCAACCCCATCATGCCTGGATAAGCCAAACCAAAACCAATCATTGCAAAAAAAGCAGGAATGATAATCAAATATAAGTGCCCTGAATCAAAGTGCAATACAACAAGCATCAACAACGACGCAGTCGTCATCATACCCACGGCAATGGCAATTAATAACGGCTCGGCAATCCATTGTGTTATGTATTTTAGTGATCGACTGGTGATAATCAAAGACGACGCATTTAGCATAAACAAATAAGCAAACGTTGTTGGCTGCAAATGATAAATAGTGATGTAGATATATGAGGCCGAAGAAATAAAACTAAATAGCACACCAAAGCTGGCACAAACCGCTAGGGTAGACAATAAAAATGGCCAATGAAAAAACTGTTGACGATAGTAGAACCATAATTGACCCATTGGCAACGGCTGACGTTGAACCTTGGGGTAAGTTTCCTCAAAGCAATAAGTACACACAAGCAATAGCAAACCATAGCCAGCTAAAAAATAAAAATTGGCTTGCCAATTAATATGGACAAGCAAATAACTTCCAATCACTGGTGCAATCATGGGTGCAATCATGGTGATACTCATAATCGTTGCCAGCACGTCTGACATTGATGAATGACCTTGATAGCTATCACGAATAATCGCCACAGACATCACAATACCAGCGCACGCGCCAAAACCTTGAAACACGCGAGCAAGAATTAACCACTCAATAGTCGGACTCAAGGCACACCACAAAGAGGCAATAAAAAAAATCATCGCGCCAAGGAAAATAACTGGCCGCCGCCCTATGCGATCAGATAACGGTCCCCAAACCAATTGACCGACGGCAAAGCTGACAAAAAACAAGGCAAGAGTTAATTGCACCTGATCGATGCTCGACTGAAAGACCCGACCAATCGTTGGCATTGAGGCCAAATAGATATCTGTTGAAAAAGGCGCAAAAGCACTCAATAACGCAAGAAAGATCAAAAACAGTCTGGGCTTTTTTTCTGCTGTCAGCATGAGGCGTGTTCATCCATCAATTGCGCTTCATTGGAGACAGCAGTCACCGGCACCGTATTCACAAAATCGCCTTTATCATCATGGTGCTGTGTTGGGCGCTGGCGCAAACGCCAAAAAGTATATATTGCCAATGCCGCACACACCACAACAAAGTAGATAAAAAGACCACTCGCGGTGAGCAAACTCATAAATAGCGGGACAATTAAAGGGCCTAAGGCAGATCCTAAACCATACACCAAGGTAATGGCACCAATCGCCGAAACCATCTTATTTTGCTTCACATAGTCAGAGACATGACTAATACAAACGGGATACAAGGCAAAACTAAAACCGCCCAATAAAAAACTTAATCCCATTAAGGCCCAATAATCATTAACAAAAGCAACTAATAATAACGACAAGATCACTAAGGCCAAAGCAATAAAAAAAATCAATTTCCTGCGATCAACAATATCGGATAACTTACCAATCGGCAGTTGCAATAATGCACCACCCAAAATGGTGATTAACATTAAATTGGCAACCGCAGCGCGTCCCAGATCTAAGCTATTAAAAAATACCGGCAGCACAGCATAAATAACACCCAACAGCAACCCAGCAACCAAACCACCAACTAAGCCTAATGGCGCCAAATTGAAGAACTGCCAAGGCGCTGCCGCTTCTGGCTGGTGTGGGCTCGGTGCGCGAAAGCGTGTCATACACATCGGTAAAATCGACAAACTGGCTAGCACACTCACCAAGCAAAAGGCTTGTAACTCATTCTGATAAGGCAAATTTAACAACCACTGACCTAATGCCTGTGCGATATAATAAACAAACAAATAAATACCCAACATCCGGCCACGACTTTTTGGCGTGCCACGCGCCATAATCCAACCTTCAATAATAATAAACAGCGCAGCCAAGCCATAACCACAAATAAAACGCAGTACAATCCAAATCCAGGGAGAGACAAAGACACCCTGCAACAAACTACTCATCGCGATTAGACTAGCAAAGACACAATAGGCACGAATATGGCCTACACGCATGATTAATTTTTGTGAACACCAGGCGCCCACCAGCAACCCAACAAAATAAGCTGCTGCCACCACACCAACAATAAAAGTTGAATACCCACTTTGTTTAATTTGCAAACTGCTCAGCGTGACAAAAAAACCATTCCCCAGGGTCAAAATAGCCACCCCGATAATCGGGGACCAAACAGTACGTAGTCGACGTTTCATCGTGCGATCTCCTGCTGAAGCAGTTAGACTCAACTCACACAATTAGATAGGCTTGTTAAATATTAGGTTCTGTTACGACACACCGTAAGCGCCGTAGACATAAGCCCAAAAACAACAATTGCATTAGCTGAGTCAAGGATATTTTGACAATCATACCCTGAGATCTAGCTAGTGCAAAGACTGCTCTGCTGAATAAATATCTAACTGGACTTCATCCGCCACTCAAAAAATGTCCGTGCTGCACAGACTAATCCCCGCTTCAGCAGGGATCGTGATTTAGTGACATATCAATCAACAGCCTAGTGCACCCTGTTAGGCCGGTGGAGGAGGCACAGGCTCCTCATTAGTTGGTGCTTGAGGAGGAGGCACTGCATCTGGGGTTGCAGCGCCTTCTCTTCCAGACTCTGCACCTTCAGCTGGAACAGTCTGATCTGTTGTTGACACAGGATCAGCAACAGGTTGCGGTGAAGGATCTGTCGTTGCAGGTGCTGGATCATCATTAAAAAGATTTTCGACAAATTCTTCATCTTCACGACTAAGGCCTTGTTTGACTTCTGAATTATTGCCATTGACACTACCAGCTTGATCAGGTTCATTGCCGCCGGCACCATCACCACCAGCAGAACTTTCCGCCGTAGTAGCCTGAACATTCCCATCAGCTGCACCAGCAGGTGGGTTTTGATTCAGGAGAGCCGTCTTTTCATCAACAGGCGCAGTGGCTCGAGTAGGGTTTGGATTTTCAGTAATAGGTTCTGATCGTTTTAACCACTGAAGCTTGGCGTTAACACCTTCAACAACCGAACTCTCATTAATTGATTGTGACGCTTGGATGCTCCTGGCATTTAGCCCCCTAGAAAATTCACTCCCTGCCACCGCATCAGAGAAATAAGCCGTTAGACCATAGGCAGCCACAAGTGTCGTGGCAGCATTCGTTGTTGCACCCATTAACTGAAAAACACCCGCAGTAATCATTGCCCCATTACCATGCCCATGTTTAAAATTATACACCGCATGCTTCCCTTGGTAATACGCACCATATCCCGGCGCCATCGATTGACCCGTGCCGCTCCACCATGATCCCTTACTAATGTCAGAACCATACCCCTGCGAATTCAGATCATCCTTAACTGCGTCCGTCGTATTCTTAGTCGTCGCCGCACCTGTCGCCATCGAACTAACACCTTGTTGCATAATCATATTGGCAATCGGTGATGCAGAGCCCAACGTCACAGCATTCAAGGTAAATCCAGCAGCAAACTCGCCTACCCCAATAGAAAATACCCTCCAACTAAAGTGGCCAGTCGGATCAACAAACATTAACGGGTTGTCACTGGCATATTCAAATCCATTGCGTGTATTCAACCGGCTAAATGCCGTCAACGTATCATGCTTTAAAAACGCCGCTATCAGCGGATTATAACCACGGTAATACCCTAACATCATCAAATGTGAACTCGGATCTTGTTGCTGACCCGTATAACCAAAATGATTGTCCGCAATAGACAACACCTGGCGTGAAGCACTCGGCGATATATTACTAACCCGCTGCTCATTGCTCGCATGCAACACATCTGTCATCAAACCATAAGGACTATAACGATAAATATGGCCAATCACCGTGGATCGACTGGTCGCCACAACACTCCCCTGTTGATTATGATACAAATATTGCACCCCGTCGCTGGTAACATTCACCACGCCCGGCAAATAATGTGAATATGTTAATCCTTGACCACCGGCTTTTTCTTGAGCCTGCTCAACCAAATGGTGACCATCGTAATAGTTATAAACTACGCAGCCATTCGCTGTTTGCTGGCAGGGCGTGCCTTCACCCAGCATTGAGCGCTCACTTGCCAGTAAGCCATACGGGTTATAGCCATAGGTAATCTTAACCGCCTTGGATGGATCACTCGGGGCTGGACTCATGTACTCAACCATCTGGTTTAGGGCATTGTACTTCAGCACGCCACCACGAGGCGTCGCAATCATGTTGCCATTTTTATCATATTCATAGATTGAGCGACTGGGGTTGTTCGCCTGCCCATCTGCATCATTTTGCAATGCCTGATTACTATGGCTAATACGTAACAAACGATCAGGGTAGTTCGGACTATACTCATATCGTGCCATATCATCCGTATAGCGATGACCACTCGCATTCACACTCTCTGTCTTAACCCACGCTAACCCACCGTTGAGTTGGTAACCATAGTCGCGTTCAGCCATGGGTAACCCCGTGGCCGTCGTTGGAAATAATTGTGATGACCCACTGGCAACAAATTTTGTTAATTGGTTCGCCGCATTATACGTATACTCATAAGTCGCCGTCCCAGGGTGTTTATCTTGATTCGTCACCGTCACTGAGCGCAAATTACCCGCATTATTATAGGCATAGTGATCCGTTAATTGACCCAAACCATCGCCCAATACCTGACCACCAATTTGCATCACGGATAAACGCCCTAAGGGTCCATAGCCATAATAGGTATTTAAGCCTTCTGGGCGTTGGACTTCCACCAACCGTTGATTACCATCATATTTATAGTTAATTTGAGTCGTCTTGCCATGATTAATTAATCGTATACTCTGCAGAACACCACTGGTGTGATCATACTCGTAATCAACCCGATTCAGCTGCTGACCCTCTTGACCTACCTGCGAACTCAATCGCCCGGTTAGGGGATCATAGGTTTTGGTGATTTGATAGACTACCTGACCACCCCGTAGATACTGGATGGTCTTGACCGAACCACCAGGGTAATAGGTATAGGCAATACGATTATCACCTTGCGTCACAGCGCTCAGGCGATGATCAGCATCATAAGAATAGCTGACTGGCTTTGCGGCGTCAGTACCCTCTATCACATGCCCAACAACATCACTGGCATCCATTGGCTTGATCACCGACAATTGACCAAACTGGTTATACTGATGAGCCATTTGTTGACTCAAGGCATCCGTTGCATCGCGTAAAGCGCCACCAATGGCCAAGTGATTACTGGTGCGCAACAGGCCAGCACCATCGCTATAGCCCAACAAATACCCAGCTGCATTATAGTTCTGCACCCCCAACAACTGCGAGGCAGTCGCTTCATGAACAGCCGATAGCGTCATCGCTCCCGCAATCAGCAAGGCCATCTTTACGCCAAGTTTTTTTGGTTTTAAAAACATAATTTTTTCTTAATTATTTTTTTGCCATAGTAAAATAATATCAAGAAAAAAAATAGTGTTTTTTATTAAGAATGATGGTGAATCTGTTTAACCAAAAACTTAACTACTTCCATTAATTTGTGGTGATTTGCCACCTGCATTGGACCGGTCTGATATTCACCATTGATAATCAGCGTGGGCACCCCCGTAATTTTTAGCTGCCTGACGATCTGATCGCTTTGCGTCAACTGGTTGTGAACTGAAAAGCTATCATACAAACGATTAAATGTTTTTTTCGGCATCTGATGCTGTCCCTTCTGCCTTGAGAAAAAGTGCGCCAGAGCCGCTTGGTCAAATAATTGTTCATGATGGACATGAATGGCCTGAAATAGCGCTTGTGTATAATAAGGTAACTTGCCTTTGGCTTGGGCGATATAAAAAGCTTTCGCCAAAGCGGTATAAGCCGGCATACCAAACCCGACTGGAATCTGCTTGAATTCAACATATGACGGCTTGTGTTTTAACCATTGATGAATAAATGGTTCCAACTCAAAACAATGGGGACAGGCATAGCTAAAAAACTCCAACACCTGAACTTTCCCCTTTGGCGCTTTAAGCTCTGATGCCAATGGGGATGAAAGTTTGATATAATCTTTACCTTCGGTAAATGATCGCGCAAAAGCGGTGGCAGCAAGAAAACTTAACAATAAGACAGATAGTAATCGCATAGCCTCACTCCAAAAAACAAGCTATATCGCTAATAAGACGTCAATTATAACAACCTCAGAAAGCAAGTATCAATCGTGAATTATCATCAAACGAAATTTTTAACCAGTGCAGCACAGTTAGCACAGCTTCCCGAGGACAATGGCATTGAAATTGCTTTTGCTGGTCGCTCGAACGCAGGGAAATCCAGCGCCTTAAATGCACTGACCCAACAAAAGAACTTAGCTCGCACCAGCAAGACTCCAGGACGAACGCAGCTGATTAATTTATTCCAACTCGATGCTAAACGCCGTTTAGTTGACTTACCTGGCTATGGTTATGCCAAGGTTAGCACGAGCATGAAGCAACGCTGGCAGCAAACCCTAGAGGACTACCTGCAACGTCGACACTGCTTAACCGGTTTGATTTTATTAATGGACTGCCGCCACCCCTTAAAAGACTTTGATCAACAAATGTTAGGATGGGCAACTCGCAGTGAATTGCCGACACATATTTTGCTCACGAAAGCCGATAAACTTAGCCGCAACCAACAACAGCACACCCTTATAAAAGTTAAACAATATATCCGTCATTTAGCACCACTACAGCCCAGCGTGCAATGCTTTTCTGCGCTCAAGAAAACAGGATTAGATGAACTCAGCCATCAACTTAACTGTTGGTTTGGCGATGACTAAGGAAACCTGGCAAGTTGAGCTATCTCAAGCGATCACAGACCCAGAAAAACTATTGGCAGCGCTTGCGTTAGACCACCGCTTACTACCTGCAGCGACGCGAGCAACAAAACTATTTCCATTGAAAGTCACACCGAGCTTTCTTCAACGCATGAAACCTGGTGACACACACGATCCGTTACTCAAACAAATTTTACCGTTGGATTTAGAACTTAACGCGCACCCAGGGTTTATCACTGACCCACTACAAGAACAGCAAGCTAACCCAATACCAGGGTTGTTACACAAATACCACGGCCGTGTTTTATTGATTGCGACAGGAGCTTGCGCCATTCATTGTCGCTATTGTTTTCGCCGGCATTTCCCCTATGCCGACAATGTACCGAATAGCACACAGTGGCAGCAAGCGATCGATTATATTGCTAATGACCAATCTATTGAGGAAGTTATTCTTAGTGGTGGCGACCCTTTGGTCTTAAAAGACCGCCATCTTGAAGCACTGCTGACTCAAATCGAAGGTATTGCGCATGTGACACGTCTACGAATTCATACTCGGCTGCCGATTGTATTACCCAGCCGAGTAACGACAACCCTGTGCGAACTGCTCATGCAGTCGCGGTTATCCACTGCCCTTGTCGTTCACAGCAACCATGCCAATGAACTGAATAACGAGGTCTGTCAGGCCTTAAAAAAACTCATCGACGCCAATGTATCGCTGCTTAATCAAGCGGTATTGTTAAAAGGCATCAATGACACCGTCTCAGCACAGCTTGATCTCAATAAGAAATTATTTGCATTCGGCGTCTTGCCCTATTACCTACACTTACCCGATAAAGTCCAGAATACCGCACATTTTGATGTCTCAATGCAAGAAGCAAGACAACTACTCAAAAAATTACATGGTCAGCTACCCGGTTATTTATTACCCAGGCTCGCTCAAGAAGTTCCTGGGGCCGACGCTAAAAGAGTCATGGCATAGAGATAACTCATTACCTCTCACATACAGCACAAAAACCACAGATAAAAGTCCACGGGTTCACGACGATCGTGGTATTTTTATTTCCTAATTTGACTTCGCCGGCAAGACAGTACTGATGATTAAATTTATAAACTTACTCAAGACAGTTGCTTTGGAAACCCCAGTCGCAAAGAGCCTGGACTTACGCCACCGGGTTTAACGCTTATAAAATGCTGTTCAATAACAAATTGAGCGAGTAAACTGCCTATATAACACGCACAAAACATACAAATCGATATGTCAACAAATCAGCTGCATACCCTATTATGCCCACCTGGTGAAGGCGTATATACAGTCCATACGGGCAAAAAACATCGCCAACGTTTGCAGCAATGCCTTTATCCACAACAAGACCCGAGGATTGCTTGGCAACATAGCCTACAGGCCATCAAGCAACACCACAATTTACTGATGGGTATCTGTTCTGATACGGGCGGTGGTATTTTACGCGGCGCGAATTGGGGGCCCTTATTTGTCCGTCGTGCAGTGCAGAAAAGACATCCAAAACAAGACTATTTAGATATCGGTGACGTCCGTGTTATCCCACATCTTTTACATGATAAGTACCTGAATCAAGACACGATAAAAAGCTGCCGCCAAGCACTCTATGGTGATAAAAATCATCACTTGCCAGTCAGTCCCTTATCAATTACAGAAGCTGTCTGCCATCACATACACCAACAATACCCCCAGCACAGGCTTTTCAGTATTGGCGGTGATCACTCCGTGAGCTATCCACTGGTCAAAGCTTTTCTTCAAGCACAGAAACAGCAACATAAAAAAGCGGCCGTCATCCATTTTGATGCGCATACCGATTTATTAGTCGATCGGCTAGGCATTGATTTATGTTTTGGCTCTTGGGCTTATCATATTTTGCCTTATCTCAATCAACCTAGTGATTTGATCCAAATCGGCATTCGAGCCAGTGCTAAAGATAAAAATTACTGGCAGCAACGTCATGGTATTACGCAATATTGGGCTAAAGAAATACAAATAATGTCAGCAAAAACAATCACTGAAAAAATCATAGCACAACTGCAAAAAGCTCAAATTGAAACGCTGTATATCAGCTTCGATATCGATGCCATTGATGCACGCTATGTCAGCGCAACTGGCACGCCAGAACCCAACGGCTTAGAACCAGAACAAGTTTTTGAGATCATTCAAATGCTGAAAAAATATTTTATGATTGGCGGTGGGGATATGGTTGAAGTGGCCCCATTGACTTATGCAACGGATGAAAACCGTGCTGAAGACCAAACACTGAAAATTGCGGCAGATAGTCTAAGTTTATTGATGGCGTAAGTACCTCAGCGCAAACAAGGAACTGGCAGAAACACCTTAAAAAATAGGCTATCATTTCCCTCCAGATGAGAAGGGAAGCCACTTGATCTATTTAATGAATTGAATACACCATCCCATCACGGACGAATCACCCATGCTAAAATACTTACTGCAATCACACTGCTTAATGTGTAAATACCCCACGGAATTAGACTATAGCTTATGTGCCAGCTGCCAACAAGCATTACCTTGGCGAAGGGCCGATTACTGCCAGCGTTGTGGTATCACGCTGGAAAGCAAAGCATCACTCTGTGGTCAGTGCCTTAAAAAACCACCCTACTTCGATCAGCTATTGGCCGCATTTGATTATCAGGGCCTTATCTCAACATTAATCCAGCAGTTTAAATTCCAACAGAATTTAGCTGCAGGCAATACACTAAGCCACCTACTAGCACAATATCTGCAACAGCAGGCTATTCAATTACCACAAGCAATACTTGCTGTGCCCATGCATCATTATCGTTTGTGGTCTCGAGGCTTTAATCAAGCGCAATTGATTGTTGATGGCTTATCCCAACTGCTCGCTTGTCCCCATACAAAAAAATTATGTCGACGCACACGACATACGCAGGCACAAGTTAGCCTTGGTGCCAGAGAACGACGACAGAATCTCAAGGCAGCTTTCCACGTCCGTAAAAATGCGTATCAGCACATTGCGTTAGTTGATGATGTCACCACCACTGGCGCAACAATAAATAACATCAGCAAAGCCTTGAAGCACTCGGGTATCAAGCGTGTTGACATTTGGTGTTTGGCCAAAGCACCATCCAGCTCATATACTTTCTCTATGCCACTGCTCTAGCAACAAATCACTGAGTGCAAGGCCACATCCCAAGGTTGAGCTGCCAACTGCTCTACCTTTTGGAAGTCATATGCGCAGCCAATACGCCTTGGATAGTCGCCACAAAAAACAAAACTGCGATCATAGTAACCACCGCCCATGCCCAGACGATTACCCACCCGATCAAAAGCCACCACGGGCAACAAAACTAAATCAAGTTCCCAGGGTGCAAGAAAATGATGGGGCTCAACACAAGGTTCCAAAATACCATAACGATTGCCTCGCAACGGGCTATCTTGTGTATAAGGTGCAAACCATAAGTGACCTTGGCGATATCGATGCAATATTGGCAAATAACACGCTTTATTTTGCTGCCACAACCATTGAATGGTCGGCGTGAGGTCTAACTCATTACCCACAGGCAAATAAACTGCGATATGACATGCCTGAGCAATATCTTGTTGTGATTGCACGAGCAAACACAACTGATCCGCAGCTTGAGAAACCTGCGCAGCAGTTAGCGATTGACGCTGCGCAATCATGTCTTGGCGAATAGAATGGTTCAGACGAACCATTGATTACTCATCTAATGTTGGCACACCCACGATGCTGAATCCACAGTCAACATAGATAACTTCACCGGTAATGGCGGAGGCGAGGTCTGACTCTAAAAATGCAGCAACATTTCCAACTTCCTCAATGGTCACATTGCGCTTTAATGGCGCAACACTCGCATTGTGATCGAGCATTTTGCGAAACCCCTGGATACCCGAAGCCGCCAAAGTGCGAATTGGTCCAGCTGAGATTGCATTGACACGAGTCCCTTCAGGACCTAAGCTTTGTGCTGCATAGCGCACAGCCGCTTCAAGACTTGCTTTAGCCAAACCCATTGTATTGTAATTACACACTGCTTTTTCAGACCCTAGGTAGGTCAATGCAGTAATCGAAGCATTTCGCCCTGTCATCATTTTTCGCCCAGCTTTCGCTAATGCACATAAACTATAGGCACTAATATCATGTGCAACCTTAAACCCATCACGGTTTACTTGGTCAATAAAATCCCCACCCAACTGATCAGACGGCGCGAAAGCAATGGCATGGATGATACCATCGAGACCATCCCAATGATTAGCCAGCTCGGAGAAAACTTGGTCAATCTGTTCATCAGAAGCCACATCACAAGGCAAAACTGCAACCGGATTATACGCAGCAGCAAGTTTGGTCACACGGTCTTTAAAATCCTCATTAACATAGGTAAAAGCCAACTCAGCCCCCTCTCGATGCAAAGCTTCAGCAATACCTGCCGCAATTGAGCGGTTACTCATTAAACCAGTGACCAAGATTTTTTTACCTGTTAAAAAGCCCATTACGCTCTCCTTTGAATGATTTCTTTGCCCATATAAGGCTGTAATACATTGGGTATGCGGATACTACCATCCTTCTGTTGATAGTTTTCAATCACGGCAATTAATGCGCGACCTGCGGCCAACCCTGAGCCATTTAGTGTGTGTAATAGCTCTGGCTTACCTGATTCAGGATTGCGCCAACGAGCCTGCATACGTCTCGCTTGAAAATCCTTACAATTACTGCACGATGAAATTTCACGATACTGGCTTTGACCGGGCAACCAGACTTCTAAGTCATATGTTTTACTCGCCGAGAATCCCGTATCACCCGCACATAACACCATAACGCGATATGGCAATTCAAGTTTTTGTAGAATAGTTTCAGCATGGCCAGTCAATTCCTCCAGCGCCTGTGCAGAATCTTGAGGCTTAACCAACTGGACCAGCTCCACTTTTTCAAATTGATGCTGCCGAATCAATCCACGGGTATCACGACCGTAGGAACCCGCTTCACTACGGAAACATGGCGTATGCGCTGTTAACCGCATTGGCAATTGGTTCGCATCAAAAATTTGGCCTGCCGCAGTGTTAGTTAATGAAATTTCAGCCGTCGAAATCAAACTCAAATCACGGTCGCCTTGCGTGTGAAAAAAGTCTTCGGCAAATTTTGGTAATTGTCCCGTACCATAGAAGCAGTCAGACTTAACCAAATATGGCACATACATTTCTTGATAACCATGTCGTTCTGTATGTGTGTCAAGCATCAATTGGATCAAAGCTCGGTGTAACTTGGCAATATCTCCGCGCATCACTGCAAAGCGGCTACCAGATAGCTCCGCAGCCAAATCAAAATCTAATCCTAGCAGGTCTTCACCTAGAGTGACATGATCTTTGGGTTCAAAATCAAATACCGGCAATTCACCCCAACGACGCACTTCTTGATTGTCAGACTCATCTCGGCCATCAGGCACACCATCATCAAGTAAATTTGGCAGATGTAATTGCGCATCTTTTATTGTTTTTTGCAATGTGTCTAATTGATGTTCTGCCGTTTTAAGCTGATCACTAATGTCACCAACATGCGCTAATAAAGACGCCACATCTTTGCCTTGCGCTTTTGCCTGACCAATGGCTTTTGAACGCTTATTACGTTCTTGCTGCAAATCTTGTGTTTCCATTTGCAACGCCTTACGCCGCTGTTCTGCTTGTATGAAAAAATCTTGATCAACAGTAAAGTCACGACGTCTCAATGCGGTAGCCACAGAATTAAGATCAGCACGGAGTAACTTAGGATCTAGCATTGGATAGTTTTCGTCTTAGAATATCATGATGAGGGCAATCCTAGCATAGGCCTGTTAATCCTCAAAGCCATTATGATGCTAAGGATGACTCATCAGCTGTTGACTAAGCTGAAGTGACATTTGCAAATCTTTTTTTAGCAAATCCAAAACATACTCACGCATTGGCTCACTGGATGCAGCAAACTGTAGTTTGGCTTTCGCCTTTTTAATTTGTAAAGCCAGCTCCTCACGTTGTTGCTGCAATTCGATAAGAGGTTTTGCAAAACCTTTCATCTTCGATGACAACGACTCCCCCTCAGCGGCATGATGAGCACGGGTATCACGAGAAGAAAATTTTGAAGATCGCCTATGGCGATTCAGTGAAGAATTTTGGGACATAACTGACTAAAATATAAAGACATTGAGAAGTTTTGTATAAACCCCAGTATAGCAACAAACCTCGGCAGTTCAAACCCTTGACTTCCATCTTTTATTCCAGGATAATCCCGCCCCGTTGGCTATGTAGCTCAGCTGGTTAGAGCACAGCATTCATAATGCTGGGGTCGGTGGTTCAAGTCCACCCATAGCCACCATATTTTTCAATGGGTTACAACAATATATCTATCAAACTCAAAATTAATTAAATTATGTAAGTCCTCAGTAAGTCATTTTATTTCGTAAATCCCCAAATTAGTAACCACAAAAAAATATGGAGCCATCACAGCTCCACATTGCAGTAAGATCATTACTCAAAATCTTGCACAACCAGCGGTCGATTGCACAGCCTTTTCCTGGTTTTACCATCCGACACTGATTTGGCCGTTTGGATGTATGATCCAGCGGTGATGACAGAAAACTTGTCGCTATCGGCATTGATAGAAAAACACAAACGATCAATAGATTCAAAATCATTAATCATCTCAATTTCATCAGTGGTTAGTTTTCGGTTAAGGCCAGATTGCAGAGCATCGATGACTCGTTGCTTCAATAGATTAGACTCAGTATTGCTTAGATTTTTCATGATAGCATCTCCTTGGTTAAAGTGATGCTGCCACTTGCAGTTACTACTCTACAATGGTGGCAGCCTAAAGAGGGGTAGTAAACCGAACCAAGGTATCGGCCAGCAAAAAGCTGCCCAATATAGACTGCCATAGGGAAAACGAACAAAATACTTGTTAGGCACTTTATTCGCACCTTGGTTTTCGGGTTACTACGCCCAGCGCTGAATGAATCAGCACACCCAAATGCTATTGTTATGTAGCACGATTGTCAATGATGGGTTTTTATTTGTTTTGATTTATCATTAAGTCTTATGTTACTATCATGAAATATCTTATCAAATTAGATATTTTATAGTTAATTTTATAGTTAATTTTAAGAAAAGGACTTCTTTATGTCAATTTTGCGCAATAAAGCTAAACTTTACCAAAAAATTCTTGATTTAGAGCGTATGCTTGATGAGATTGAATCTAGCAAGGGATTTTGTGACAAAGAATATCCCAGGGAAGATGTAGATCTTGAAGCAATGAAAACACTCGTGACTTCTGGTTATCGCTTATGTCATGCCGACGACTTTTCAGATGCTAGAACTTTCATAGGTAATGCTCAAAATGCAGGTATTAAAGCCATTTATTTAATAGATAAACATTGGACTGAGATAGAAGAAAAAGAAAATATTAAAAAGGTATGTTGCCTAAAGTCATTTTTTAGGGACAGATTAGATATAGATCTGTTGAAGATATTAAATAATATTAATAATCCAGAACCCAACAAGTTTTCTGCGCTTCAAAAAAGAGCTTCCTTTGCTGAGGAAGTAAAATCAATAGAGTATGACAGATATCTCGATGATTCTAGTGATCCTAATGATTCTTCGACTTACCCGTTAATTTTGGAGGGTACAGAAAAAAATTTAGAATTAAATCGTAATAGTCCGATTAACAAAAAGAATTACTCTGAAAATAGGCGTACAGATCCTACTGCTGCCTCCTTTATTGTTAATTGTATATCAACTTGCAACTCTTTATTTTTCCGTTGTCTTGCTTTTGTGGCTGCTGTTTTTTCTATACAAAACATTACTAATGCCCTTTACAATGTTTCTAAGATATTTAATCAAGCTGTCATCCATCGTCATCCGGCAAGTGTTTTGCCTGCCACCCGCTGATAAGCCACACACATTAAGAACCCATTAAAAGCTATATAACCAACGATATTAGATTATCATGGGGGTGTATGTGGGCAGATAAAAGCCCGTCTATCGGGCTTAAATTAGCTATTATTAGCATCTTTGACCTGTTCAATTGTTTTGGTCAGTGCTTCCACCTTGATACCAATTTCAGTGTTGAATATGCTGGTTAAGATGCTTTGCTCTTTAGTAGCTTGATCTTGGCTGATCTCACCTAGCTGCAACCGGGATAACAGATCGCAAAATGCCATCATCATCTGCTGTGCATTAACGACATTGCCCATTCGGTGTGCGTCGCTGGTGGGTAAATACTCTGCTTTTAATGCCTGTGTATATTTTAGTTTCAGCTCGAGTAGCTTTTCAGGTGGTACTTCTTCAAAATCAATCTTCTCTATTTCATTGTCAACTTTTTTTAGCGTCTCACCAAGACTTTTGATCCTGGCCTCACGCGTCATATAGTAGTTGTTGTACAATTCATTGAGCTTCTCTTTTTTGAGGTTAGCAATTTCTTGTTTAAATTCGCCATGCCAATCGACCAAAGCTTTGGGATTAACGCCAAGTTTTTTGCCGATGTCGCGATAGCTCATGCCGCTCGATCTTAGCTCTACGAATTGAAGCTTCTTTTCAGTTGGGTGCATTTTTTTCTCCGATGATGAATGCCGCAGCCTAGATCACGGCATATTTGGCATATTGATTAACCGAGAAGCATTCTGTCTTCAGGACTGAGCGCCTCATTAATTTGTCGGCCACACTCCTCATACTTTGCACTCCATGAGTCATGGTCAAACGATTGATTTGGTCTGTTAATTTGTGCGTTGAGTTGCCGATCAAGTTTGCAACACATCTTGGCCAGGCCAATTTGCACTGCATCATCAAACTCTGGGTAATCTTTCTTCCATTGATTTAGCATGTCCAAACTGATATCAAGTGCTTGTGCTAACTCATCATTCAGCAAGTTATCCTCACCGATTATTCTGGTAACCTCTTGTGGGTGGTAAGCAGAATTATATTTAATTTCATTAGTCATATTTTTCTCCTTTGTTGAATTTAATACATTTTTGAATTATTGATATTAATGGGGGTGTAACCTGAACCCCGCGATTATGAAAGATTGATATGATGATTTTATCATTAGCCATTTCATCAATATTGCTGTATGCGCTGATAACCTTGGCTGCGAGTTGGTTTGTTGTCATTACTGTTCCTCATACAGATTTTTGTGATTACAAAATGGACAGGCCAAAACATAAGACGGACAGCCATCCCACAACTTGATGTCGCCACATTGACGGCATCTGCTTGCTTGAGTCCACCGTGATGGTTTCTTACCCGATTTGATCAATAAGCTGTCTTTCAGACTCAAGGCGTAGCTTGCCAAAGCTTCATTATTGCCTGACAAGCGCTGCCAATCCTCTTCATTAGCAGATGTCTTCAATTGCTCAATGGTAAAGCCGTGATAAACCCTTTTTTGCAACTCACCGATCAAGACAAGCTTGTTGGACTTAATTATTTCTAGTGTACTAGGTGCAATTTGATACTTGGCTTCGACATCCAAAAAATCGCCACCACGCCATGCTAAGTAAACACCTTGATTTTGAAGCTCATGTAGTAGATTTATTGCATTCATGTTTTTCCCCCGTTCAAACTTTGTATCGACAAATATTATCTTGAGAAAAATGTGCGGCACCCTCTGAATTACCGGTAAAATCGGTAGTATCGGTAGCCCCACTGAAACCATTGGTATCATTGGGTTTGAAGCATGCCAATGAAGGCAAGGCTACCGATGCTACCGGTAATTTAGGGTGTATGCTTATTTCTTTTTCATTTTTTTTCAGATACCGCTGCCAGGAGTCAGTAAACATACTTTTTGCATAACCCTTGGATTGTTTGTAATCAATCTTTAAATTTTTCGGGGCGATTTGATACGGAGTCAGTAATTTTGATAACGACCGTGGGCTGAGAGATCTGCCATAGTTCCAGCTTGCCCAGGGTGCATCTTCAATTTCACAAAGAGCGCTAATTAGGTCTTTGGTGGCGATACGATCATAGCCTTTATCATCAAAAACACTTTTGATATCGCTAAGAATCTCATATCCAATTTCTTCACTAGCGGTCTTTGGATTACCAATGGAATCAAACGCGATTCTTGCTTTATCTGTCCAATCATCACCTAATGCATTTGCCACTGCGAGAAGTGGCATCCAGTTATTGCGTGTGCGTTCGTTGTTGTGGCTTGGCACTTGCTCAGGCATGAAATAATTAGCTAAATCAGAATTATCATCACAAAACCGCTTAATCTTGGACCTAATGACGCTAAAGTCATTCCATGGCTCGATTGGCATAGGCGTGAGTTTGTAATCGGACAATTTTCTTTGTAATTCAATGACAATACTGCGATCAACTAAGGTTGACGCGGGTAGTTTAATCATAGCAATTAGCATGGGTGCCCAAGTCGAAAACTCCTTAGGTTCATGATTATCGCCAACAGTTCTAAGCACATGCGCCCCGGACTTCGTGTGACCACTATTTAAAATGCCTCTCAATTCGTCATTATTTTTGATGAACGTATCTGCCTCATCAATTAATAGTGTTGGTTTCCACAGTTCGATACTGCGAAAGATAGAGGACACAGTTGCGTTACTGCATTGAATGGGCTTATTGACTAAAGCACCTATCAGCTCCATTGTCGTCGTCTTACCACAACCCTTCTCCGGTGATGTCAGTAATAGACGGGGGAAAATGCGAAAGTTGTTGTACAAATAGCTAGACATAATCCAAAGTGTAATTGCTGTATCAGCATGGTCAGGTAGATAGAGATATTTTCTCAGCAGTGATTTAATCTCATTAGCTAATAAATGGCCATCAACTGCATTATGATAGGGTTTAACATCAACCGCGTACGGTCTTCCTTTGTGCTCAGATTTTTCTTTATCATTACGCCTTGCCTGTTTTACCAATTGCTCAAAATCTTTCATAGAAACTTGGCAAGCTTTTGCTAGATATTTTTTCCTGATCGCCAGCATTGACTGATCCATGCGCGATGCAGATTCAACTACTTTATCAATATCAGGCCAAATCAGATTTGATAATTCTTGCTTAACAGCTTCTATGCCATTGGCTTTGTGAATATCATTAAAGTCAGATCCAGTGTCGTTAGCATCAAATGATGGGTAGACGTAAGGTATGGCCAGCTTGTCAGCGATAGACTTAGCTTTGCTTAAACCTGGATTTTTGGCGTTTAAGTGATCGTTATCAGCGGCAATAATTATTTGCTTGTTTTGGTGAGTCTCGCAAAAGTGCGTTGCTACAGGTTCTAAATTTCCACAATCGAAGGCAACGACGACAGCATCATCATTTGCCATATGTAAGCTATATCCAGTGGCATAACCCTCACCAACCCAAATGCGTTGATTCTTGTTTGAATCGCCCAAAACGCAATAACCTTTTTTGCCGCCAGCTAGAAATCTCTTCTCAAACTTGCCAGTATTTTTGTTTTCAAAGATATATTGTAATGAGCATAATTGTTCATCGTCACCATACATTGGCACAACAAGACAGTGGCCATAGGTGCTTTGCTGGTAATGCCTAATGTTAATTGGATGCTCAATTCCTTTGGCTTTAAGATATGGGTGATCACCAATTGATTTTACAGGTGATGCACTTGACCAAATTTTATTAGCCCGTTCAGCTGCTTCAAGATGATTTTTCATACACTCTTCCGCAACCTGCAGTGCAATCTTGGTCTGTGATTTTTTAATCTGTGCTTTTTGTTGAGGCGTTAACTCTGAATCATCTTTAGAACAGAATTTATATGAATCGTCGCTTTGATGCCAATCACCAAAAGCCCCGACAGTGATGTTTTCTGATGGTAAATCGTGTAAGGCATACCAGCCAGACTTATTGCCTGACTTTTCACCCTCAATCTGAAACCGATGAATTTTTCCATCGGCTATACTGTTTAATTCTTTCTTAGGATTAATGCCATACGATTGCATGGCGTCTAGTAGTTTGCTGTTATGCATGGTAAAATTTCCTTGCTAATTTAGTTGGAATGTTAGTTTTAGAAGCCTCTATGCCGATGTCCATTTCGCTAGAGGCTTTTTTATTATTTTCTTTAAATGATCCAGATTGGAGCACGTATCTTGCAACTTTGTGCTTATTGCCTGATCCACTGGTATAAGTTGACCACTCAGTTGTAATGTTGTGATCAAACTCATGACGCAGCTCATAGATCCGCGGAGCAACCCCTAAAATGTCAAGTTGCTCACGTGCCTGTGTTGTCGTAATAGAGCGATCTTTAAGCCAAGTGAGTAGCCGTTGCTGTTGGCTTGTTTTGCTATTGTTGGGCATGACGTAACTCCTCAGCCTTCACTTGTGCTGTGGTTGTGTAAGATCCCCGGCTGTTAAGCCATTCATCAAGATCGTTAATACGATACTTAACTGTTTTTTTACCAAGTTTAATGAAAGGAATAGGTTGTTGACCCGGCTTAGCCCCATAGATCCGTAACTGATGCAAGAAAGATGCAGACATGCCAATATATTTAGCAGCCTCTTTGGTGCTTAATAGGTGTGTTTGTATGGTTTGATTTTTGTTCATGTGAAATAACTCCTCAGTTCCTGTTGTACGAACAGGAGTTATTTTGTTTGATTATTTACTTTTGAAACAGAAAAACCGGTTTATAAGTTTTTGAGAATAAGAAAAAATGCACATCATAGACAACCTTATTTTTAAAGGGGCAAAACTCAATACAAGGTTTTTTTTGAATTTGACAGTTTACTGGCTGAACACATTGAAAACAAATACCTAAAACCCAGACAAGGGTTTTTAATTTTCTGGTCTGCCGCCAAGAGGTTTGTTATTCGTTGGCTGGATTAGTTGAGCTATTCTTTGAGCTCTGGGAGCTTGGCAGTCATACCGACTAATGATATTTTCTTTGATTTGATCAATAGTCATTGTTTCGCTTCTATCTTTAAAAAGCTCAATCCAGGCTCTACATGCTATTGACAAATCATTTGAATGGTTATTATTTTTTTTATCATATATTGAAGCCAAACCCACCGAACAATATGGATAAGGATCAATGGTAGTTTTTTCTTCAAGATGTGGATATTTTTCAGCAAAGTTTTTCCTATCCTCTTCTCCTTGTAACTGGTCATATTCTTGCTCAAATTTCTTGATGACTGATGTAAGCATGAGGGTTGGTATCTGGATCTCTTTTTTAATAGACAGGTCAATTAATCCAAACAAATCGTACTCGTTATCATCATTACTAATTTTATATTGAATTTCTTTAAGACGGTTATCAAATTTGTCTTTGCATAAGCCATAACGAATAAGTCTAGGTACTTTCGTGGAAACATGATCGACCATCGAATAACAAAGCTCTAGTAAATACTCTTTTCGATACTCATTTTTATCACGCTTTAACTGGCTACTGATAAAACCATCTATACATAGGCCGCTCATGAGGATAGAAAACTCAGATATTTTTATATAAGCGTTACGCTGAAATATTAAATAGTTAAAATCGGGGAGAGGATTTGCGTTAATAATTTTCTTGATTTTTTTAGGAGTGTAATAATGTTGCTGCGACATTTGAACAAAGTTTCAGTAAGTCATGATACATAATGATACAGCCTAACACACCAAGCGATCAACGGCCTCTTGCTTATGTTCAGGCGCCAGATGTGCATAGCGAAGCGTCGTTTTGAGATCACTATGCCCTAAAAGCTCACGCACGGTATTAAGGTCAACACCTGACATGACTAACTTAGAGGCAAAGTGGTGCCGTAAATCATGGAATCGAAAGTCTTGGATATCGGCCAGTTTGAGTAACGAGGTGAATGATTTCTTGATATTGTCAAGCTTGCCACCTTTATCGCTGGGAAAAACTAATTGATTGAGAGGTGCTATTTTTTTCCAAGCTGCCAGAGACTCTCTGACTAATTTATTCATAGGTATATGGCGAGTTTGGCCGCTTTTAGCCTTATCGCCTTGTATTGTAATTGTATTGTTTTGAAAATTAACATCCGACCAACACAGTTGAAATAACTCACCCCGTCTCATGCCAGTGTTCATGGCAATTACTACTAACGGCTTTAATCTATCAGCAACTATCTTTGGTAATTCATCATATCCACGCTCTGCACGCCAAGTATTAGCGCTTTGCCTTTTTTCAATAGCCAACTTTTCACGTCTATCTAATGCGGCTAATAGATGAGATTCTTCATTAGAATTTAGGTAACGCATATTGGGACTATTATCAATTTTCAGCGGTTTAACACCAGCAATCGGGTTATGATCGATCAATCCCCATTCGGCAGCACGTGTTAGCATGGCTTTTAAATCCATTAAATCTCTGTTGATTGTAGTTGCTTTTATCCCCGCTAACTTTCTTTTATTACGCCATTTTTCAATATCCCAAGTGGTTATTTCATCAAGCTTACATTCTGCAAAATCTTGATAAAATTTGGCTTTTATTCTTGTGATTGTCTCATCGACTCTTTTTCTATTAAGCCTTCTCCATTCTTTGTATCGACCTTCTGTAAATGTTTTTATTGTTTCTCTTGCTGCCTCAATTTTCACCTTTTCAACTTTAGATTTTTTCTCAGCATGTATGTCAATACCTTTTGCAACATCACCAGCCAATGATTTAGCAATATCTCGAGCTTGTTGGCATGTAATGGTGCCATGCTTACCAATTTTATATCGCTGTTTTTTGCCTAGCTCGTTACGGTAAGCTAAATAGTAAGTCATTACACCACTTGGCTGGACACGCAGTAAAAATCCTTTGATCTCTGTATCTACTAATTCAAAGGGTTTTTCTTTTGGTTGCAAACTATTAACCAAGCGAGAACTAATTTTATTTTTCATGTATCTCTTTTCCGTAAGTCTTCTGTAAGTCCATTAATAATGACTTCTGATGATAGTAAAAAATACGCCATGATACAATATGGGTCATCAAAACCTTTTATTTACAATGAATTGAAGGTGTTTTCATTACTTACATATATTATCAATTATCAGGGATTGTCACATAAACAATGCATTCATAATGCTGGGGTCGGTGGTTCAAGTCCACCCATAGCCACCATATTTTTCAATGGGTTACGCTGAAATCTCTTGACCTCGCATCGGTGATGTTACAGATTGATTGATTCAGATATTTCTACCGAACTCATAGCGATTGATAAAAAGAGCAATAACGGTGTCATGCATAATTTCAGACCTTGAAAAGCAAATAGTCTTCCTGGCTAGACGCTTTATTCTGGTTCTAAAATTCAAATTTTTACGCTCTATTCGTTGTGTGTTATTTTTGCCAATGATATGCCCGGTATCCTTTATTTCCCTGCTATATGCACCCCAATCATCAGTAAAATAACAGCCAATATGACATTGATAACGCTGCTTATCTTTGCGAACACCAAATTTCCTAACGTCATTGTTGCCACAATGTATGCAAAACACCTTCTTGTATACTGCCATTGTTTTTCCTCCATGAAAAACTGCAGCCTAGAATAATATGCACTTCAATCAAAGTGGAGCACTACCGTATTTTGCTAGAGCATAAGGCATTTCCGCCTGAGGGCCTGTTGAAATCTAAAGCGCATCAGGCGGGAATTTGTTAAAATAATGCGAAATGGATTTTATGGTTTTAAGTGA
>CBFIHN010000010.1:0-43779 GCA_965662575.1 Gammaproteobacteria bacterium
CACGCATAACCATAAAATTAATATAGAGTTATTTTTGATGTTTTGCCAGGTTATTGCTGCTTTTGAAATGACGCTGAGTTTCTCCCCTGACGAAGCTACCGTCTTTTTGCTCACTTCTACACGAAAGATGTCATTCCCGCGAAGGAAGGGACCCAAGCATCAAAAATTAAACTCCCGACTGCATGGAGACAACAATAGATTCACTTGTCGTCTTTTGCCATATTATCGAGCTTGCCATCAGTTGGTTTATTCATGTTTAAAATCTACGCCTACTCTGACACCTCAACGTCAGCATTAGACTCAGCATCTGTATCACTGTCAAGTATGTCGTCCACGTCAAGTTCATCAATACGCTTAACATCAATCAGCTTATGCTCATCACCCAAATTGATCAAACGCACCCCTTGGGTATTACGACCGATGACTGAAATTTCACTCGCCCGCGTACGCACCAAAGTCCCACCATCAGTAATCAGCATGACATCATCAGCATCACTAACCAACTGTGCAGCAACCACATGGCCATTGCGCTCAGTGGTTTGTATTGACATCACACCTTGTGCACCTCGGTTAACTTGACGATATTCTTCAACGTCAGTGCGTTTTCCATAGCCATTTTCAGTGGCCGTTAGAATATGTCCTCTCTGTTCACCAACAATAATTAATGAAATCACTCTTTGTCCTTCGAGCAAGCGAATACCCCGTACCCCTTTGGCAATACGCCCCATTGGACGGACATTCGACTCATCAAAGCGTACCGCTTTACCACCGTTACTAAACAACATAATTTGTTTGGTACCGTCGGTTAAACCCACGCCAATCAAGCGGTCACCATCATTGATATCAACCGCACGAATACCATTGGCACGTGGACGTGAAAAAGCAGATAAGGCCGTCTTTTTCACCGTCCCCATCTCAGTTGCCATAAACACATATTGATCATCAGTAAATTCACGCACTGGCAATAAAGCATTGATCGTTTCACCCTCTTCCAGCGGTAATAAATTGACAATTGGGCGACCACGAGACGCACGACCAGCTTGAGGAAACTCGTAGACTTTTTTCCAATATAACTTACCAAGGCTTGAAAAGCACAACATGGTTGCATGGGTGCTAGAGATAGCCAATTGCTCAATATAATCCTCATCTTTTACCGCTGCTGCAGCCTTGCCACGGCCACCACGACGTTGTGCTTGATACGCACTCACTGGCTGAGATTTGACATACCCGGTGCTTGATAAAGTCACCACCATATCTTCTTCAGCAATTAAGTCTTCAATACTAAAGTCATTGTGGCTAGAGGTAATTTCCGTTCGGCGCACATCACCAAATTGCTGTTTAATCTCTGCTAGCTCATCACAAATGACCTGCATTAATCGATCAAAGTTAGCCAAAATATCAAGTAAATCAGCAATCACTTCTAATAGTTGTTGATATTCAGCAATAATTTTATCTTGCTCAAGCCCTGTCAGACGGTGCAAACGCAATTCTAAAATCGCATCGACTTGCGCTGGTGATAGTTGATATTGACCATCATGTAAGCCATAAGTTTTCGCTAGACCTTCAGGGCGGCAAGCACCGACATCTGTGCGTTCCAGCATCTCTTTGACCAGACCTGCAGCCCAAGTTTTACCCAGTAGTTTTTCCTTGGCTTGCGCTGAATTTTTGGACGCTTTAATTAAGGCAATCATTTCATCAATATTTGATAATGCTATGCCTAGCCCTTCTAAAATATGTGCACGTTCACGCGCTTTACGTAGCTCATAGATCGTCCGGCGAGTGACGACTTCTTGGCGATGGCGAATAAATGCCTGTAGCACTTCTTTCAGATTGAGTAGCTTTGGCTGGTTATCAACTAAAGCGACCATGTTAATACCAAACACCACTTGCATTTGTGTATGAGCATAGAGATTATTTAAAACAACATCCGTGATTTCACCGCGGCGCAGCTCGATCACGACGCGCATACCATCTTTATCAGACTCATCACGCAGTTCGGAAATACCCTCGATTTTTTTATCTTTAACCAATTCCGCAATCTTTTCGATCAACCGTGCTTTATTAACCTGATAAGGCAGCTCACTAATGACAATGCGCTCACGCCCGGTAGAGGTTGTTTCGATTTCGGTGCGCGCCCGAATATAGATACGGCCTCGGCCCGTACGATACGCTTCGACAATACCCGCACGACCACTAATAATCCCAGCCGTTGGGAAATCAGGACCTGGAATGTAAGCCATGAGCTCATCAATATCTGTTTCCGGCTTTTCAATTAAGGCCAAACAACCGTCAATAATTTCGTTGAGGTTATGCGGCGGAATATTGGTTGCCATACCAACCGCAATACCCGAAGAACCATTAACCAATAGGTTAGGAATACGTGTCGGCAAAACACTGGGAATCCATTCACTTTCATCATAGTTAGGGACAAAATCAACCGTCTCTTTATCCAGGTCACTCAATAGGGAGTGGGCAAAACGATCCATTCGGACTTCGGTATATCGCATTGCCGCAGCAGAATCGCCATCAACCGAACCGAAGTTCCCCTGACCATCAACCAGCATATAACGCATCGAGAAATCCTGAGCCATCCGCACGATGGTGTCATACACAGCGGTATCGCCATGGGGATGATATTTACCGATCACATCACCCACTACCCGCGCAGATTTTTTGTATGGCTTATTGAAATCATTACCTAACTCACGCATAGCAAATAATACTCGGCGATGTACTGGTTTTAAGCCATCTCGTACATCTGGCAATGCACGACCAACAATCACGCTCATGGCATAATCAAGATAAGATTGTTTGAGCTCTTGCTCAATGGTAACGGGCATAATTTCTGTCATCGAATCGGACATGGAAAACCTTTATCATCTCAGTGATCTTAATCTAATGAAAATTATAACAAAACCAATGTATAAAGTGTAATTGACAGCATCTGGCTAATCACATTTACAATGACTCCAGCTTAACGGCTATTTTTGCCCTCAGACAAGATTTATAAAAAGGCTACTGGCAGATAAGATGGGTTGCTAGCCCTTAATTTACAATAGCTCCTTAGGTAAGAAAAGCCAGAATCAAGATAAAACATCCCATGGTTCAGCTTGTTGATGATCATCACGGTGTTGCAGCCTTTGCGCAAGGTCAGCAACCAACTTTTTTGTCCCCTGCTGACTAACAGCTGAAATCTGATAAACTGGCCCAGTCCATGCGGCTTTATCAATAATTTGCTGACAAATGTTTTCTGCATCATCTGTCGCAAGCAAATCAATTTTGTTCAACACCAGCCAACGTTCTTGCTCTGCTAAGCGCCGATCATAACGCATCAATTCGTTAACTATCACTGCCATAGACTCAGCAGGATCTGATTGATCATAGGGTAAAACATCGACAACATGTAACACGATACGGGTTCTTGATAAGTGCTTTAAAAAGCGCAGACCAAGCCCTGCCCCTTCTGCCGCACCTTCAATAACACCCGGAATATCAGCAATAACAAAACTTTGCTCGGAACTAACTCTCACCACCCCGAGGTTTGGATACATTGTCGTAAAGGGGTAATCTGCAACTTTCGGCTTGGCAGCAGAAACGGCTCTAATTAAGGTTGATTTCCCGGCATTTGGAAAACCCAGCAAACCAACATCTGCGAGTAATTTAAGCTCTAATCTAACTTGTCGAGACTCTCCCGGATCACCTTTGGTGCTTTGACGCGGCGCTCGATTAACACTACTTTTAAAACGTGTATTCCCTAAACCATGGAACCCTGCTTTGGCAATCAACAACTTGTCACCGGGCTTGAGCACTTCACCAATACATTCTTCCGTTGCCACATCATAAACAACTGTACCGGCGGCAACTGGTAACACTAAGTTGTCACCTTTTTTACCCGTGCAATTACTGCCTGCACCAGGTTGACCATTTTCTGCCTTAAATTGCCTTGTGTAGCGGTAATCCACCAAAGTATTGATGTTGGCATCCGCCTGAACATAGACATGACCACCGTCACCGCCATCACCACCATCAGGACCACCGAAAGGAATATATTTTTCACGGCGAAAACTGACACAGCCATCACCACCTTTCCCGGCCGTTACGTCTATTTTCACCTCATCTACAAAGCGCATGACTTGCCTCTTGATTAACCATAGCACTTACCCGAGGTAATCGAATATTTTTGTCATCAACAAAAAGAGGATTGATGTATCAGATAAGTGATAAAAAAAAAAGCGCCTTACGGCGCCTTTTGTATCACAGCATCTCTTATGACGCTGCTTTAATTCTCACATACTGACGATTCATGGGACCATATTGGTAAAACTCAACATGCCCATCAGTTTTTGCATACAAGGTATGGTCACGACCACAGCCAACATTTGGACCAGCATGTGTCTTGGTGCCACGTTGACGAAGAATAATCGTACCTGCTGCCACAAGTTGTCCGCCAAAACGCTTGACACCAAGCATCTTAGGATTGGAATCGCGACCGTTACGGGTACTACCGCCTGCTTTTTTATGAGCCATGAATAAACTCCTTATGCTTTAATTTTAGTAATTTTAACCGCCGTAAAATACTGGCGATGCCCTTGACGCTTCATCGAATGCTTACGACGGCGAAACTTAATAATCCGGACTTTTTTAGCACGACCTTGATCAACAACTTCCGCAGTGACTTGGGCTTTATCAAGATACGGCGTGCCAACTTTTACCTCATCACCATTGGCAACCATTAAGACCTTGTCAAAGTCAATTTTATCGCCAATACCGTTTTCTAATTTTTCAATTTTTAAGGTCTCACCCTCAATCACTTTATGTTGCTTACCGCCAGTTAAAATCACTGCGTACATGACTAGTCTCCGATAGGATCAAATAGATAATTCAAAAATGACGCAAGAGTATAGCCAAATCAAGGTAATAGCGCAAGAATACAAATGTTTTTATTTGATATTTTTTGCCAGCGCTAACGCCAGAACATCATCAATCCATTGCAAAGCATGAATTTCTAATGGCCCTGTAATTTCTGTTGGAATTTCTGTTAAATCACGCGCATTATCAGCAGGAATAATCACTGTTTTCACACCACCACGACGCGCAGCTAATAACTTTTCCTTAAGACCTCCGATCGGCAACACCTCACCACGCAGGGTAATTTCACCCGTCATAGCAATATCAGCGCGCACAGCTCGCTCAGATAGCGCCGAGATCAAGGCCGTGCACATAGCGATTCCCGCACTGGGGCCATCTTTTGGTGTTGCACCTTCAGGCACATGAATATGAACATCATGATGTTCGTAGAAATCATCTGAGATTTGATACTCTTTTGCATGCGCACGCACTACCGTCATGGCGGCCTGAATCGACTCTTGCATCACTTCACCTAACTGCCCGGTTGAGAGACTTTTCCCCTTACCCGGAACCACTGAGGCTTCAATTTTTAACAACTCACCACCGACTTCTGTCCAAGCCAAACCCGTGACCTGGCCGACCTGATCTTGTTGATCAGCAAGACCATAACGAAACTTCCTGACACCAAGATAATCCGCTAGGTTTTTAGTGCCAATCCGTATCGCTGTTGACTGCTGCGAAACAATCTGCCTAACAGCTTTACGGCACAACTTTGCTAATTCACGCTCCAAACTACGCACACCCGCCTCACGAGTATAGTAGCGAATAATATCCAGAATCACCGTATCGGTAATAGATAATTCTTTCTTTTTCAATCCGGCTGATTGTAATGACTTAGGAACAAGATAATTTTTGGCAATGGCCAATTTTTCATCTTCAGTATACCCTGACAGACGAATGACTTCCATTCGATCAAGCAAGGCACTGGGAATATCCATGCTGTTTGCCGTTGCAACAAACATCACATCAGACAGGTCATAATCAACCTCAAGGTAGTGGTCGTTGAAATGTGCATTTTGCTCAGGGTCAAGCACCTCCAGCAAAGCAGAGGCAGGATCACCACGAAAGTCTTGCGCCATTTTATCAATTTCATCGAGCAAAACCATGGGGTTTTTGGTTTTTGCTTTGGTCATTTTTTGAATAATACGCCCAGGCATGGCCCCGACATAGGTGCGCCGATGACCACGAATTTCAGCCTCATCTCGAACACCACCTAAGGCAATGCGCGCAAAATTTCGCCCTGTAGCACGTGCTATGGACTCACCCAAAGACGTTTTACCCACACCAGGAGGCCCAACCAAACATAAAATTGGCCCCTTGAGCTTGCCAACACGTTGCTGCACAGCTAAATATTCGAGAATACGCTCTTTAACCTTGTCAAGCCCATAATGATCTTCATCCAACCTTGCTTCAGCAGCAAGCAAGTCATGCTTCACTCGACTACGCTTTGACCAGGGGACATTGATCAAGGTCTCAATATAATTTCTGACAACAGCTGCCTCCGCAGCCATGGGCGGCATATTTTTCAACTTCTTAAGTTCAGACAATGCTTTATTTTTTGCCTCTTTGGACATTTTAGCTTGTTCAATCTTTGTAGCTAAAACATCAAAATCAGATTGACCATCTTCACCGGTACCCAACTCTTTTTGAATCGCTTTCATCTGCTCGTTAAGATAGAAGTCACGGTGGTGTTTTTCCATTTGTTGCTTGACTCGACTACGGATTTTTTTCTCAACCTGTAGGACATCAATCTCACTTTCCATGACCGCAATCAGTTCTTGCACGCGTTTTTGCAAACTGGTGATTTCAAGGATCTTTTGTCGATGCGTCAGTTTTAACACCAAATGCGCAGCAACCGTATCGGCAAGTCGGCTTAAATCATCGATTCCTGACAAAGAGGAGGTCACCTCTGGTGGAATTTTTTTATTAACCTTGACATATTGGTCAAACTGCGCGACCAGTGAACGTAACAATGGCTCGTGATCTTCATCCTCAAATGGCTCATCATCCAATGCACTGATTTCAGCCGCGAGATAGTCTTTATGCTCTTCAAAATTGACCACGGCGGCGCGAATCCCACCTTCAACCAAGACTTTTAATGTACCATCTGGTAGACGCAATAATTGTAACACCGTCGCGACAGTGCCAATTCGATAAAGCTCATCCTGTTCTGGCTCTCTATCTTCAGGGTGTGTCTGTGCCAATAAAAAAATCTTCTGGCTGGCGGCAACTGCGGCTTCAACAGCATGAATGGAACGATGACGACCAACGAATAGCGGCGTGACCATATGCGGATAAACAACCACATCACGCAACGGCAATACAGGCAAGCTGCGTTCGTCTTCGATCACCGTGCCTTGAACAACGGCTTTGTTCATGCGATTTACTCTCCGCTAACCTTATCTAATAACATACGCTGTTCTTTCTCATCATCCATGATTAACAGCGGGGTTTTCTCTCGACGAATCACATCGGCATCAATCACTACCTTCTTCACACCTTGGGCAGACGGTAAGATAAACATGGTATCAAGCAAAGCTTCTTCTAAAATGGCACGCAACCCACGCGCCCCTGTTTTACGCTCTAAGGCATATTTTGCGGCCGTTGTAATTGCGTCGTCGCGAAACTCTAAAGCCACCTCTTCCATTGACAATAAGGCTTGATATTGTTTGGTCAATGCATTTTTAGGCTCTGTTAAAATCTTAATCAATGCGTCTTCATCAAGATCTTCCAATGTTGCAACCACGGGTAAACGCCCGGTAAATTCAGGAATTAAACCAAACTTAATTAAATCATCTGGCTCAACTTGTGAGACTAACTCACTAAAGCTTTTGGCTTCCGCTTTGCTACGAATTTCAGCATCAAACCCAATGCCTACTTGCTCTGTCCGTGCCTGGATAATTTTTTCCAACCCGGCAAAAGCACCCCCACAAATAAATAAAATTTTTGAGGTATCAATTTGCTCAAACTCTTGCTGCGGATGCTTACGTCCCCCTTTTGGCGGCACTGAAGCAACCGTGCCCTCAATCAATTTTAGCAAAGCTTGCTGCACCCCTTCACCAGAAACATCTCGTGTGATCGAAGGATTTTCCGACTTGCGCGTAATCTTATCAATTTCATCAATATAAATGATGCCTCGTTGCGCGCGATCGGCATTGTGATCAGCACTTTGCAATAATTTTTGAATCACGTTTTCAACATCTTCACCAACGTAACCCGCTTCTGTCAATGTCGTTGCATCAGCCATGGCAAACGGCACATCAAGCAATTTGGCTAATGTTTGCGCTAGTAATGTTTTACCACTGCCAGTTGGACCAATCAACAAAATATTGCTTTTACTGAGCTCTACATCGTGATCTGCGGCTTTCACACTGTGGCGCTTATAGTGATTATAGACGGCAACTGCCAGCACTTTCTTCGCATGATCTTGACCAATAACGTATTGATCCAACTTGTCTTTGAGCTGCTGTGGCGTTGGCAACTCTTTATTATCTTTGACATCACTGAGATCACTACCAAGATCTTCCTTAATAATATCAGAGCAAAGCGCAACGCACTCATCACAAACATAGACAGACGGACCAGCAATCAGCTTTCGCACTTCATGCTGACTCTTGCCACAAAAAGAACAGTACAGAGTATGTTTACCACCCCCAGTGCTTTTGGTTTTTTTAGTCATTTGCCACCCTTATGCTTGATCAGCGTCTGTCTTTTGCCGAGGCTCGTAGACAGAATCAATTAATCCATAAGCCTTAGCCTCTTCTGCAGACATAAAATTATCACGCTCCGTATCAGTAACCACTTTTTTATAATCTTGGCCTGTATGCTTTGCTAATAAGGTATTCAACGTCTCTTTGACTCGCATGGTGTGACGTGCATGAATTTCAATGTCGGTTGCTTGTCCCTGATAACCCCCTAAAGGCTGGTGAATCATCACTGTTGAATGCGGCAAACAATGCCGTTTGCCCGGCGCACCGGCAGCGAGAAGCACTGCACCCATACTTGCTGCTTGACCGACACAGAGGGTACTAACATCAGGTTTGATAAACTGCATGGTGTCATAAATTGACAAGCCAGCGGTAACCACACCACCGGGTGAATTAATATACAAACTGATATCCTTATCCGGATTTTCAGACTCTAAAAATAGCAATTGTGCAACAATCAGATTTGCCATATGATCATTGACCTCACCGACTGCAAAAATGACGCGTTCTTTCAGTAATCGCGAATAAATATCAAACGAGCGCTCACCACGAGCGGTTTGTTCAATCACCATAGGGACTAATGTTGAGTTATGCACATTCCACCTCTTTAAAATACATGTAGACTACGTCTATCAATAGGGATCCTCCGGCTACCACCGGAGGAAATAGAGTTTAGGCCATCATATGCCTGATTGGTATTATTGACCTTGCCTTGCCTTTTCGATGATTGCTGAAAAGTCACTAGCTATTTCTGTGACTTTTGCCATCGCTAAAATTTTATCAATGGCCAGTTGCTCAACAACCGCTTGTTTAATCTGTGCCATTTGCTTCTGATCCTGCTTGAACTGCTTAATCACCTCATCACTATCCTCATAGACTGCGGTCATTTCTGCCAGCATGTCGTCAATTTTTTCATCATTTGGCTCAATGTTCTGCTCATCGATAAATTGACTCAAAATCACACCAATCTTGACACGTTTTTCTGCTTCATCATGAAACATCTCAGCGGGCAATTGGAATTGTTTTTTACCCCCAGCCATACCAGACTGTTTCATTCGCTCCGCAAATTGTTCACTTAAGTGTTTGGCTTCTTGTGCAATAGCCGCTTTGGGCACCTCGGTATCATTGACCTTAATTAACCCGTCAATCACTTGTTCCTTAGTCAACCCACGCATTGCTGCTTTGAGCTCCCGCTCCATGTTGTCTTTAATTTCTTGTTGTAATGACGCAACATCGTCAGAACCAAAGTTCTTGGCAAACTCATCATTCAGCTCCGGCAACTCAGGCTCATTAACCTCATGCAAAGTAATCGTAAAGGTAGCCTCTTTACCCGCCACATCTTTGCCATGATAATCTTCTGGGAAAGTGACCTTAATCACTTTTTCTTCACCTAACTTCATGCCTTCAATACCAGATTCAAACCCAGGAATCATCGACCCAGAACCTAGAACAATCAAGTGATCTCTGGCAGCACCACCATCAAATTCTTTATCATCAATACGACCAACGAAATCAATTTTAACGCGATCTTTATCCTGAGCAGATCGCTCAACTGGATTCCAAGTCGTGCGCTGCTCTTGCAACTGTGCAACCATTTTATCAACATCAGATTTTTTAACAGTTGCTGTCAATTTTTCAACTTCTATTTGATCAAGATCTTTGATTTTCAAATCGGGATAAACTTCAAAATCTGCATTGAAAACCAAATCCTTGCCGGCCTCATTGGTAATAAAATCAACTTCGGGCAAACCGACGGGAGTCAATGACTCTTTTTCTAATGCTTCAAATAGGTTTTTCTGTATAATTTCACCCAAGACCTCTTGACGAAAAGCAGGACCAAAACGCTTTTTAACGACAGGCAGCGGTACTTTTCCCGGTCGAAAACCATCAAGACGCAATGTCTTCGCTGACTTAACAATATGCTTTTCAACTTTCGGGTCAACATCAGCCGCGGGAATAGTCACTGTCAAACGGCGACCTAAAACAGAGGGTTTCTCAACACTGATTTGCATGCATGTATCCTTTAAGCTATATAAACGCACACATTCTACGGTTTGCACCCGCTATTGTCCAGAGTATCGCGGACTGCAGACGATCAATCAGTCATTTACTCGTGTCAGAACCGTCACATTTGCAACAGCTCCTTTATGTGTTCGAATGAAAACCCACGCGAAATCATAAAGCGTGTCCGCCTTTCTTTTTCCTTCGCGTCCGAAACCAAGTCACTCCCATAGCGCCTTTGATAGCAATGGAGCGCCACATCAAACCAATCAACAGCCAACTCATCAAATGCCTGCAGAACGATGGCGCGATCAACCTGTTTTTGCTGCAAAGCAAGCGCGATATAACGCTCACCATAGCCTTTACCAACACGATAACGAATAAAAGCATGCGCATAACGTAAATCACTTTGATAACCTCGAACCAATAACTCATCCAGCACAACCGAAATCATCGGACTGTTACCGAGCTTTTTGACTAGTTTTTGTTTCAGTTCATATCGAGAATGCTCGCGCATTGCTAGCAAATCTAACGCAATGCGCTCAATATCGTCATGCTTGGCTACTACGATGCTCATCACCTGATGCTAGCCCTTCTTCTGCTGTCGTTTTCAGTAATTGACCACGTATCTGAGACTCAATGGTTTGCATCACATCGGGATTCTCTTTCAGGTAGGTTTTAGCATTATCTTTACCCTGCCCAATACGGTCAGATTGATAGCTGTACCACGAACCTGCTTTATCCACCAATCCTAGCTTGACACCTAAATCAATCACCTCACCTTCTCGTGAAATGCCTTGGCCATACATAATTTCAAACTCCGTTTGCTTAAATGGCGGTGCCACCTTATTTTTGACCACCTTAACTCGCGTATCATTGCCAATGATTTCGTCACCCTTTTTAATCGCTCCTGTACGACGAATATCCAAACGAACCGATGAATAAAATTTTAATGCATTACCACCTGTCGTGGTTTCAGGATTACCAAACATCACACCAATCTTCATACGAATCTGGTTAATAAAAATCACCAACGTGCCAGTACGCTGGATATTGGCAGTCAATTTACGTAAAGCTTGAGACATCAAGCGCGCTTGCAAACCCACATGTGAATCGCCCATATCTCCCTCAATCTCAGCTTTTGGTGTTAAGGCAGCAACAGAGTCAATAACAATGATATCTACTGCCGCTGAACGCACTAGCATGTCAGTAATTTCAAGCGCTTGTTCACCCGTATCCGGTTGTGAAACCAGGAGATCATCAACATCAACACCCAGTGCTTTGGCATAAACCGGATCTAACGCATGTTCTGCATCAATAAAGGCGGCAGTACCACCTGCTTTTTGCGCTTCTGCAATGGCCTGCAAAGTCAAGGTCGTCTTACCTGATGATTCAGGCCCATAAATTTCGACAATTCGGCCCTTAGGCAAACCACCAATTCCCAAAGCAATATCAAGCCCCAAAGACCCTGTAGAAATTGCTTCAATTCCTTGGCCTGCGCTCGCATCACCCATTCGCATAACTGAGCCTTTACCAAACTGGCGCTCAATTTGACTCAACGCCCCAGCAAGGGCTTTTTTTCTTTGTTCATCCATTTGCTACTACCTACATATTCATGTGTTCATTATGGAGCTGTTGCAAACCAATTTCTAGCGGCATTAGCGTCGTTGAAAAAAATGAAAAACTGCTCATTTATTAGGTAAAAACTCCGCTTTTTTTAATTTTTTTCGTCTAGCTACTACTCACTATAAATCAGTTTTCAACAGCCCCATTATTGCGATAACTTATTACTCAAAAAAAAACCTTGATTACCGTACAACCCGAGCAATAAAGCGAGATTTTGAGATAAGACAGTTATATCATAACGTAGTTGACCTGAAGAACCTATTCACAACATAGCATCAATCTAACAGAGCTTTCACACTGGACACCTCGAGAAAACCTGTCGCTTATGCCATAATAATCAAACCTCTTAGATTCTCATGGTACCCTCAATGATTGGTCTGCTACGCGGCAAGCTACTAGAAAAACACCCTCCGTTCATACTGGTTGATCTCCAAGGTATTGGCTATGAGGTTGCAGTCCCGATGAGCACATTGTTCCAATTACCTGAGACAGATGAAGAGATAACACTTTATTGCCATTTTGTTGTCCGTGAGGATGCACAATTATTATATGGTTTTCACCAACGTCGCGATCGCGATTTATTTCGATTGCTGATTAAAGTCAATGGCATTGGCCCAAAAATTGGGCTGGCTATTTTATCAAGTATGGATGGTGACACACTGATTCAATGCATACAAACTGAAGACAATGCCCTGCTCACACAAGTACCCGGTATTGGCAAAAAAACTGCTGAGCGGCTTCTCATTGAAATGCGCGACCGCATTAAAGATAGCGCACTACCGCAAGCAACCACGACCGCCGGGGCAAATACACTTATTGCCGATAGCAGTCGGGCAAAAAATGATGCCATTAGTGCATTAATTGCCTTAGGTTATAAGCCTACAGAAGCCAGCAAGGCTGTGACCTCGGTTTATCAAGAAGAGCACAACAGTGAAACCTTGATTAGATTGGCATTACAAAAATAACGTCCATCAACCATCTTGACTATGCAGGATCTGCAGCAAGAACAAAGTGCGTATTACAATAAGGGCATACGGCACGACCTTCTTTATCTAAGGTTAAAAATACCCTGGGGTGCTCAGCCCATAACTCGGCATTATCCGGCGGGCAATGCACCGGCAGATCTTTCTTATTTAAGGTATATGTTGTACTCATAAAAACTTCACTCGCTTGAATTAGACGGCGCTGTGCTTGATTGATTTTTGACGACATATCATTTTGACTCAGACAGACATGACAACAGATTTATTCTATCCAACCAATCAGAAACGCCACCAACTAGACTAAACAATGCCAGTATATACATAAACGCCCAAACTGTGTAGCTTCTCATGACCTAACAAATTTATATTAAAATAAAAATTGATAAAAAATTAACAATGATTCCTGCATTAAACAGTGACAAATCAATAAAAAAAACGTCATAAAGATCAATAAATAAACAATATTAAGATTTTATTAAGAAAATACCTTCATTAATCAAAAACATATTGGTAAGCCGAACTATAACTATTACAATATACTTAAGAAAAAATTAACACTTTACAGATTTACTTAACATCATACTCGTAGATTACCACGAGCACTTTCACATCAACACAGGAGGTTATTCACATGAAAAATCAAACCTATATCTATAACCTAAGCGAGCTCTCAACAGAAGAGACACATGACTGCATTCAGCACTATGCGAAAAGAAACCAACTAACTGCGCTCTATGAAATTAATGATGACGCACATAGTAAAACGCACTGGCAGAAACGCCAGATTCGTGATCTTTTAGACCTGGTTACTACCCATGCTGGGGACAATATCATCATCTACGATACAACGCATATTGCACGCTCAACCGGTCAAGCATTGGAATTTTTAGTTTCCGCATTTAAACAAGGTATCAACATACATTTTGCCAAGTACAACAAAGCGCTCCTTGTTAATGAGATCAGCTCTCTCATGGATGCATTATCATTAATGCAACATATTGAAAGTGATTACATCTCACGCAGAACAACTGAGGCTCTGGCACGACGCCGCGCAGCTGGGCTTCCATTAGGCCGCCCCAAAGGTCGCAAAAACAAATCACTCAAGCTCGACAAACACAAAAAAGATATTTTCAAGTATATGGACATTGGCATCAGCAAAGCATCCATTGCCAAACTAGTTGGCTGCCACCCTCAAACACTTTATGATTGGTTAGTTCGCCACGAAACACACAACATAGCAAAACACCATGAACCTGCCGAAGCATAGAGACAAAAAGTAGTGTGCTTAATCACTTACCTTACGCAGCAACTGAGTAAAATACTTAGCTGCGTAAGGTCAATTAATCAATGGCTATTTGATGAGATATCATTATTACTAAAGCGATTTATCATTAACTAATCGACAGGCAACGAATGATTGCGCTCTAACCAGTCATATAAGGTTTGTGGATGGCAATCAACCAGCTTAGCAATGGATGCTTTACTAAGCCCCAGTGACAAGTACTCAATAATATCGGCCTTATACTTATCGAGCTTTAACTGCTTATTCCCCCTACCCTTTGGTCGCCCAAGGGGAAACCCAGCGGCTTTCCGACGAGCCAAAGCTTTAGCCGTTCTTTTAGAAATAAAGTCACTTTCAACTTTACCAATCAGAGTCAGTAGCAAACTACTATTAACCGAATCCAAACGATTATCGAGCCAAGTATTATATTTGAAAAAATAAATATTAACCCGTCTTTTAGCACTCATATTCAGCAACTCAAGAATTTGAGATGTTGAACAGGCTAGGTGAGGCGCTTCATGAACTAAAACTGTATCACCAGGCTTGGCATACTTGAGAACATGACCAATACGACGATCGCCCCAGTGCAATTTAATATCTTCATTATCATGAATAACTTCATCAATATGCAAGCCTTGCCGCAAAGCATAAGAACGCATTGATAACTGCTCACCGTCTGCAGAACAGCCCGTTGATCTTGTGTAAATATAAACAGCCACACCAACTCCTTTCGCTTAAAAGCCTGGAAAGCTTACACACTAGGATACATAAAGAAGTTACCCTAGTTCACGCCACCGAGTATCATCATGACAACCTTCACCCCGGACAAAATTTTTTCACAACTACTTGCTCGACTCAACTGCTACAACCGTATTTTTTATGCTTAGACTAGCTCTCACAGTATAACAGGCAAGGAAAGTTTTTATTGACCTGAAACACCCTAGAAAATTACTAAAGATAAACTTCACCCAGCCCGGGCATGGCTAATCACATGAGCCGATAACAAACAGCCATATTCAAATTAGAGCAAATTGACTAACTGCTGCTCGAGTTTAATAATATCCGCGGCAAATAAGCGAATACCTTCTGCTAGCTTTTCTGTTGCCATTGCATTTTGATTTAATGCCCACCGGAAACTATTCTCTGTCACCAACACTTTGACCAAAGATTCAGCCTTCGCTTGCTCAGGTGTTAATTGGGCTTCAAGCACATGATAATCTTGCTGTAATTGTGCCAATAATTGCGGACTAATTGTCAAATAATCACAGCCCGCTAACGCCTCAATTTGCCCGAGACTGCGAAAGCTAGCACCCATCACGATCGTATCATAATCAAAATGACGGAAGTAATGATAAATTTTACGCACTGATAAGACACCAGGATCTTCCGCGCCCGTATAATCCCGCCCTTCTGCTTGTTTATACCAATCATAAATCCGACCAACAAAGGGGGAAATCAACGTAATTCCTGCTTCCGCACAAGCAACAGCTTGGATAAAATCGAACATCAAGGTTAAATTACAACAAATACCTTCTTGTTCTAATTGCTTAGCGGCTTGAATACCCTCCCAAGTGGCTGCAATTTTCACCAATATGCGTTTTTTATCAATCCCTTGAGCTTGATATAAATCGATCAGTTGATGTGCCTGATGGACGGTTGCTTCCTGATCGAACGACAACCGCGCATCAACCTCAGTCGAGACCCGACCTGGGATTAATTGTAAAATTTCAATGCCAAAATTAACCGCTAATTTATTCAATGCTAATGACAATTGCTGCGCCTTATCCGCTGATTGCGCTTTTGCCCAATGAATGGCTTCTGCTACCAAATGCTGATACTGCGGATCTTTTGCAGCCTTTAATAATAAACTGGGATTCGTGGTCGCATCTTGCGGCGCATACTGTGCAATCGCATTGATATCACCGGTATCAGCCACGACTGTTGTTAGTTTTTTTAGTTGTTCGAGCTTGTTCATTTTTGACTGTCTCCTGATAAAAAAAAGGCTCCAAAAACTGGAGCCTCTCTACTGTCATGCAAAAGCAATTACTCGCCTTTACCTTCCATTTTTTCTTTGATCAACGCACCTAAAGTGGTTGATGTTGTCGCACTGTCACTAGAAGATCTATACGCTTCTGTCGCTTGCTTCTCTTCATTTTCATGCAGCGCACGGATAGACAAATTAACCACGCTAGTTTTACGATCAATACCAGTGATTAAGGCTTCAACTTCATCACCAACATTAATTTGATGACGAGCATCTTCAACACGCTCGCGCGCCATATCACCTGCACGCATATAGGCTTTCACACCACCTTCTAATTCAAAATGCGCACCTTTTTCATCAACTTCTAATGCGGTTGCTTTCACAGCCTTCCGACCAGCTTGTGCTTGAGAGTATTGTGACAATGGATCATCCGCCAACTGTTTCAAACCTAATGAAATACGCTCACGCTCAACATCAACACCTAAAACAATCGCTTCTAGCTGATCACCTTTATTAAATTCACGAACCACTTGCTCACCAGGTTGCGTCCAAGATAGGTCAGATAGGTGAATTAAGCCATCAATATCTTCAGTGAGACCTAAGAAAATACCAAAATCTGTGATTGATTTGATGACACCAGAAACACGATCACCTTCCCGATGAGCATTGGCAAACTCTTCCCACGGGTTATTGATGCACTGCTTCAGTCCCAAAGAAATACGGCGACGCTGCTCATCAACTTCAAGGATCATAACGTCAACATCTTGGCCAACACTCACAATTTTAGATGGATTGACATTACGGTTAGTCCAATCCATTTCAGAGACATGCACCAAACCTTCGACACCTTCACCCAGATCGACAAAGCAACCATAATCTGCGATGTTGCTAACTGTCCCTTTCACTTTTTTGCCCTCAGGGAAACGGACTAATAGGTCACGCCATGGGTCCATACCCAACTGCTTAAGCCCTAGAGAAACTCGTGAACGCTCACGATCAAACTTCAATACTTTGACTGTCATTTCATCACCCACGGCAACCAACTCACTTGGATGCTTAATTCGCTTCCAAGACATATCCGTGATGTGTAACAGGCCATCGATACCACCCAAATCAACAAAGACACCATAATCCGTCAAGTTTTTAACGATCCCTTTGATTTCCTGATCTTCAGCCAAGTTTTCGAGTAAGGCTTCACGCTCAACACTGTTTTCAGCCTCGATGACTGCACGGCGAGAAACCACAATATTGTTACGCTTAGCATCAATTTTGATCAATTTAAGATCCAAATCACGATCTTCTAAGAATGCGGTATCACGCAATGGACGCACATCCACTAATGACCCTGGCAAGAATGCACGAATACCATCGAGATCCATAGTAAAGCCACCCTTGACTTTACCTGTAATACGACCCTGAATGGTTTCTTCTGCTTCAAAAGCAGCTTCCAGAGCTTGCCACATTTTAGCGCGCTTCGCTTTATCGCGTGATAGGCGGGTTTCACCCGTACTATCTTCAATCGCATCAAGCGCGACTTCTACTTGATCACCAACCGCAATAGTCAATTCACCATGTTTGTCTTTAAATTGACCAACAGGAATCACTGCCTCTGATTTCAGCCCGGCATCGACAACGACAAAATCGCCGTCGATCGATAAGACTTCTGCCTCAATAATAGTCCCTGGCACAATATCCAGGTTGGTTAAACTCTGTTCAAATAATTCAGCAAAGCTTTCGCTCATAATTTTGTATCCTAGCGCTGACGCGCTGTTGTGTTTGCCGAAGCAAACGGGTTAGTTAAACATCACTTCAGCACACCTGAAGCAGCGAGCAAATCACAGACCGTCTCGAAGACTCGATCAATCGATAAATCTGACGTATCAATGACCACACTATCCTGAGCAGGAACCAACGGCGCAATGGCCCGTGTTTGGTCACGATGATCACGCGCTTCTATCTCTGCGATCAGCTCGCGCATACTAACATCAACCCCCTGCGCAAGCAACTGCTGGCGCCGTCTTTGCGCCCGCACCGTTGCACTGGCGGTGAGGAAAATTTTCAACAATGCCTTAGGAAAAACAACCGTTCCCATATCACGACCATCGGTCACCAAACCCGGTTCGGTGGCAAAAAGACGCTGACGCTCAAGCAACGCAGCACGCACAGGTTCCAACGCAGCTGCTTTAGATGCAAAAGTGGCACAAGTCTCTGTTCGAATTTTCTCATTAACTCGATGACCGTCCAGCAGAATATCAGCGTCCGATTGATCAGCCGAAACAGAGAACACCACATCAAGCACCGTTGCTAACTTTGTTAAAGCGTCAACATCATCAGCGGGCACACTGCTTTGAATTGCCGATAGCGCGAGCAAACGATAAATCGCACCACTATCCAGCCACTGCCAACCCATTTTTTTTGCCAATTTTTGTGCCAGCGTCCCTTTACCGACACCCCCTGGACCATCGATAGTTATAATTTTTTTCATCGTTATTGCGCATTTCAAATCACGGATAGCGGCTGATTATATCTGAATAGCACCACCCACTTCATCCTTGACCATTAAGAGCTCAGTGTGATAACGTCGCCCTCACTAAGAGGCGCATGTGCTAAGCAATTCAAGCTGCAATCGATAATTCGACTGCTAGGTTGCCAAAGAACCAATAACTTGAACCATAGAGCACTTGCCGAAGTAGTCATGCACTCGGCGGCATTTCTACTGGGGCTGGTGGTGAAAGCCACTAGCACTGTCGCGTTACATCAGCGTAACGTGGAGCACTTGAGTCATGTCAAATTCTGAGCCTGCTCCAGCATCACACATCATAGGGAGCAGCATATGCCTGAACTTCGACGACAACTATCAACCCGGCACCTATCCATGATTGCCCTAGGTGGCTCTTTAGGTACAGGCATCTTTTTAGCCAGCGGCTCTGCCTTGCATTATGCTGGTCCAGCTGGCGCAGTCTTAGCTTATTTAATCATGGGCGCCATCGTCTATTTACTGATGAGTGGCTTAGGTGAAATGTCCGCCTACCGCCCAATTGCCGGTAGCTTTTGTCAATATGCCAGTGATTATGTCGGCAAATCCTTTGGCTTTGCCATGGGCTATAACTATTGGTTTAACTGGGCAATTACCATTGCCATCGAGCTCGTTGCTGCCGCAGTGATTATGCAATATTGGTTTCCCAATGTCTCACCGGTTTACTGGTGTGCTTTATTTTTCATGGCTATATTTATTTTAAACATCTTACCCGTTCGTCACTATGGTGAGAGCCAATATTGGTTATCACTCATGAAAGTGCTGGCAATTGTTGCCTTTATCCTGATCTGTGGTGCTATCGTCTTTGTTGTGCATGGCGCCAAAGAAACTGCGATCAATAATTGGTCACCCAGTCACGGCGCCTTCCATGGTGGATTCTCTGGTTTATTTGAAGTCTTCCTGTTATCAGGCTTCGCATTTCAAGGGACTGAATTGATTGGCGTTACTGCTGGTGAAGCTGATCAACCACAAAAAAGCATCCCGAAAGCCATTCGCCAAGTGTTCTGGCGTATTTTAATTTTTTATGTCTTAACGATGTTTATGATCAGTCTACTGATTCCCTACACAGACCCAAACCTGCTTAACCCAAACCATAATGTTGCCATGAGCCCGTTCACTTTAGTGCTCTCACAAATCGGTTTACATCATATAGCGGGCATCATGAATGTTGTTATTTTAGTTGCCCTACTCTCAGCCTGTAACTCTGATATGTATTCTGCCACACGCATTTTATGGCATTTATCGACCCAAGGCTCTGCGCCCCAACTGTTCAAACGCATCAATGCGATGGGCATTCCTATTTTTGCGCTCATCTTTACCGCAGCATTCGGCCTATTGGCCTTACTGACTAATTATTTTGGCAGTAACCAGCTATTTTTGTGGCTAGTCAATATTTCCAGTCTTTGTGGCTTTGTGGCCTGGGTTGCTATTGCTGTCAGTCACTACCGATTCCGTCAAGTTTTTCTTGCCCAAGGTGGCAAACTATCTGACCTGCCTTATCGTTCATGGTCTTACCCTTGGGGACCCCTATTGGCACTGGCCGTCTGCTTGATTATCATCGTTGGTCAAGGGTATTTATTACTGGCTAACAATGCCTTAGGCGCCAAATCTTTATTAGCCACGTATATTGATATTCCCTTAGTATTGATTCTATGGTTTGGCCATAGACTTTATCGCCGCTATCGTCAAAACAAGGAGGGCAAAAGCGCATGAGCACAGACTGTCGCTGGCAGCAGCGCTTTCAAAACTATTCACTTGCTTTAGAACAGCTCAATGCTGCCGTGTTACTCAGCGAACAAAGGGCACTCAGCGACCTGGAGCAACAAGGTTTAATCCAGTCTTTTGAATATACCCATGAGCTGGCGTGGAACACGATGAAAGACTATTTACATCACCAAGGAAACTTTGATATTAAAGGCTCACGTGATGCAACCCGATCTGCATTTCAAATCGATCTCATCTCTGATGGTGACGCCTGGATGCAAATGATTCCTGCACGCAATATGACCTCGCATGCCTACGACAAAACCATATCAGATCAAATAGTACACAGGATTTGTCAAGATTATTTACCACTGTTTATTGAGTTTAAACAAACCATGAGCACATTAATTGAATATGATTGATACCGGATTAAATCAACAAACGCTTGATCACCCCAAACAAATACTACTCGCACAACCGAAAGTTGCCGAGGTGATTCTCTTTGGTTCTCGAGCACAGGGCAATTATCGAGCGGGTTCTGATATTGATTTAGCGCTAAAAAGCACGGACATCATTAATTTTTCTGAGCTAGCTCACATGCAAAACCAACTTGATAGTTTAATGCTGCCCTACAAAATTGATTTAGTTATTTATAACAACATTCAAAATCAAGCCTTGATCCAACATATTGATCGCGTCGGTATTGCAATCTAATTGACAGCCACTATTTATCAACCTTAAGCACTGCCAAAAATGCGGATTGTGGCACCTCAACATTGCCAATTTGCTTCATCCGTTTTTTGCCGGCTTTTTGCTTTTGCAACAGCTTTTTCTTGCGACTAACATCCCCACCATAACATTTGGCCGTCACATTTTTACGCAAGGCTTTAACCGTGGTTCTAGCAATAATATGTGCGCCAATTGCCGCTTGAATCGCGACATCGAACATCTGGCGTGGGATCAAATCTTTTAAACGCTCTGCCAATGCACGACCACGATATTCCGCCTGGTCTTTGTGCACAATAATCGCCAACGCATCAACTTTATCGCCATTGATTAAAATATCTAAACGCACCATCGGCGCAGCTTCATAGTGATGAAAATGATAATCCAACGACGCATAACCACGGCTGGTGGATTTCAAGCGATCAAAGAAATCCAAAATCACTTCACTCATTGGCAAATCATAATGTAATGAAACTTGCTTACCGACATACTGCATATCCTTTTGAATACCACGCTTTTCAACACACAAGGTAATCACATTGCCAACATACTCCTGTGGCACCAAAATATCGGCGCGCACAATTGGCTCACGGATTTCTTGCACTTTAGTCGGGTCAGTTAACTTCGCTGGACTATCAATATAAGAGACATCATGATCTTTGCCGATCAACTCATAAACAACGGTAGGTGATGAGGTAATTAAATCCAGGTTATACTCACGCTCTAGGCGCTCTTGAATAATTTCCATATGCAGCAAACCAAGAAAACCACAACGGAAACCAACACCCAGCGCTTCTGAGCTCTCTGGCTCAAAGAATAATGACGCATCATTTAAGCTTAGTTTAGCCAACGCATCGCGGAAGTTTTCATAATCATCGGTGCTGATGGGAAACATCCCAGCATAAACTTGTGGCTGCACCTTCTTGAAGCCCGGCAACGGTTCAGCAGCTTTGGCTTTAACTAACGTTAAGGTGTCACCAACTGGAGCACCATAAATATCTTTAATACTTGCAACGATAAAGCCAACCTCTCCACAGCTTAACCCTTCGCTATCAACACGTTTGGGGGTGAACACACCAATACGATCGACCTGGTGCACTTGCTTAGTTGACATGACTTCAATTTTATCGCCTTTCTTTAGCGAGCCATTTTTAATGCGCACTAGTGAGACAACCCCGAGATAACTGTCAAACCAAGAATCAATAATTAACGCTTGCAATGGCGCCTCAGGATCACCTGTCGGCGCTGGCACTTTGCGCACCAAATCCTCTAGCACATCGACAATGCCTAAACCACTTTTCGCACTAGCTTGCACGGCGTCTGTCGCCTCAATGCCAATAATTTCTTCAATTTCTTGTGCAACACGCTCAGGCTCTGCTTGTGGCAAATCAACTTTATTCAGCACCGGCACCACTTCAAGCCCTTGCTCAATGGCGGTATAACAATTGGCAACGGTTTGTGCTTCAACCCCTTGCGCCGCATCAACAACCAACAAGGCACCTTCGCAAGCAGCCAATGAACGTGACACCTCATAGGAAAAATCAACATGCCCTGGCGTATCAATAAAATTCAGTTGGTAGGTTTCACCATCTTGCGCTGTATAATGAAGCGTCACACTTTGCGCCTTGATCGTAATACCACGCTCACGCTCAATATCCATTGAATCCAATACTTGCGCGGCCATTTCACGCTCAGACAATCCCTCACACTGCTGAATAAATCGATCGGATAAAGTCGATTTACCATGATCGATATGAGCAATAATAGAAAAATTACGGATGTGCGATTGCTGCATAAAAAAATAGCCGACGTGAATGGCCGGCTATTGTAATCGAATTTACGAGCTCGAGCTAGCTGGTTGGCGGAGCCGGTGGTGGCGCATAAAGCGACATCCCATTAGGCGAACGCAAACCAGACAAACCGCTAACGGTAGCACAGCTAGATAAAGCCCCCGTTGTTGTATTGACTGAACACTGCGTTAAGCTATTATCACCCGCATTAGAAACAAGCGCGAACTTATCTCCAGGATTAGCTGGACTATCAACAATCACAACCTTCTGTGGTTGACTAAAGCTTGATCCTACAGCAGAGCAACTGCTCGGAAAATCAGTGGTTGCATTCGAACAGTAATCAACACCATTGGCATACGCCAAATACAAGGACAACGATGAGCCAGCAAGAAATGGGACGGCATCTACAGGATTTGGCAAAGAGCTAGAACTCCCTCCACCACAACTAGAGCCCGTTCCAGTATAACTGCAAACAGTAATCCCAGAGGCACCGATTGATGCCGCATAACTGGTGCCAAAACCAGGCAGTACATTCACCGCGTTGGCACTGGCTTGCTGCACTGGAAAACTTGATATTGATGGTGCAGTGCAAGCAGTTAACGTTTTATTGGTCGGATTAATTGAACACTCTGTAATTGAGTTTCCAGTTAACCCTTTATTCGCAATATATAATTTTGTCGCATTACCATCCCAAGAAAGACTGGATGGCTGATTGAAGCCACCTGTGTTTGCAACACAACCTGATAGCGCCCCGGTTGTCTTATTGATACTACACACACTAACGGTATCACTACCCTTATTCGCCACCAAGAGGAGCTTACCCGCATCATCAACAGCAACGCCAGTGGGCTCATCAAAGCTGCTGGTCATCGCATTGGTGCTCACTGTCGCAGGCTTACAACCGGCCAAGGCGTAAGGTGTACTAGTTGTTGAGAAAACACGGCAAACCGTCACACTGCTAGATTCTGTATCCGCTACGTAAAAGAAATTCTTCACCGCTGCTGAGGAAAAGACATAGGCAGGGGCTTGTCTGCTACCTTCAGGGATAACCGGTTTGCCATCTTGAGTGACGGCTAAATCCAGCTGATGATCACAGGTTGCTGCGCCTGCCGGTGCACTCACCGTAAATGACGCACTACCTCCACCATTTGGAATGGTTTTACTGGCAGGAGAAATGGTCAATTTATTGGCACAACTTGACCCATCAATTAAACTCACCGTGTAATCACTGGTTTGCGCAACAGCCAGAGCAGAGGTGCTTAAAGTCACTGTTGCATTTTCTGTCTTACCCTGACTAGGAAGCAGGGCAAACGCATTATCACTCAACACAACTGAACTGGTCAGTGTTGATGGTGGGGGTGTTGGGCCAGATCCACCACCACCGCCACTACAAGCGGTTAATAACAAAGCTGAAGCACTAAGGCCGGCAGCGATTGATAAGGATTTATAAGTTAACGTCATCGAAACTCCTCAAGTCTAGGTAGCACAAACACCACCAAGCTACTTTTTAGCCAATAAATTTTTCATCACCGTTTGTAGAATACCACCATTGTGATAGTAATCAACCTCAACATCGGTATCCAAGCGGACTAAGGCCTTAAAAGTTTTTAAATCAGCATTATCAGAACGCGCTTCAATGCTAATTTCTTGGCACGGATTGAGTTGGTCGAGACCACGAATGGTAAACACCTCTGTGCCGTCTAAGCCAATAGTTTCTCGACTTTCCCCTGCTAGGAACTGCAATGGCAAAACGCCCATACCAACGAGATTACTGCGGTGAATACGCTCATAACTTTCTACGATAACCGCACGAACACCTAACAAATATGTACCTTTAGCCGCCCAATCCCTAGAGCTACCAGTCCCATATTCTTTGCCGCCAACGACCACCAATGGTGTCCCATTTTTTTGGTATTCCATGGCAGCATCATAAATACTCATTTGTTCTTGTGTTGGTTGATAAATGGTATAACCCCCTTCAACACCCGGGACAAGCAAGTTACGAATACGCACATTAGCAAATGTACCACGCATCATCACTTCATGGTTACCACGACGTGAACCATAAGAATTAAAGTCTTTGACTTCAACACGGTTGTCTTTGAGATAACGCCCTGCTGGAGAATCCTCAGCAATAGCACCAGCGGGTGAAATATGATCTGTGGTCACACTATCCCCCAGCATTGCCAACATCCGCGCATCAATAATATCTTTTTGATGTGCTTCTTTGCTGACAGTAAAGAACGGCGGATTTTGAATATAAGTAGACGATTTTTTCCAGCCATATTGCACACCTTCTGGCGCCTGCAGTTTTTGCCAATCTTCTGTCCCATCAAATACCGTTGCATAGCGCTTGGCAAACATATCTGAATTAACCACCGACTCAACCACGTCGTTAATTTCAGCGGTCGTTGGCCAGATATCTTTTAGGAATACGGCATGACCTTGATCATCTTGGCCCAACACGTGGCTCTCAGGGTCAAAGTCAACCTGACCAGCAATCGCAAAAGCCACAACATGTAATGGAGAAGCCAGATAATTTGCGCGCACATGGGGATTGACCCTCCCCTCAAAGTTACGGTTACCGCTGATCACAGCAGATACAACTAAATCGTTTTTCTTGATGGCATCAATCATCTCATCTGACAGGGAACCACTATTCCCAATACAAGTGGTGCAGCCATAACCGACAACATCAAACTTTAATTCTTCAAGGTAGCTTAATAAACCAGACTGTTCTAGATATTCGGTGACAACTTGAGAACCAGGGGCCAAACTGGTTTTAACAAATGGCTTGACTTTCAAGCCTTTTTTCACTGCATTACGCGCCAGCAAACCCGCGCCAATCATCACATATGGATTGGACGTATTCGTACAAGACGTAATCGCAGCAATCGCTACTGAACCATGATGAATTTTTTCATCCATTCCAGCAACCGTGACTTCTTTGTCCAGCTCTGATTCTTTGAGGCCAAAACCATGTGGGCCAATGTCAGTGGTTAAGGATTTTAAGAACTGGTCTTTCAACTCTCGCAAAGGCACACGATCTTGCGGGCGTTTGGGCCCTGCCAAGGTTGAATCAACCGTTTCTAAATCTAACTCAATGACACTGCTGTAGTCTGGCTCCTCACCTCCATCAGCACGGAATAACAATTGTTCCGCCAAAACTTTTTCAACTTGCTCGACACAATCTTGTCGATTAGATTGCGCCAAGAAACGAGTGGTTTCACTATCAACTGGGAAGAAGCCCATGGTCGCACCATATTCAGGCGCCATATTGGCCAGCGTAGCACGATCTGGCAAACTTAAGTGTGCGAGACCTTGTCCAAAGTACTCAACAAACTTACCAACCACACCATGTTGACGCAGTAGTTCAGTAATACGCAAGACTAAATCCGTTGCTGTCACCCCTTCACGTAGCTGGCCGGTTAAACGCACACCAACAACATCAGGTAACACCATATAGTAAGGCTGACCAAGCATCACCGCTTCTGCTTCAATACCACCAACACCCCAGCCCATCACACCGATACCATTGATCATTGTGGTATGTGAATCGGTACCAACTAACGTATCCGGATAGGCAATGGTTTCACTATCAATCTCTTTCGTCATCACAACTTTAGCGAGGTACTCTAAGTTAACCTGGTGAATAATGCCCATACCGGGTGGTACAACTTTAAAATCAGCAAAAGCACCCTGCCCCCACTTCAACAACTTGTAACGCTCTTTATTGCGCTCATACTCAAGCTCAACGTTTTGTTGCAAGGCTTTTTTGGTCCCAAAATAATCGACCTGCACTGAGTGATCAATCACCAGTGCCGTATCAACCAATGGGTTAATTTGTTTTGGATCACCCCCGTTTTTCTCAAAGGCATCTCTCATCGAAGCCAAATCAACCACCGCCGGCACACCGGTAAAATCTTGCATAACCACCCGGGCTGGCATATAAGGAATTTCAGCACGCGCACCGTCAGACTGCGCTTGCCAGTTTAATGCGTTAAAGACATCTTGCTCTTTGACTTGATAGCCATCGATATTGCGCAACAGGTTTTCCAATAAAATACGAATGGAATAAGGTAAGCGCTTCACAGATTTTCCAGTGAGCTTCTCTAAGCTTTTCAAGCTGTAAGCATGGATTTTTTTATCGGCTAAATCGATAGAAACTTTGCATTGTTTTTTGATATTTTTGCTCATAGAAGACGCTCCAAGGCGGTGGTTTATGCGGGCGGATTATCGCGTAAATTAACGCTTTTCGTCAAGGTTAATCATGCTCAGAACTGTCACGACTTATGCGACGATACCTTATCAAAGCAGGTTTCAAGGGGCTGACAAGATGCACAATAATAACTGCTACGCCCTGCCTGGACTACTTGAATAATCTTAGCACCACAGACTACACACGCCTGATCTTGCCTGGCATAAACCAACAGCTGCTGCTGGAAATAGCCCGGTTTCCCCCGACTGTCTTTGAAATCTTTGAGTGTGGTTCCACCCGCTTTAATCGCTTGATGCAACACCTGCTTTATGGCTGCAACCAAACGCTGACAATCTGACTGTGACAGAACATTGGCAGGGACCAACGGGGAAATCCTTGCCAAAAACAGGGATTCATTCGCATAAATATTACCCACGCCAACAACCAGATGGTTGTTCATGAGTACCGGTTTAATCGGTGACTTTCTACGCCGAAGCGATTGATAAAGGTAATCGGCACTAAAGGCATCAGACAATGGCTCAGGGCCAAGCTGTGCCAAGCGAGGTTCCTGCGCCACATCCTCGCACCAAAAGCTAGCACCAAAACGGCGAGGATCATAAAATCGCAATCGCACACCTTGAGATAAAATAACATCCAGATGATCGTGTTTCTGTACCGGCATATCCGTGGTTAGAAGACGTAAAACACCGGACATCCCAAGATGCAGTAGCCAATAGCCCTGATTGAGCTTGAAGATTAAATACTTACTGCGACGTGAAATAGAGTGGATCGACTGACCAACTAACCGTTGCTCAAAATCCTGATCGATCGGCCAACGCAAACGGCGATCACGAATAATCACCCGGACAATGGTTTGCCCCATACAGACCGGAGAAATCCCACGGCGAACAGTCTCAACCTCAGGCAACTCAGGCATGCACGGTCATTTCCTGCAAGCTCACTTGAGGTGCAACAGTATTTAAGGTCAGTTTTGTTGTCATCACGTGATCAACAACTGCTGCAGACTGAAACAACAGTGCCCGCTCAATATCCTGATAAGTAAAACCACCGGCAACAAGATTGACTAGCGCTGCTTGCAGTGGGGGTAAGCTGGGGTTGTGCGCCACATTACTGATATAACTACCTGCCATGATATCACCAGATCTCAGCTGTAAGGCCACACCAGCATAAGCTTGATAATAAGGGGAATAAGCACCTTGTGCCGCCTCCAGCGCTGCTTGCTCAAGCGGCGTTTTGGCTTGATAAGTCAGTGTCACCCGACCATGATTCAACAAGTTGCCACAGACCCCTAACACACTGGGATCATACGCATCCGGCAAGAGATCAACCAAGCGTTTTGATATTTCACCTGGCACCTCAATTAAAAGCCGCTGACGGTTTTCTAGTTCATACAAAAATTGCCGACAATGCCCACAAGGCAACGCATTAATGTACAACACATCGATCTGTGTTTCACCATGACTGAGCGCCACCGACACCGCCGCTTGCTCGGCATGAATACTTTGGTGCAGGGGACCTGGGCCAATATCCTGGCTACTACCCAAATACAGATCACCTGAGCGCCCTTTTGCCACTGCACCAACAAAGAAATTAGCCACTGGCATCACTGCTTGCGAGGCTGAAATTTCAAGTAAAATCTGTATTAGCTCCTTGTCATTAAGATCATACTGGTCCTGCCAATGAGCAAATTGCTCTGCAGAGACTTGGCCACACTGGTGCTGAATAATTTGCTTAAGCCCGATTTGCCAATTCAATGAATACTTACCTCACTGATTTTTCAAAGTCAGGACCATGGGATTTGAGTTCACGACCCTGAGCGGTATCGGTAAAGCGCTCAAAGTTTTTAGCAAACAAACGGCATAAAGCAAGCAATTTCCGATCATAATCTTGAGCACTCTGCCATGCTGCTCTCGGGTTAAGAATATGATTTTTAACCCCCTTCAGCGCCGTAGGAACAGCCAAATTAAAAGGAGTCAATGGCACTAAATCCGCTTGATCGACAGCACCGCTTAAAATCGCCCGAATGATCGCGCGCGTATCCGCAATGCTAATGCGCTTCCCAACACCATAAGCACCGCCGGTCCAACCAGTATTAACCAAATAGGCTTTTGTATCATGCTCATGCATCTTACGCCCTAAAATCTCTGAATACACCGTGGGGTGACACAGTAAAAACGGCTGACCAAAGCACGCAGAAAAACAAGCTGTGGGCTCTTTAACGCCACGCTCCGTCCCGGCAATTTTAGCCGTATACCCTGAGAGATAATGATACATTGCCTGCTCAGGCGTCAGTTTCGAAACCGGCGGTAACACACCATAAGCATCGCAAGTTAAGAAAATAATGACCTTGGGATGCGTACCCTTTGACACCGGTTTGACAATATTATCAATGTGATAAATCGGATAAGATACCCGGGTATTTTCGGTTTTTGAGGCATTGCGATAGTCAACACAACCCAGGACATTAACCACCACATTTTCAAGCAGAGCATCCCGACGAATCGCATTATAAATATCTGGTTCGGCAAAGGGGTCGAGATTAATTGTTTTGGCATAACAACCCCCTTCAAGGTTAAACACACCGTCTTCATCCCAACCATGCTCATCATCGCCAATCAACGCACGCTCTGGATCGGTTGACAACGTGGTTTTACCCGTACCCGACAGACCAAAAAATAATGCTGTATCACCGTCTTTCCCTTGGTTAGCCGAGCAATGAAAAGACCCAATACCCTGTCTGGGCAAAAAGTAGTTCATCACCGAGAACATCCCTTTTTTAATTTCACCGCAATACCACGTATTGCCAATCATCGTTGTGCGTTCCTTCAAATGAAAAGCAATGTATGTTTTGCTATTCAACCCCCATTTCTCATAATCTTCACAACAAGTCCTGCAGGCATTTAAAATAGTCCAGTCAGGAACAAAATTTTCCAGTTCTTGCGGCGTTGGGCGAATAAACATATTCTTGAAAAAGTGTGCCATCCATGGCACTTCGGTAACCAAACGTACCGCCATCCTTGTCTGCACATTAGCACCACAAAAGCCTTCAATAACATACAACATCTTACCTGTCAGCTGCTTTAATGTCAGGTTTTTAAGGTGTTGCCAAGTCCCCGGCGCTAATCTTTGATTATCAGAACCTTGGTCCGACCACCAGACGCTGTCTTTTGAGACCTCGTCATACACAATGTATTTATCTTTAGGTGACCGACCCGTAAATTCACCGGTATCGATAGCCATCGCCCCGGTTTCTGTTTCAACACAATGGAACTCTGGTACAGCTTCAGACTCTTCAGCTTCATTAAGCTGCCAATAATCGGGATTCCACATCACCGACTTGACATCTTCTAAGCCAAATTTATCTGCGCCAAATAACTTTGCATCCATATAGTGACAATCCTTGTTTAATGTTGGTGTCATTGCGCCAAATAAACCATTTCGTCGCAAGCCACGGAATACAACTGATGACAATACTGCCGTTTTTTATGCCACTTTGCAACAACGCTGATTCATTCATCAATAACTTTCACATACAGGGGCTGTTGCAAGCTGGTTTATAGCTTAACCACCAACATGTCTTTTTGCGTATGATGCAATACCGCATTGGCCGTAGAACCCAATAGCATACGATCAACAAAACCACGTTGATGCTTACCCATCACCACCAAATCAGCATGTAAATCATCGGCGTAGGTGGCAATATCTAAACCAGGATAACCTGTCGCAACCGTGGTTCTTTCTGCGGCAACACCTAGCTGCTTAGCTAAGACAGCCATTTTTTCTTTCATCTGATCTTCCACCGCCTCACCGATATCGGGCACATATGCACCGGTAACAACCGTGGAGTTAGGCACAATATGAATCAAGTGACGACGCGCATCGAATTGATCCCCCACGAAGGCGGCCGCATCATACAAATGCACATTCTCATCAGCTAAATCAGTCGACACCAAAATCTTCTTGTAATGCCCGGCAATGACCGACTCATCCTGATCACTCAAACGAATCACCAAAACATCGCAAGGTGCATGGGTTAAGACCCCACTAGCCGTAGAGCCCAACAACAACTGTAAACCCTGCTTGCCATGACTACCGATCACAATCAAATCGGCCGCTATATCTTGTGCAATACGTTCGATTTCAAGATAGGGACGACCGTGCGCGAAATGGATAAAAGTATTAGGGTGATCTTTTACCAGTGTTTTTAATTTAGCTTCTGCCTCTTTTTCAATTTCAGTTTGGAAATCATAGGCATAGGGCACCGAGGCGGTAATCGTGGGGACGACGTGCGCCACATGCAAGTCAGCACCGAAAGTCTTTGCCAATACCTCGGCCTGTTTAAAAGCTGCCTGATGTTGCTCAAAGACATCAACAGCCACCAAGATTTTTTGATATGCTTTCATGAAATTATCCTCTATCGTGGTCAGGCCTCAATTCTAGTACAATAAATCCCATCAAAAAAGCGCACCAGCCAAAATGCTTCCAATCAAAAATCAAGCCACTCCTGTCACGCTGGATGGCTACCTGATATTCAGCGTACTATCACTTTTATTGTTTGGCTTGGTCATGGTGGCCTCTGCGTCAATAGCGGTTGCCGAACATCATGGGCACAGTGGTTTTTATTTTTTGACCAAACAAGCCATTTTTGCCCTGTTTAGCCTGGGCGTTAGTTACGTTATTTTGCATATCCCCAGTGATATCTGGCAAAAACTGGGCTTTTGGTGGTTAATCTTAGGGATTGTTTTGTTGCTGCTGGTGCTAGTCCCTGGCATTGGTCATTCCGTGAATGGCAGCCGACGCTGGCTTCGTTTGGGCCCGGTGGCTTTACAAGTCTCTGAGCTGGTTAAAATGTGCGGCATTATGTATATCGCCAATTATCTGATGCGCAACCAACAGGCCATTCGCTCGGGGTTTTTGAGTGTGATCAAACCATTAGCACTGCTGGCTGTCATGGCCTTGTTATTACTATTGGAACCAGACTTTGGCGCTACCGTTGTTTTATTTGCTACCTGCCTAGGAATGATGTTTATCGCCGGCGTACAGCTGCGTTGGTTTATGGTATTAATATTGGCCGCGGCAGCACTGATGGCATTATTAGTGATTTTTTCCCCTTATCGCTTGGCACGACTGACGGGATTTTTACATCCTTGGGCAAATCAATTTGGCTCTGGTTACCAGCTAACACAATCTTTGATTGCTTTCGGCCACGGCGGCATAACGGGCGTTGGTTTAGGCAATAGCTTACAAAAACTATTCTATCTGCCGGAAGCGCATACCGACTTTATCCTGGCTATCACGGCTGAAGAATGTGGCCTAATTGGTGTCCTGGCGATTGTTTTCTTATTTTGTATTTTAGTCTGGCGCGGGTTATTGATTGCCAAACAAGCGGTATGGCGCCAACGTTTATTCGATGGCTATCTTGCCTATGGTGTGACCTTTTGGTTAAGCCTACAGGCCATTGTTAATATTGGCGTCAATATTGGCTTACTACCAACCAAAGGCTTAACCTTGCCCTTGATGAGCTATGGTGGTAGCAGTCTACTAATTGATTTATCCGTAATTGCCATGCTCCTGAGAATAGATTTACAGAATAAGTTAAATGAAAAATAAACATATCGTTATGATGGCTGGTGGTACCGGTGGCCATGTTTACCCCGCACTGGCTGTTGCCCAAACACTGATTAAGCACGGCTATAGCGTGAGTTGGCTTGGCTGCGCTGATCGCTTTGAGGCGCAAGCCATACCCCAAGCAGGTTTTGAACTAGACACCCTCAGCATCGGCGCGATCCGTGGCAAAGGCTTGGGACGCAAACTCCGGCTCCCTTGGGTCATGGCACGCGCCATCTGGCAAGCACGGCGAGCCCTAAAAATACGCCAGCCGCTTGCCGTCATAGGGATGGGGGGCTTTGCCGCCGCACCGGGTGGCCTCGCGGCCAGATGGCTAAACATACCGCTATTTATTCACGAACAAAATGCCATTGCTGGGCTGACCAACCGCCTATTAGCTCGATTTGCCCAGCAGGTATTTAGCGCCTACCCCCAGGCATTCCCGGCAACGGTGACAACACAAGTTATTGGCAACCCATTACGTCAGGCTATTCTTGATTTACCAGCAAAAACCATCAGCCCCGCAGACCAACCCTTAAACATTTTGGTAACGGGTGGCAGCCAAGGTGCGCATCAATTAAACCACCTGGTACCACAAGCCATTGCACACTGCCAGCAAAACATCCGCATCCGTCATCAAAGCGGTGCTCGTGATGTAGAGACAACACGCAAAGACTATCAAATGCGTCATATCGATGCTCATGTCACGGCATTTATTGATGATATGCCACAAGCCTACCGCTGGGCTGACCTGATTATTTGTCGCGCAGGCGCTTTAACCGTTGCAGAAACACAAGCTGCAGGACTCCCTGCTATTTTTATTCCTCTGCCTTATGCCGTTGATGACCACCAACGCCACAACGCCGAATCTTTAAGCAAAAAAAAGCTTGCCTGGTGCTTAACAGGTCCCTCATTATCTGCGACAACACTGGCTCAACAACTTGACACAATCAATCGCCAAACACTACAACTCATGGCAAATCAATTGCAACAAGACAACAACACCAATGCTTGCGTGGTAATTCTTGCTGAGCTGGATGCGCTTTAGTTCTACAGCCTTAGTAACGTACACAGTATCTCTTAGGGTTATAGCCCCACTGTTTACAGGGAATCTTACCGGTTTTTGGTGCTGTTACCGGCGGTAGGGTTGCTGAGGCTGAAGTAGCATATGAGGACATAAAGAGATGTTTATACACTGTACCAGCCCCATAGCTAAATTTTTTGCTAATTTTTCCAATTGTTGCCTCAGCATGCTCACCCGGCGATCCATCAGCAGGGCTTGCTACTTCATCTGGGTCCGGAGGTGACGCACTAGCGTAAGTTTGATAATTAGAAGGTTGTGCACCTCTTGGCGACAGAATGGGGTGATACGCAGTATTATCACCAGGCTCTACAACGGGGCCACCTTCAGGCCCAGTCATATAAGTGTCACCACCTACAATACTAGAACGAGCTTCATTCATAGATCCTGGTGCTAATATTTCTTTGAAGTCTGCATCTAATTCGGTTATTTCACCTTGAAGAGCAAGGCGCGCTGACTTGGCGGCTGCCAGAGATACCGAAGGAGAAGCAGCAGCACCCCTATCCGGGAGAGGCAAAACTGGTACGTTATCGGGAACTGAGTTAGCAGGGGCCTGAGGAGGGCCTGGGATTGAGATATCAGAACCAGAATCAGAATGTCCCTCCATATCACCATAGTCACCCACATTGGGAAGATCCTGAGCCTGATCAAAGTCTGCATCATCTAAACCCGCTGGAATAGAATTTCGGGCAGAGGGAGGTAGGGAGACCTGAGCAGCAGGAGCAGCAGGGTCAGCAGGAGCAGAGTCAGCAGCCGCACCTAGAAGCAATGATAAATCTTCAGGCATAACTCTTCTGATACCAGAGGCACCACCAATTGCAGCACCCATACCAGCAGCAACACCAAGCGAGGCACCAGAAAAATGTTTTTGCCACCCTAAGCCAAGCCCTATCCCTTGTCCTGCAGCATTTCCAGCGCCTGCCGCTGCAGCACCAAAACCCACATTAGCAGCAACAGCGACACCCGTACTATAACCATCAGTAAGCGCTAACAATGGCGTTGATACAGCTAGACCTGCAGCTGAACTCACAACACCACGTGCTGCGGCTTCTCCTTCAACTCGATGATTTCCACTCGATTTTGCGGCACCAGCCGCTCCTGATGTGGCACCCGCCCCCAAACTTCCTATTATCATCGAATTTACAGACCCTGGCCCAGCCACTAACATTGGTGTTACCAACCCAAAAGTAGCAGCACCCACCACCACTGAGATAAGAGATGCCAAAATATCAAAATGCCCACTCGGATCATAATAAGCCAACGGATTGCCAAAGGCATAGGCAAAGCTATTACTGCCACCCGCGGTAAAGGGTCCCATCGAGTCGACTTTCATAAAGCTACCCACTGCTGGATCATAAGCACGGTAACCGCCTAACATCATCATACCAGTGGCGCTATCTTTCGATTGCCCACTAAAGCCGATGCTATTTTTAGTAATATCTAATGCCTCACGATTTTCAGCAGGGTTAGTGCCTGCTTTAGTCGGATTCAGATAGTCATTTTGCAAACCATAGGGACTATAACTATAGTGGTGTTTCAACTCATTTTGACTGTCATACACCGCGGCAACACCTTGGTGGGCATTGTAGTAATAAGCAGTGCCATTGGCATCAGCCTCGGTGGCGCCGGTCACAATCTTGGCGATACCAGGCAAGAAACTGGCATAGATAAAGCGATCAGCAGATGGATTTTTTTGTCGCTTGTGTAATAGCTTTGTGCCACTATAAAAGTAATTAACTGGCTGAGCGGTTTGTTGATCGAGCGTTGCTTTTTCATAGGCCAAGATCCCGCCATAATCATAGCCGTAGGTGACACTTGCGGGTTTGCCATCTCGTGGATTAGAAATAAATTTGACCATTTGATTGAGGTCATTGTAAAAATAGTGATTGCCAAAACCATCAACCAGGGTATTATTCAACCGGTCATAGTGGTAATTTTTGCCGCCACCCATTTGATTGATATAGTCAGCAATTTGTTGATTGCTATGTTGAATCGATAAAATTCGATCTGGATAACCTGAGGTTAAGTCATAGGCATAGGTTGCTGTATCACCACCACTTTTATCACCCGATTTGGTAACAAAAGTGCTAGTGACCATTTTTAATGACCCATTACGCGTATAGCTAAACTGCTGCGCTGAAATAATATGACCAAAACCATCACGTGCAAACAAAAGCGGGTTACCACTTGCCGTGTAACCCGTTAATTGGTTTTGGCGATTGTATTGGTAGGCAAACGTAGCCTGATAAATCAATGGTGGCGGTTGAGCCGTGGCCTGTAATTGTACCGTAGACTCAATCAACGCACCGGCGCTATTATAACGATAGCGGTATTGCATTGGTTCTGCTTTCGCACCGCTAGGTGGTGTAAAAGTTAATGTGGTCAATTGACCTAAGCGATTAAATTGGCGGGTAATTGCCACACCGGCCGCTTGTAAGCCATCAGCCATGTTCACACGCGTGCGACCATACGCTCGACCATAATGATCACGGGTAATCTGAATCGTCTGGCGCACCTGATTATGATCTAAGAATGACATATCGGTCATGCCCAACACACCATAATGATAGCGGTAATGTTGATCTAGACTATCCTGCCACGCCAACACACCGCCATAAGGTGAATAGGTCCGCCCATAAGTGTAGTCATTACCAGGACCATGACTAACGGTTTGTGACACCACGCGCCCAACCAAGTTATGCTCTTGAGTCATTGAATAATCCCCCTGACTCATTTGCTCAAAGCGATAATCTTTGCTGTTATAACGGTAAGAAACCGCCGGGGCGTTGCCACCTAGATGACCAGTACCTTGGTAAGCGTTGCCATAATTGACACGAGTTAACTGTCCAACGGGGTTAAAGCCCAAACGCGTTGTTTGTGATAAGGCATCAACATGACCTGCACCAGTGCCATCGATAGATAGATCACTTTGGCTTGTCACGCCTGCACCATCAACAGAAGTTAAGGCATCGCCAGTTTTATTGGTTAAAAAACCACCCAAAAATTGACCTTGAGCATATTCATTGTTGTAGGCACACGCATCATCATTATCAGGCGAGTCAAATGGCACTTTACTTACACTGAGGCAAATGGCCTGACCAAGGCCATTGTAATGACGATAGAAAACTTTGCGAGACTTATCCTCAAGCTCTGGACTAATACTGGCAACCAACTGACCAACTATATTGTATTTGCGAGTTGAGGTCAGCCAGTTAACCTGCGAGTCAGTATTTGGCGCCAAACTTTGAGCATTAGGACTTAAGCCAGTGCTGGCAATCACATCATGCAATTCGTTGTATTGGTGTGATTTTTTCGCAAAATAACTGGATACCGCATCAGTTGCCGGACCGTGATAACTGGCAAACGCTGCTGCTGTCATTACTTTTGGCGGTGTCTCAGTCACTGGAAACGCGACTTGCACTGCATTTTCAATCCATTTTTGTGGATCGACAGGCAACAAGTCATTATAGACTGCTTTAAAGCTGGCAATATGATGCCCGGTTCGGATATTAGCCAACGCAATTGACACAGGTGGCACTGGTGTATCGGCTTTCGCATGTGGGCTTTTTGAAATATAGTGCGCAGACAAAGACACCTTGACCGGCTGACCAGGATTCTTGCTGTATTCATCCGCCAAAGCAGGGATGTAGGATGGACTACTTGGGTCCGTATACATTGCAGCTGGTACCGTCCAAATTTCATCATAAACGATATTTGATTGAATACCATCACCAGAACCTGGCAAAGGAGAAACATTGCCATCTAAGCCTGGGTGGACCACCGCCAACGGACGATTCAAGATATCGTATTGATGGTTGGTTGTATAAGCTATCGCCGGAACGGTATATGTACCACTTTTTGGCGGCGTAAAGCCAGGCGCCACTTGATAATGGGTCTTGCTGGTGACCTTACCCTCAACATCATAAGTCACGTAGCCTAGTTTACATAAACCACTCGCCAAAAAGCCATTAACCCCTTTGCTTGATTTGAGTGATGGCTCACAGTTGCTGGCCAATGGCTGCCCCTCAGGGGCATAAGCATTATCCCAGCTGCTTAATACATGCCCCAAAGGACCATGCACACTTTCATGCACATAGCCAGTTAAGTTGTTTTTAGACAGCATATGTGTGGTCACTAGCTGCTTAGTTTTTTCAACACCCTGATCTTGATAAGTGACGGTTTCTAAGGAGGGATAGCCATATTGATAGCTTTTTTGTGCCCTAACCTTATAGGTATCGGCATCACTATAAATACGCGCCTCGCGCTCTAACACTCGACCTAAGCCATCGCGCTTAGTTACTAAGTGAACCAAGTTACCGGTTTTGGCTGTCAATGTTCCATCGTCTTTTTCTGTCGATGGATCACCAATCGTTATTGGGCTGACCGATTTCAACGAAATACCCGAGGCACCATCACGATAATGGGTAGACCAAATGACTTTCTCAGGCAAATCCTGATATTCGCAATTGCCATAAACATCCTTTTTACATTTGCCATCAGGCCCCTTCACTTCGACTTTACCCAAAGATGTCTTAACAAATTTGCTCACCGCATAGCTATTTGCCGGTACCGTTTCGGCAATACTCGGCTGCTGATCAGCATTGGTTGCCTTAATGATCGCATTTCTTTGTGCTGAGGGCACCGTGCCATTGAGGTTACTATCTTGGCTATCATAATAAGCATATTGAGTGGTGAACGTCTTATGCGGCGTTAGAGAAAAACTTGGTTTACTCGGCTTACCTGACTGGTCACGATAATTTGGCATCACCTCCAAATCTAACGGACGCAAGACTGTATGTGTTTTTTGATAAATCCGGGCTTCTTGACCTTGATCCGCACGACCCCAGACATAGGTTTTATTTGATAGTGGATAACCCAACATACCTTTTTTTGCATCCTCACGAATGACAATCCCATCGGCCAAGGTATTTTTGCCCTCTTGATAAAAGTGTTCATTTTGATCACGACCAATAAAATAGACGGTCTCTTTACTATTCGGTGCCAATGCCTGATGAACACTACGCGAGTAAACGCTGATAAAGCGGCCATCATTCGGTGTACTGCTCATTGTCATCAAAGGAAAGGTGATAAAACACGCATCATCAGACTTAACATCAGATGAACAATTTTCATACACAGGTTTGCCATCTGGCCCTAACGGATAGGTATTTTTTGTATCATAAATAATGGTTTTGGTTTTACCTGTATTGGCGTTTTTATAAGTCAGCATATTGCCAAACTTATCAAAGGTCTTATAGATAGTATTTCCATGATACTCACCATCTGGCATGATGCTCAAACTGCTATGAACCTTACCAATCGTGTAGGTTGGCGAACTGGGTTTACCATCGGCCCCAACCTCAGTACCTGCTTGGTTTTGCCGACTATTGGTTGGCACATCGAAGCTTGGCTTTTGGCCCTCGACATAACTAACTGCCACTTTACTGGTGTGGCCGCCACTGGTGCTCACTGAACCTGAATCCGGGGCAACACTCAAGGTACCACCAACATTAGACACATGGTTAATCAGCCGCTGGTAACTATCATAGAGGTTGACTGACTGGCTGCGAAGTGTTGTACCGATTTCATTCGCTTGATGGCGATAGCTTTTGACATGCGTGAAGAAGATAAACCGACTATCATGACTACAAAACAAGCTCCCTTCACAGCTGGCTGCCATGATGGGTGTTGGACTATAGGATTCACTCGGATTTAATCCGTTGTAACCTGTATAGTTACGACCGCTCTTAAATTGAACCAACCCTCGATTGGTTGGGCTCGCACAGTTAGGATGGCCATCATCACTATCCGTCCCATAGGCGTAATTGGTCTTCACAAAGGCATCATTCACACCAAAATTGCCATCAGCAGAGTGACACTCCTGAATCACCACCGGAAAACCATCCATCGGATTGTTCTTACTCACCATCCGGCCATAACTTAACTGGTAGACAGAACCGGTTTGTGATCGAATGGATTTTAAAATGCCAACACCGGCATCACCCTTAAAACCAGCACTACTATCATAATAGCTGAATTGTGTCGCATAGGTTTTCCCATCGGCGGTTACACTGACCGAACTCAACTGCTCGGTGCTGGTGCCTAGCCCGGTCACATTGAGTTTTGTGGTATGCACTTGCCCGGCGACTGTCGATGTAATGGTCACAGGCGAACTACCCATGCCGCCGATAGTAACCTGATTACCATAGTTATCGCTAATAGCACTCAACACATAATTGCCATCGCTTTGGGTATAGTGAAAATGAATTTCATGCCCTTTACTATCCTTAATTGTTTTCAGTACTAAATAAGGGTAATTTAAGCTTTGACCACAACTTGTTGGTATAGTGTCCACATTGGGCTCTAAGAAAATTTCTTGATGTCCATCAGGATAAGACGCTGTCAAATTACAAATCGCCTCTGTGTTGCGACTAGTGGTTTTTAAAATAACATTTTTTAGTTTGTTATAATTAAAAACAATCGTACCATTATCATTCGATGATTTACCTAAAAAGAAACTACCACCGGCACTGCTACGAAAGGTGCGCGCACTATAATAAGGCAAAGAAAAAGCCCAACGCGTAGAGACACGGTATGGGTTTTTTTTATCTGAAATGGGCGCATGACTATAGCTTAAAGCCAATGAAAACCCCCTCGCCAAACCATGTCCGGGCAAATGTGCTAATGGTATAGAGGCGCTTGGTTCACCAGTGCGTGGATCCACATGCATGGAAACTTTATTTGCATAGTTCTTCGCTGGTGAACCACTGTGTGTCGAGGCAGTTAAGGCATCAGAGGACAGCGCGGCACCCGAGCAAGTAACTAACGCAATGACAAGTGAGGTATTGAGCAAGCTTATTCGACACATGGGACACACCTTAAAAATAAAACATCTTTACAAATATCATTATAGACCAAAAAAAAGAAGCGTTCTATTTTTTTCAATACAACGCTTCTTTGGTTAGCAGGGGTGAATTTTTACCGTAGGCTTGGTGGAGGTGTCGGCTTAACGGGGAGAATCTCAATACCATTATTGGGATCAGCCTTAGTAGAAAACTGGATTTGCAAAGTCCGCTCACCAGGGCTTTCCGGACTCCCAAAAGGATTACCAAAAATATCATAGCCCCACGCATAAAAACTTAACTCATTTGCTGGGGTTTTACTATCTTCCACCAGACTACTGGATGACTCGCAAGCATTGTATGCATCTGCATAGGGAGCTGATATCTGATAACGATATACATATGGCGTTGTTGGCATAGGAGCAGATGCAGGAATATTAAAAAACACCGATGCATCATGTAAACGAGTATAGCCCGCGGCCAAAAAGCTTAAGCTAACACCACCAGACTGATGTTTATTCTGTTTCAGATAAACATGGTACCAAAGCATCTGTACCTGCCTATAAGTACATAGTATTTTATTAGCTGTATCTTTATTATTTTTTTCATCTGCCACCAGATCTTGCCATGATTCAGCATAACTATAGCACCGACCACCATGACAAGGAGCTCCATTCTCCCCAGGGAAACGAAACCACAATGCCGACTGCTTTCCCGACATAGAGCCAAATGTGATTTCATGTGGCATCATAATATTAACTGGGCGTTGAGGCTCGGCAATTGAAATACCCTCAAATGCAATCGTTGAAACTGCTTGAGCTTGAGCAGGGACTTTATAATTGTATTCAGAAGGAGACTTAGGACAAGCAAATTTATCATAACAAAGAGGCAAATGACTCAGCACAGGCGACTGAGAAAACTTAAAATCTTTGGCGACGAATACTGGCTTACCAACCAAGTGAATTGTCCGAGGCTCGGAACAATCATTACCAACATCAGAGGCACAGACTGTAAAGCTAACTGAACTAGCGTTGCCCACAATTGGCGGGACGGCAACGTAGACCTGCTGTGAACTGACAAGCGTCGACGCACCAGTCTTTGTCAAGCCGAGCGAAACCGCCTTTGAATCGTTAACATGATTTAACATCATGGCATTTGGCGGGTACTGGTAGGTGCCTAAAGGATAATTATTAGGAGTCTCACTAACATAAATAGCAGCACCCTTCCCACCTATTTTAACGTACCCACTTTCGCCGTTACCACCAATGACTTTATAACTAAACCAAAGCTTACTTGGATCAAACTTTTGACCAACACCCCCTGATTTTATTAACAAAGGCCAAGCTTGCTTGCCATTGGCGTATAAAACCATATTAGAATCGGCTGGTGAGTTGCCCCCGCTACCATTTATACCGGAGTTGGGTAACAGAGTAAAAGATGGGCCAGCAAAAGCATAAGCACTAACCGAGAAGCAGAAAAAACAAGATAAAAGCTTTTTATTCATAATTAATACCCCAATACGATGGAAGTAACCACCTGTGTACGATTCCACCCAAAATGATAAGGGTTGCTCGCGTCTCCAGGTTTTGCATCAATATCGATCAATTTAATCGGATACATTATCGGAAAATTTTTAAATTGAGGACAACCACTTATATTAGGTGTGACAAAATTAACGAACGCGGTCTTAGCAGCCGAGAGGCTATGATCAAGCCAAGTCCCAACCGTCAACACACAAATTTCTCCAGAATGTTGAGGAGAAGTAATTGCTATATACCCTGTGGTCTGATGTACTTTAGAATTGGTACCTCGGCTTGCACCCTCGGTGATATGATGCGAGGCAATCGGAATATAAAGAGTCGCATGAGTGGTGTTACCTAAACTTGCCGCCTTCAAGTTCACTGACCTGGGGATATTTTTAATAGTCGTATCACCATCTAGATCACAATTGGCCTCTCTAACGGTGATCTGGCTATTGACAGTCACCGTAGGAGCGTGTTGATATTCGACAGTAGCCGGCTGAGTGCAATTCCAACTAATGTTATAGCTATTTGTTGTATTATTGTAAACTGTAAACAGCAATTCCCCTACATACCAACCTGGATCTGCATAGACTGAAGAAGAAAAAAAACAAAACGAACATAGCGGCGCCGAAACCAAAAATAAAACTTTCTTTAAGTAATTCATCATCAAACTCCAATAAATCATCAATTAATTAACAAATAGCTTAAACAAAAAAAATTAACAATAAATTAAAATAATAAAATAAATGATAATAATATTTTTTAATAACATTAATATCATGCCAAAACCTAATAGTTAGACTAGTTGAATTAACAAAAAATTTCCAATTTTTTTTTGGAATCGACTTGACTCACAAAGCATGTTACCGAAAGTCTGAATAGAAGATATCGTTGACTCATATTAAATGTTACCGAAATGGAGTATCCATAGGGGTCAAAGCAGAGCGACAGAAGCAACCAACGTCTAACCAAACAGCTTAAAGTAAGCTAAGTATGTGGGGTCAATGGCTCGATAAAAACCCTCACTATCTCTATACACAAAGTCTTTTTCCTTTAAGGTTTTAATGGATCGGCTTGCAGTGGTGGTTGGAACATTTGCCATTTTACTATATTCAAGGCTTGTTGGTTCAATGACAGGGTAAAAGCATATGCATCGAAAGAGAGTTCTATCACTCATTTTCAAAGACTCTAGCTCATCTCTAATACTAGATTTTCTATTAAACATAAAATCTTCCCAAAGCTTATCTATCAATTCTACCG
>CBFIHN010000011.1:0-9990 GCA_965662575.1 Gammaproteobacteria bacterium
AATTGAACATTTGCTCTGCGCTGCCTTCAAATAGGCGCCCACAGCCGCCAGAAAAAAGTGTGTCACCGCAGAATAAGCAATGGTCAATTAGATAACAAACATGATCGCGCGTATGGCCTGGCGTGAGCATCACGGTGGCGAGAGTCTGCAGGGAATCGAGTGAAATTTGTTGTTGATCCTCGACCGCTGTGACGGCCGTAGGCATTTCTGCTCGCTTTGGTCCATAGACAACCTCAGGCTGATGCAAGGCAATTAATGTGTTGACGCCACCGATATGATCAGCATGATGATGCGTGAGCAAAATGGTGCTCAGGCTGAGTTGATGGTGCTCTAAATAAGTTGCGATCACCTGAGCATCACCGGGGTCAATGGCAACGGCAGAACGGTTGCTAACATTCACCAGTAGCCATAAATAATTGTCAGTAAATGCGTTTAGTCGAACGACGTCAAACATGATATGCTTTGTCTAGTAACTACGTCAGCAATAGTAACTTTAAACCCAAATAATGGCAAAGCAAACAGCAGAACAATGGTTTGACCAGTTGCAGCAAGAGCAGTTGGATCATCTTTTAAAAAACCATTTTGGTTTTTACTTGTTATTACTCGGTGACTATGGTCTTGAAACAGTCAAATCAAGTCGAGTTAGCAAACATTGTTTAGCCACTGCCAAAAAGAGGTTAGGGACTGCGGTTATGGCTGACTATCATGCTTTGCCTTTTGCCGCAAAAGGTATTGATGTTTGTGTGCTACATCACGCGTTGGAAGTTAAATACCCACAAGTGATTATTGAAGAAGTTGCCAAAATTTTGCGTGATGATGGTCGATTAGTCATTACGGGCTATAATCCTGTGCGTCAGTTGCCCAGTCAGTTATGGCATATCGATCGTCAGCCCGATGTGACTTGTCTACACTCCGTGTCGTTGTTGCGGGAATTACTCGCGAAGTATGACTTGCAAATCGTCAAGATACGTCGTTTTGGTTTTTGGCAAAAGTTTCCACGCTTAGAGCAGCTTGGCCGTTATGTATTGCCATTTTTTGCCAGTGGTTATGTTTTACAAGTCCAAAAGCAGGTGACACCTTTAACACCAATCGCTGAGCGATGGAAAAAACCACGCTTGGCACTTAAAAAACAACGGTTGCCAAGTTTTATGCAGAGGAGAGAGTATGATGAGTAAGCCAATTCATATGTATACCGATGGCGCCTGTCGCGGTAACCCGGGTCCAGGTGGCTGGGGAGTGTTATTGCAGTATGGTAATGATGAAAAAGAACTCTGTGGCGGTGAAAAAAACACCACCAATAATCGCATGGAATTAATGGCGGCAATCGAGGGTCTAAAAGCACTAAAAAGTGGCTGCTGTGTGATTGTCACTACTGACTCGCAGTATGTGCGTCAAGGCATTACACAGTGGATTCATGGTTGGAAGCGTAAAAATTGGTGCACGGCCTCAGGAGCACCGGTAAAAAATGTTGATTTATGGCAAGAGCTAGAGCGTCAAACCACCTGTCATCAAATACAATGGGAATGGGTCAAAGGCCATGCTGGCCATCCAGGAAATGAGCGTGCTGATCAATTGGCGCGTGAGGGGATAGGTCAGATCAAATGACGCGCCAAATTATTCTCGACACGGAAACCACGGGTTTCGAGCCAAAAGAAGGGCATCGTATTATTGAAATTGGTTGCGTAGAAATGATTAATCGACGCTTAACCGGTCATAATATGCATCTCTATTTAAATCCTGATCGTGAGATTGATGCAGGCGCAACCAAAGTGCATGGTATTAGTAGTCAGTTTTTAGCAGATAAGCCTCGCTTTGTTGATATTGTTGACTCATTAATGAGTTATCTTTCCGGTGCAGAGCTGGTGATACATAATGCCGCATTTGATATTGGTTTTTTAAATCACGAATTGATTTTGAGTGCTAGTTATCGTTGGCAAGTGATAACAGACCACTGTACTGTTCTAGATAGTCTGCAATTGGCGCGTGATAAGCACAGGGGGCAGCGTAATTCCCTCGATGCTTTGTGTAAGCGCTACGATATCAGTAATGAACATCGGCAACTGCATGGTGCTTTGCTTGATGCAGAGTTATTGGCGCTAGTTTATCTGGCGTTAACTGGCGGCCAGCGTCAATTGTTTTCTGGGTTAGATAATGACGGTGTTCATGATGATGCCGCATTTGGTAAAAAGAAAACCTGGCAGCGACCAGCGCAGTTGACGGTTGTCAAAGCAACGGCAGATGAACTGGCGGCAGATGCCGCATATTTCTCAGCTTAAATGACCTTGCGCAGCCAAGTATTTTTTAAGTGGTTTTTTAATGTTTTGGTCGTAGTAACCAAATCTGTCCTTGAGATTGCATATGGCCAGCCAGGTATTTTGCGCGTTTACCGCTTCCCCAGAAGACATCACCACGAATCAATCCCCGAATCGCACCGCCTGTATCCTGGGCGATCATCAGTCGCTCAAGTTTCTCACCGTGGGTAATTCTATCCGCTGTTGGTTGAGGTAAATAGGTGCTTAACCAAACTGGGGTGCCAAGGCGGATTTTTTTACGATCAACAGCCAGCGAGCGTCCAGGCGTCAGTGGCACGCCTTGTGCTCCAATGGGGTTGTCGGCATGGATTTGACGGAAAAAAACAAAGGATGGGTTCAGGTTCATCACCTGTTGTGCTTGTTGTGGGTGAGCGATTAACCACTGGTGGATTGATTGCATGGAAACATTCTTTCTTGATAGGTAGCCCTTTTTGACCAAATATGCCCCGATGGGATAATAGGGGTGACCTGACTGTGCCGCATAACCCAATAGTAACCGCTGACCATTCTTTAACGTAATGCTACCAGAACCTTGAATTTGTAAGAAAAAGCGATCGATTTTACTATGAATCCACGCAAGCACCGGTGTTTTTGCTAGCAACGGGCCTGCCGAAATCTCAGCACGTGTTGGAGGCTGGATATAGTTGCCCTTAACCTTTAACCGCATGCCATTTTTGGTGCGGACTAAATTCAATGGCTTGCCGTAGATTGGGACAGTATAGCGAGCTGTTTTCTGTCGGCTACCGGGTATCGTTGGTTCATAATAGCCTGTAAACAGGCCATGAGTATGACCATTATCGTTGACTTGGTAGGGTTGAAAATATCGGGATAGAAACGCTCTGGCTTGCGTCGAGGTTAAGTGCTCAGGCAGCTTGCTTGCCGCATGGCAAGCCCGGCGCCAAACAGTTGATGAATTTACTTTGCAAGATGCCTTGAGTGCAGGAATCGCCAGTTGCTGTTGGCCATCAGGCCAGTTGGGTAGCTGATTGAATGTGGTTGGTTTGAGTGCGGCGAGACTCTGTATTGATAAAGATATCCCTGCGCTAATCACCCAGAGTGCGCTGAGAAGTCTCATGACTCCTGATAACGCGCAACGCTGGCCATGATCTCAGCTTTAGCAGTTTGTGCATCAGCCCAACCATCAACTTTCACCCATTTGCCGACTTCTAATTCTTTGTAATGTGTGAAAAAGTGTTCAATTTGCTTGAGTAGTAATTCAGGTAAGTCTGTCTGCTGTTCGATGTGTTGGTATAGTGGTGTTAATTTACTGATAGGGACAGCCAGAATTTTTGCATCCACCCCAGATTCATCGGTCATGTTTAGTACGCCAACAGGACGACAACGAATAACAGAACCGTGGCGTAGTGGTGTTGGCGTCACCACCAGGACATCAACAGGGTCGCCGTCTTCAGATAGGGTGTTAGGAATAAAGCCATAGTTGGCAGGATATTGCATGCAGGTGCCCATAAAACGATCGACTACCAAAAGGTTGGAGTCTTTGTCAATCTCGTATTTTACTGGTTCGCTAAAGGCAGGAATTTCAATAATGACGTTGATATCGTTGGGTAACTCTTTGCCTGCAGTGATGCTCATCTGTGATCCTAATTTATTCAATATTCAAAGCGAAATTATGCAGAATCTCAGGTGTGATATCAAGCGGTTAAATAACGATTGTTTGCCTGGGTTTCTTTGAGTAAAAAGACAGCGGCAAGTAGCGCTAATATCATTACGGCCGGTAATATGATCAGGCCATGCTGATAGTCACTAATCGTGTAGCTTGGCAGGTGGTGGTGCATTTTGCCATCCCAGCCTAAGTAGAGTAAATAGCCGAATAAAGGCTGTGCAATGCCGCTACCACAAATAACGGCGGTATTATTAAAGCCCGACGCCGTTGCAAAGTGTGTTGGTTGTACATTGTCTTTGAGAATGGCAAATGATAAGGATTGCGCGCCAGAGGCAACGCCCAGAAAAAATAAAAATAGTGCCGTAAACATCATAGATAAATACGGTGATAAGAGTAGGCCAATGGCTGAGATCACCCCGCAGGTGAAACAGATAATGCAGGGAAGTTTGCGCTGGCGGATCGTGTCTGATAGCCAGCCTATCATGGGACTGGCAATGGCCAACCCAATCCAGTACAAACTACATAGTGTGCCAGCTTGGGTGGTGGTTAAATCGTAGACTTTACTAAGATAGGGCACACCCCATAAGGCACCAATAATACCGAGTGGAACCCATGAACAGCCACTTAAAAAAGCAATAACCCAAACTTGTGAATGGTTGAGAATGGTCTTTAATTTGCTTAGTTGCTGGTCATTTTCTGGTTGTTGTTTTATTTTCCCTGGTGGTTGATCTTGAATAACCAACCAATAAATAACAGCCAATATCAGTGTTGTTATGCCGATCACCCATAGGCATTGCTGCCAGCCAAACCGAGTGACGGCCTGTGCCAATGGTGCAAGGCCAAAAATCGAGCCAATACATGCCCCCATCTGGACAACGCCAGCCCAGATAGCGAAATGGCGGTGATGGTACCAGTTTGCAATTAATGAGAGTGCACAAATGAAGGCAAAGGATGAGCCTAGGCCAATGACTGCACGGGCCAAGCCGGCAATATACAGGTTGTGTGTTATTGTAAATGCCATGATGCCTAGGGCGCTAATCAGGACAGAGAAAGTTAATAATTTCCGTGAGCCAAAGCGGTCAACCAACATCCCGACAGGAATCTGCATCACCAAGTAGGTATAATAAAAACAGGCGCTTAGCAAGCCCAGCTTGGCAGCACCAATAGCAAAATGTTGCATCAATTGGGTGGTCATGACACTGGGTGATACCTGAATAAAATAATCATAGAGGTAAAAAAAGATCGCCAGGCTGCAGATAACAAGACCAGGGTTGTTGCTAAGATATCTCTTGGGCACGGTATGAGGTATGGTGACTTCGGATGTAGTGAGTATAGCGATAAAGCGTATTCTGATAAAGTCTTGATGTCCACTTGATTGCTGAGGGGGAGCTAGTACTTGAGCACCGCAGGTGTTAAAGCAATGCAGAAATAAATCACCCCGCCGCAAGCCACGGGATATTCTCTTTAATAAGCAAAAAAATACTGTGTCGCCCATTAGTCATGGTCTTTATTGTTTAATCCGAACAATCTGAGATTGAATCTGGCCTTGAGCCATTTGTGTTGTGATGATCTCGCCAATGGGTAAATCAGCACACGAGTCAATGGCTTTGCCCGCTTGATTATAGGTAATACTATAACCGCGCTTCAGTGTTGCCAATGGGCTGAGGGCAGCTAAAAGTTCCACGGTTTTTTCTAGTTGAGTCCGTTGACGATTAAGTGTTACCTGGACTTGCTGGCAGAGTAATTTGTGCTGCCAGGCGAGTGTTTGTTGGTGTTGTTTTAGTAAATGTTGTGGCGACTGTTGTGCCAGCATTTGTTGTGCTGCATTGAGTTGGTAGCTTTTGGTTTCAAGACGATACTGTGCGGCACGGAATAGCCGCTGTTTGAGTGCAAGAAAATGATCGGTGCGTTGCTGATAGCGTTCGGCTGGATGCTGTAAACGTTTGGCCAGTTGTGAGAGCAGTAATTGCTTATGCTGTAGTTGTCGACGTAGGGTGAACAGCAGACTTTGCTGTGTTTGATCCAGTTGCTGGCGCAGGTTGTTTTGGTCCGGTGTCACTAACTCGGCAGCAGCTGACGGCGTTGCGGCTCGCTGATCAGCGACAAAATCGGCAATGGTAAAATCTACTTCATGACCTACGGCACTAATGATGGGAATGCTTGATTGGTAAATGCTCTGTGCCAGTTGTTCATCGTTAAATGCCCAAAGGTCTTCCAATGATCCACCACCACGAGTGAGAATAATAACATCAGCCAGTTGCTGTTGATTGGCCAAGGTGATGGCATTGATGAGTTGACATGGGGCCTCACTGCCTTGTACAGCGCTGGGATAGAACAATATCTCTGCAATGGGATAGCGTCTTGCCAGTACCGTGAAAACATCTTGCAGCGCCGCCGCTTGTTCAGAGCTAATAATGGCAATTTTTTTTGGGTAATGGGGTAGGGGTTTTTTATGTGCTTCAGAAAATAAGCCTTGTCGTTGCAGTTTATGTTTGAGCTCTTCAAATTGTTGTTGTAACAAGCCTGCACCAACATCACTGACCTGTTCAACCAGCAATTGATAGTCGCCGCGTCCACTGTACAGACTGACTTTAGCCGTCACAGTCATTTGTTTACCATTGGCTAAACGGCACCGCGAGCCCAGGCGTTTTTGCCGAAAAAAGGCACAGCGAATTTGTGCCTGTTGGTCTTTTAAGGTGAAGTAGCAATGGCCAGAGCTGGGGGTGGAAAGATTTGATATTTCACCCGTTACCCGCATGAAGCCAAAGGATTGTTCCAGTAAGTCACGCACGTAGCGATTGAGCTCACTGACAGTGATCGCCGTGATGCTCTGATTTTTCAAGCTAAACACGAGGTTTCCGGCGTGCCATGATTTCAAAAACCATGCGGCTTAGCACAAAGCTAAGCAATGCGGTAATAAAACCACCCGCCAAGCAACCAACAGCTAAGGGCAGCCAAATATGCGGTAAGATTGCCATGAGGTGTTCAACGCTAAAGCTTTTCAGAGCAAGCGTCTGTCGCCTTAAAATCATTAAGCCAAAGCGGTAGCAAAAATACAACAGTGGGGGCATGGTAATGGGATTGCTAATCCATACTAAGGCGATGCTGATGACCAAATTACCACGCCATAAAATACTGAGCAATGTGGCTGGAATCATCTGAAATGGAATGGGCATAAATCCCATAAAGACACCGATAAACAAGCCACGGGGTACCGAAGTGGCATCAAAACGCCAGAGGTAATCACGTCCTAAATATCGACGGACAAATTTTAAGCGAGGGTGATGGATTAAAAAATCTTTTGAGGGTAGTCTGAGCCAGCGTCTTTTTTGCTTTCCTTTTGATTGTTTTTTAATCATAATGAAAAAATAGTCAAGCAGGGATGCGATGAGTTGTGGTGAGGTTACGCGAGAAGAAAACGAAAGTCGAGTGTTTTAGCCAGCACATCATGCCGTATTGGCGCTATCGTTTATTGCTGTTGCTTGTGATGTCCGGGCTGCTGGTCAGTGTCTATCAGCTAGTCATAAACAACACCGTGTTGCCAGATCATGAGTACTTTCATCCACTCATATTTAGCGGGCAGGTTGTCGGTTTGCCGCAAATAACACCACACGATCAGCGGTTTCTATTGCGTATAAAACGAGGTCTGCTCCGACTCAATTGGTATGCGCCTTATCCCTCATTAATGCCCGGGCAGCGGTGGCAACTGCATGTTAAGCTCAAACCCTTTCTTGAGCCACAAAATCCCGGGCAGCATATCAGCAGTGCCCATGACCGAATTCAAGGGGTGGTTGCCACAGGGTATGTTATTCAGTCACTGGATAATCACTTATTGGCTCACGGACAAGGTGTGCAGTGGTTAAATCGTTATCGGTTTGTATTGGCGCAAGATTTATATCAATTAAGTCAGCATGAGGCGTTTTCAGGTGTGTTTGCTGCGTTATCATTGGGTGACAAATCCCGAGTCAGTGCCGATCAATGGCAGGTGTTTCAGTCAACTGGAACAGGGCATTTACTGGCGATATCGGGTTTGCATGTGGGGTTCTGTGCCGCGATGGGGTTCTTTTTTATTCGATGGCTATGGGTTGTATTGCCCTGGTTGTCACGACGTTTCTCCGCGCAAGCTGCTGGCTGGGTTGGGGCTGTGATCATTGCATTCATTTACAGTGCCCTAGCAGGGTTTGCCATCCCCACACAAAGAGCCTGTCTGATGCTGGTGCTATTGGCCTTATCGCGCTTATACAAGCAACAGATTAATAGCTTTGCGGTGTTATTGCTCGTTGCGGTCGTTATTGTTTGTCTTGAACCGCTGAGTTTTTTAGATATTGGTTTTTATTTATCCTTTTCTGCCGTCTTGGTGTTGCTGTTTGGTATGGCGATGTCAGCAGCACACCGCCTGCCCTGTTGGCGGCGTTGGTTTTTCCCGCACTGGGTGATTGCGGTCGGTTTCATGCCGATGAGTGCCTTGTTTTTTGGCACCATCAGCACCACATCCTTAATCGCCAATTGTCTAGCTATTCCTTGGGTCAGTTTTTTGGTTGTGCCGTTGGTCTTGCTGGCCTTAATTTGTCTTGGCTTTGCCCCGGGCTTGAGTGCGCAGTTGCTCACTTGGGCCAATACCCTGATGCAATGGTTATGGGTACCGATGTCTTATCTTGCCCATTGGCGGTTTAACCTGTTACCCCTGGTGTCAGTCACCGTGTGGCATTTGCTGTTAGCGATCATTGCCAGCGCGATACTTCTGTTGCCCAAAGCCCTACCAGCAAAAAAGATAGCGCTGATTTTATATCTTCCGTTATTGTTTCCCCATACAGACTCACCGGCAGACAATAGTGCCCGCGTCACCATATTAGCTGTTGGTCAAGGCTTATCTGTTTTTGTGCAAACAGCACATCACCAATTGCTATATGACACGGGCCCAGCCAGCACCTCAGGCTATAGTGCCGCTAAAGCAGTCGTTTTGCCGTTTTTAAAAACACAAGGGGTGCGCCAACTCTCACGGTTGGTTATCAGTCATCGAGACAATGATCATGCCGGTGGTGTGCCTGATATATTGTCATCAGTCAATGTTATGCGGATCGATAGTTCCGCACCATCCCGTTTTTTTCATCACCGGTCATTGAATTGTCATCAAGTCAAACCCTGGTGCTGGGACGGGGTATGCTTTCGTTATCTCTCTGTCAATCAACGCCTGATGAGCAACGAAAACGATCGTTCATGTGTTTTGCGCATAGCCGTGGGGCAGCAGGCGATTCTATTACCCGGTGACATTTCAAAGCGAATTGAACAACGCTTAGTGAAAAAATATCCGCAGCAACGACGCGCCAGTATATTGGTTGCTGCACATCATGGGAGTCAAAGTGCCTCAAGCGCTAAATGGATAGACGCAGTCTCACCGCGGTATGTTATTTTTGCCACCGGGTTTGCCAATCATTTTTTCTTCCCCAACCTGGATGTGATCCAGCGCTACCATGATCGACATATTCATCTCTTGGATACCGGCGCTGGTGGTGCTGTGCGATGCCTACTATCCAGTAACCAGGCATCCTGTTATTACCTCATGGTGGCAGGGGGAGCAGACGCTCGACACGATCGTCATTTTGATGCCAGCTGATGTCTGATTGTGTTTAGTGTTTGTTGCTATTTGCGTACAAAAAAATTTGCAGCAAGCTATTAATTGATCTACGATGAAAATCAAAGGATTTAGTGGTTGCTGGATGCGACCCAATGAAATGAAGCAAAAGGAGTTTGCTGATGTATGGAAAAAATAATATAAAGCATAACCCTCAGAAAGACCAAAACAGTGAACAAAGGCATTTTCTAAACTCTAGGGTAACTAGTTTTCATGGTACCAATAAGTCCGGCGAGAAGCTTTACAGATTCCACAACAAATCATATTCTAAAAATTCCTATCATAATGAATCGGGAAAGCGTGTATTATGCTTTTCTGATAACCAAGAATTAACCACAGTACAATATGAAAAAGATGAAATTAATATTGAATATGAATATATTAATATTAAATTAGAAAATGACAATGATGAAAATGAAAAG
>CBFIHN010000011.1:10000-15937 GCA_965662575.1 Gammaproteobacteria bacterium
TTGGAAGAGAAAAATACTGAGATATCAAATTTTTCCCTTCTAAACTCGAAATATGATCATCTTGAATCTCAACTTAAAGAACTTGAAACGATAGGATCTAGATATGATGAAGTAGAGAAATCCTTATACTATAAGAAATTGGAAGTCGATGAACTTGGTAAGCAAAATGAAGACTTAAACTCAAGATTTAATAAATTATCAGATGAATTAACTTTTTTTAAAGAAAAATATTATCAAGAACATGAAGGAATTCTTGCGATTATCGAATCATATAGTCAATCTTTTGGACTAACTGATGATGTCACGAGTAATCAAGCTGTTTTAGATAAGTTATCCAATCTTATAAGCAGTATCGAGAAAAAAAATCAAGGCGTATCTTCAGCTCAAGCTCAACCAAAACTAATTTATAATGATAATAATCGTTTGTCTTTGGTGAGTCTACACAGTGATTTTGACAATTATGAGATTCGTTATCATCGGTCGTCATCATTCGTAAGTGATATTTTTGTTGGCAACAATCAACAAGTGGATGCCGATGTACAAATAGAAAGCATTAATTTCATCTGGGACTACGATCATCTAAATGCTGCCTTCAATCAACTAAAGACTGACTTCGATGAACTAAATAATAAATACTATAAAATGCTTCACCAATTTGATGAAGAATTATTAGTTGATTCAGGGCGTCAAGAAGAATATAAAGATCTTGAGAATAAATATAAAGATCTTATAGCAAGATATAAATACCTTAAAAACCATCATGAGCAGGATACTAGATATAATCAAGAGTATATAAATAATATAATCGGCCTTTTTAATAGAAAAATATTAGAGCAAAATGAAAAATATAGTTACATCAATGATGCGTCGAAGAAGAAGTTAGCTGCTAGGTCTTTCAGTATGTCTACTGAGATTGTGTCTAAGCTTGCACAGATAGAAGCTCATGATTGCGAGAAAGAAGTAGACTTCCCATATTATGAGCAGCAACCCTCACTTACGTCATCATTTTTGTCGGTGGTTGCCTATGCTGCAAAAAGTGTCTTAAAACACCCAGTTGAGTCAGTGATAACTTACCTTCTTTTATCATCTGGTAAAACCTTAGGTAATAATAATTCTTTAGATGAGGTAATTAATAAGCCGTTGTCACTCTTACCAGACTATCGATTCAGACCCAATACGCTAACTTTAAATGCTCATGATATTTGCTTCAACTTGGGGTCTACATCGGTCTGTTATGATGATGATTGGTTTCGATATCATCTTAATCTTTCTATAGGCGAATCCCGATTATTACCGTGGCCAGAAAAGTTAGCAACTTGTGCATCAGACGATAGGCCGTTAGGCACTACTAATTTGGCAGTTATAGAATACAGCGATGGTAAGTGTCCTATTTATCCAACTTGTGAGCTAAGTGATTATTTCTTCGATGGCAATAACTATTTGTCACTATATCACGATGATAGCCACCTTAAAAAAGGGCACGATTTAGCAACTTTTGAATCAAACAATAAGCCGACTAGTTTGGCAGTTATAGAATACAGCGATGGTAAGTGTCCTATTGATCCAATTTGTAAGCCAAGTGATTATTCCTCCGGTGGTGACAACACAGAAAAGCGCGATAATGATGATCCTAAAACATGTGATACTCAAAATGACGGTGAGGAATCGGATAAGAATTCTACCTATGGGTATTTTTCCCTTTTATTATCCATGGGATTTGCATATGTGTTGGGAATGATAAAGAGTGGTGTCATTAATATTAATTCACCAACCTATAAAAACTGTAATTTTTATACCAATTTGGGTCAAGAGATGGAGATTCTTAAGAATCGTCGTGGTGAACTTATTAAGCATAGAGATGAAGTTGACAATTTTATAAGAGATGTTAGTGGCAGAAAAGGTAATTTTGATAAAAATCCAGGTCAAGCCTCTAGGGACCAAAATCAGGGTGGTGAGGATCTACTTGGGCTAATTACTAAGACATTGGCTTTAATAGAGAATAAATTAATAAATCAAGATAAGTATAATTATTTCAAAGATAATGAGTCATATAAATATTTATCTACAAATAGAGGAAATAATAATCTGGACGAAGCTGATAGATCTACTGTGCAATATCATGTGCTTAATGCGTTAAGAAATTATTTAAATAGTGTTATCCAACCTGAGCTAAAAGAAGTTAAAAGTCAGTTAGAGAGAAATATTCAATTGCGTGAACAGATGAGAGAAAAAAATCTGAGTATGGGCAAAGATGAAGATAATTATTACAGTGTTGCATCTTCATTTCATAAGAAAGATGAGCAGAACCTTGCTTACACTAATCGTTTGCTGGAATACACGTACAATAGTCCTGCTGCTAATTAAGTTGATAAGGCACTTCCACAAACACGCGAGTCTTGGCTTTGGGGTTGTTGTTTGCCCGGCTCATGGCAGCCAAGCCGATTCGCAATAAGAATAGTCTGTGGTTATGTAGCATCAAGTGCCACCATTTTCTGGGTAGCACCTTGGGCACAACAATGGTGGTTAGCCCTCGCTCAGGTTGGCATGTGTCCATGCGTTGAATTCTGCGTAGCAATGGTAAGGTCACGGATTGATAGGGTGATGCTAAAACAACCAGTTTTTCGGGGATATTGAGGGCCGCCCAGGTGGCTTTTAGTTGCTGAGTTTTTTCTGTTTGTGTATCAATCGCGATAGCAGTGACATCATCAGATAAGCAACGAGCAAAATCGAGCGCGGCCAATGTGCCCTTATGGACTTTCGAAACTGGCACAATGACTTTCGCCTGGTGTGTAACGTGGGCGCTTTGAATTAACTCGTCATCAATACTGGACAACAGCTCCTGATCGGCAGTTTGATAATGTTGGTGAATATGGTGAAAGATAAATAATAGGGCGGGTATGGCAAGAAAGATCAACCACGCACCTTCAAAAAATTTGCTTTCGGTAATCACAATCACGGCGATACCAGTACATAGGCAGCCCAGTGCATTAAACAATGCTTTTAACCACCAGCGATGGCCGCGTCGACGAAGCCAGACGCGGACCAGTCCGGCTTGACACAGTGTGAAGGCAATAAACACGCCAATGGCGTACAAGGGAATCAGCGCATGCGTGCTCGCATGAAAGGCAATAATCAGCGCGATGGCTAATAAGGCTAGCAGGATAATGCCATTGGAAAAGGCGAGGCGGTCGCCAATGTTTTTAAGTTGGCGCGGGAGATAGTCATCTTCTGCGATTAGCGAGGCCAACAAGGGAAATCCAGCAAAAGAGGTGTTGGCGGCAACGAGTAAAATTAAACAGGTTGTCATTTGAAGGCCATAATAGACAATGGAGTTGCCAAACAGGGCATGGCCGAGTTGTGAGAGGATGCTTTGATTCGGTAAAGGTTGAACTTGCCAGTACAGTGCCAATAAACTGATCCCTAAAAATAGGCATGCTAGCAGTCCAACCAGGATGCTTAAGGTGGCCATGGCATTTTTTGCTGAGGGTTTGGCAAACGCACTCACACCATTGGACACAGCTTCAATGCCTGTCATGGCTGAGCAGCCAGATGAGAAGGCGCGTAAAAACAAAATCAAGCTGACACCGCCGCTGGTGCTGGCAATAATATGGGTGTGGTGTGAGTAATCAATCGGGGTTACACCAACAATCATCACGTGTATAAACCCGGTGAGAATCAATAAGAGAATAAACCCAATAAAGAGATAAGTGGGCCAGATCAAAATGTTAGCGGATTCACGTGTCCCTCGTAAATTTAACCAAGCCATTAACATAACAGCCAATACCGCGAGAGCTACTGACTCTGGCATAAGACTGGGAAAGGCGGAGGTGACGGCGCGAATGCCAGCAGAAATACTCACGGCAACGGTTAAAATATAATCAATCATCAAGGCGCTGGCTGCAACTAAACTCAGCTTAACCCCGAGATTTTCACGCGAGACACTATACGCCCCACCCCCTCGCGGATAGGCGGCAATTGCCTGGCGGTAAGACATGCCAACGATTAACATCAACACAATAATCAGCCAAGACACATGGAGTAAAGCCCCTAGGGCGCTGGGTCCGGCTATCATGAGTACATTCACTATTTCTTCGGTCGCGTAGGCGACAGAGGACAAGGCATCAGAAGAAAAGGTTGCCAACGCTTTGCATTTTGATAGACGTTGCCCAGCCTGTTCGCGACGTGGAATAGGGTCGCCAAAGATGGCGCGACGTAATTTATCCATAAAACGACCAACTGCTTTTGTACATAGTATGAAAGTCCTGAGTGAGTCTTTTGAGGGGGTGTTGCAAACCGATTTCTAGCGGCACTAGCATCGTTGAAAAAAATAAAAAACGGCTCATTTATTCGGTGTAAACGCCGCTTTTTAATTTTTTTCGTCTAGCAATTGCTCGCTATAAACCAGCTTACAACAGCCCCTTTGAGATTTGGTGACTATATCGCTAAAGTTCGCTAATTCCTAGGCGGTTTTCTTGCATGCCAAGGGAGGAGCCGATAAACTTCACCATCGTGATTACTCTCGGCAGCTATTGTGCAAACTTTCCAGGATATTATTTTTACGCTACAGCAATATTGGGCGAAGCAGGGGTGTGCTATTGTCCAACCACTGGATCTAGAAGTGGGGGCAGGCACTTTCCATCCAGCCACTTTTTTGCGAGCCATTGGCCCTGAGCCATGGCATGTTGCTTATGTGCAGCCATCACGCCGTCCGACCGATGGGCGCTATGGCGAAAATCCCAATCGTACGCAACATTACTACCAATTTCAGGTGGTGCTGAAACCATCTCCTGAGGCTATTCAACAGCTGTATTTAGAGTCGTTGACTGCTTTGGGTTTGGATGTATTGACGGATGATATCCGATTTGTTGAAGATAACTGGGAGTCGCCAACCTTGGGCGCGTGGGGCCTGGGTTGGGAAGTGTGGAATAATGGCATGGAAGTCACGCAGTTTACCTATTTTCAGCAAGTTGGGGGATTGGCTTGTCAGCCCGTGAGTGGTGAAATTACCTATGGCCTTGAACGCTTGGCCATGTATTTGCAAGGGGTGGACTCGATGTTTGATTTGGTCTGGGCGAAGACACCCGCAGGTGAATTGACATACCGGGATGTTTTTATGCAAAACGAAAAGGAAATGTCAGCCTATAATTTCGAACAGGCACCTGTTGAGGCCTTGTTTAAACAGTTTGATTTATATGAGTCAGAGAGTCAGCGTTTAATCGATTTGGCGTTGCCATTGCCCGCCTATGAGATGGTGCTTAAGGCTTCGCATACCTTTAATCTGCTTGATGCGCGTCATGCGATTTCAGTGACTGAACGTCAACGGTTTATTTTGCGTGTCAGAACTTTAGCTCGTGCTGTGGCGCAGGCGTATTATGATTCACGTGAAGCTTTAGGCTTTCCTCTGTGTCAAAAGGAGCAAGCCACAAGATGAATAAGCAAGATTTTTTAGTTGAACTCGGTTGTGAAGAGTTGCCACCAACCAATTTGTCGGCACTGATCGAGAGTTTTGCCGAACAGATGGCGGCACAGTTTAAAGCGTTGGGCTTGGGTTATGAGAAAATTGAATCGTTTTCAACACCCCGACGCTTGGCGATTCGGGTGTTGGCGTTAGAGACGCAACAAGCTGAGCAGCGGATTGAGCGCCGAGGTCCAAAACTTGACGCCGCTTATGATGAGAATCATCAGCCGAGTCGAGCATTACAAGGTTTTATCAAATCTTGTGCCTGCAAGTTGGATGATTTATCTGAGCTAAAAACAGAGAAAGGGATTTGGCTGCAATATGTTGCCAAGCAGCCTGGTCAGCAAACAGTTGATTTATTAGCTGAGGTGGTTAGTCAAAGTTTAAAAAAATTGCCGATAGCAAAATTAATGCGTTGGGGCACCGGTGAGCATCAATTCGTGCGGCCGGTCCATTGGCTGGTGATGCTCTTTGGTGAG
>CBFIHN010000011.1:15947-37608 GCA_965662575.1 Gammaproteobacteria bacterium
GTCATCAAGCCAGTTGTCACAGTTATGGTCATCGTTTTCATCATCCACAGGCTCTCACGATTGATCAGCCAAAGAATTATGAACAGGCGCTACAGTCTGCGCAGGTTATTGTCAGCCCAACGCTGCGGCAGCAAAAAATTGTTGAGCAGGTTCGTGCCATCGAAGCAGAACAGGGTCTAACCGTTGAGCTAGCCCCATCGTTATTAACTGAAGTCAATAACTTGGTTGAATGGCCACACGTATTGCTGTGCCCATTTTCACCAGCGTTTTTACAAGTGCCTGAAGAAGCCTTAATTGCGGCGATGCAGGGACATCAAAAATGTTTTGCCGTGCGTGATAAGGCGGGCCAATTGCAGCCGTATTTTGTGACGGTGAGTAATCTCGCCAGTCGGCATCCGCAGGCGGTGATTGATGGCAATGAAAAAGTGATGCGAGCTCGATTAAGTGATGCTAAGTTTTTTTATGAGACAGATTTAAAGCATCCATTGTCACAGCATATGACACAGCTGGCGCAAGTCACCTTTCAAACTCAATTGGGGTCGATGGCGGATAAAGCTCGTCGTATGGCGGAATTGGCTGCTTATATTGCTGCTGAGTTACAGGCTGATACGGGGCTAGCACACCAAGCAGGCCAGTTGGCTAAAACGGACTTAATGTCGGAAATGGTGATGGAATTTCCAGAGCTTCAGGGGATCATGGGCTCCTATTATGCCAAGGCTCAGGGTGAGTCAGATGAATTGGCACAAGCATTGCAAGAGCAATATTTACCGCGTTTTTCTGGTGATCAGTTGCCGCAAACACAAACGGGTATCGCCTTATCTTTGGCCGATAAATTAGATACCTTGGTTGGTATTTTTGCCATCGGTCAAGCCCCTACAGGTAGCAAAGATCCTTTTGCCTTGCGTCGTGCGACCATTGGTATTTTGCGGATTTTGATTGAGCGTCAATTATCATTAAGTTTGCCTGTGTTGATTGCCTTTGCTCAGGGGTTGTATCCAAGCTTAGATGAGGTAGGGCAGGACGTTTATGCGTTTTGTCTTGAACGCTTAAAATACTATTATCGTGAGCAGGGTGTTGCCGTAGCGGTTTTTCAATCGGTTATGGCTGTCGAGCCAAGCACCGTGCTGGATATTGAACAGCGTATACGTGCCGTGCTTGACTTCCAAAAACTTCCCCAGGCAGTGCAGCTGTCAGCGGCAAATAAGCGGGTGAAAAATATACTCAGTCAGCAAGTGGCGATTAGTTTGGATCTTGATCCCCAATTATTTGCTAGTACTGCAGAAGAAAACTTGTATCATCAATTGATTGCCTGTGAGCAAGTCGTTGCTGAGCAAACGCGGCAAAAAAACTATGTGGCAGCCTTAGGCAATCTTGCGCAGTTACAGGGGGTTGTTGACTCATTCTTTGATCAAGTAATGGTCATGAGTGATGACTTGCCCTTGCAGCGGAATCGTCTTGCTTTATTAGGAAAACTACGGCAATTGTTTTTGCAAGTGGCGGATGTTGCGTACCTATCTGCGAGCTAATTGCCCAGCGCTAACTTTTTGTTCCGCTGGGATTTGTGATGGTTGGGGATAAACCACCCCGCTGCTTGCGCCAGGGTGGTTTATGTTTTCTTGGTTTTACTATTTTTGCTGTTCAACCAGGTGTTAATTGCTGTGATGTCCTTTTCTGATAGTGTGCCTGCGGCTTTTTTCAGATTTAAACCATCGGTGATGTAAGCATAGCGTGCTTGTGCGTATTGCTGTTGATCATTAAATAAATTGCTTTGCTGTGTCAGTAGATCAACAATGGTTCGTGTGCCGACTTGATAGCCAGCTAAGACAGCTTTTAATGAGCTTTCACCTGAAATCACAGCTTGTTTGAGTGCTTGCACTTGGCTGATATCTGATAGGACAGTCAAATACGCCTGTTTGGTTTGACTGGCTGTATTACGTTTGGCTTGTTCTAAATTGTATTTGTCAGCTGCAAAAGTATCTTTTGCCTGTTTTACGCTGGCGTTAGTGATACCGCCGTTATAGAGGTTATAACTGAGATTAACCCCCAGTTGGCTAGTATTTCCCAGTGTGGTCGAGCCACTTTGGTTGCTGCCACTGCGCGTAAATTGACCATCAACTGTCACTGTGGGGTAATAGCCATTAATTGTCCCATTGCCCGCGGCGGCAACAGCAATGCCAGCTCGGTCGATGCTAACTTGTGCTGCAGCAAGTAATAAGTCTAAGTTTTGCTTGTCTGCTGTCTTTGTCCAATCGTCAATGTTGGTTGGATCTGGTTTGAGTAAAGGGGCGTTGGTTTTTAACGGGGTTAAATCTTTTTCTTGGCGGCCGGTGATAGCAGATAAATTTTCATAGGCATTATTAACGTCATTTTGTGCTGAAATCGTATCAGCGACAGCCGACTCATAGCTTGCGCGGGTAGATTGCACATCGGTTAGTGCTTTAAGACCCACTTTGTATTGTTGTTTGGTTTGTAATAATTGTTGATTCAATTGTGACTGATAGGTCTTCGCGTAACGTAATTTATCTTGTGCTTCTAAGACGGCAAAATAAGCTGTTGCCACTGAAATAATTAAGTTTTGTTTAGCTTGCTCATAAGTTAACGCAGCTTGTTTAACTTGCAGGTCTGATTGGTTGTAAATGCGCCAGTTATAAAGATTAAATAGCGGTTGGCTTAAGTCGAGCTCATAACTTTGGCTTTGATAGCGTTTTTTATTACCCGGATCAACAGGGTTATCATTGTGGTGATCTATCTCAGCACTGGCCGTGATGCTAGGCAGCAGTGCCGCGCGAGCAATGGGTAAACTTTGTTTGGCTGCAGCATAAGTTTTGGCAGCTGCTTGGTAGGTGGCATCATGCGCTAGTGCCTGTTGATAGACATCTGACAGGTTGGTTGCCATCGCGATGCCGGCGGTCAAAGATAAGGTGATCGCTACGCTGAGTTTCTGCGGTGAAAAGATCATGGCTGTCCTCAAAATTCAAAATAGGGTGCGGTAGCTAAGGCCTGTAAGGAGGGTACGTGTGTTTCGAATAGTGTCGTTGTTTCCCACTGTCGTGCATTATCTTGTGTCATGAGTACTGCAGTACTCATGCCATCATGATTAATCATAGCAAAAATATAACCGCCTGGTTTCACTTGTTGTTTTAATGTGTCAGGTACTTGGTCGAGTGCTGCGGTGATGACGATGCCATCATAAGGGGCATTTTGGGTGTAACCTTCAAGGCCGTTGGTTGTTTGCAACTCGATGTTGGCAATAGGCAGATTGCTTAGGTTGCTTTTGGCTTGGCTGGTTATTGTCTGATATAACTCCAGGCTGGTGACCTTGCTAGCAAGCTGCGCAAGCAGGGCCGTTAAATAGCCGCTGCCAGTGCCAATTTCCAGTAATGTTTGTTCTGTCGAGATTGGTAAAGCTTGAAGTATTTTGCCTATTAAACTGGGCGGTAGCATCTGGCTCCCTTCATCTAAGGGAATAGAGACTTCAGCAAAAGCAAGTTCTTTCATCTGTGTGGGGACAAAATGCTCACGAGGCGTTTGCGCTAAAACGTCTAAAATTTTAGGGGAGGTCACTTCCCAAGTTCTGATTTGTCGATACACCATATTGTGATGTGCTAAATCAACAGTCATGCAGCTTTACCTTTTATATGATATGATTTTTTGCAAGATTATATCAAAAGATTTGCGAGACGACTATGCGAGTAAAGCCTTTAGTTTTAATGATTTTAGATGGCTGGGGAGAGCGTGAGCCAGCCGATGATAATGCCATTTCACTGGCAAAAAAGCCGAATTGGGATCGATTATTACAGACAAGCACACATACTTTGATTTCAGCATCAGGCCAAGATGTTGGCTTACCTGGTGCGCAAATGGGTAACTCTGAAGTGGGGCATGTGAATTTAGGTGCCGGTCGTGTGGTTTATCAAGACTTAACTCGTATCGATCAGGCGATTGCTCATGGTGAGTTTGGGCAGAATGAGGTGCTCTGTCAGGCACTGGATCATGCCATCGCTGAAGATAAGGCAGTGCACATTTTGGGGCTTCTGTCACCAGGTGGGGTGCATAGTCACGAGCATCACATTCAATCGATGCTAACAATGGCTGCTGAACGAGGGGCTAAAAAAGTTTACTTACATGCTTTTCTTGATGGTCGCGATACAGCACCTCAAAGCGCGTTGGCCTCATTGCAAGCAATTGATGAACTGTGTGTCAAAAATGGTGTCGGTCGTATTGCATCACTGGTTGGTCGTTATTATGCAATGGATCGTGACCAGCGCTGGGATCGTATTGAGTTAGCTTATGATTTGTTGACGCAAGGTCAAGGGATATTTTCTGCGGCTACTGCTGAGCTGGGTTTAGCCGCGGCATATCAGCGTGAGGAAAATGATGAGTTTGTCCAACCGACGGTTATTGGTACGCCAGTGAAAATGTCGGATGGTGATAGTGTGATCTTCATGAACTTCCGCGCTGACCGTGCGCGTCAGTTAAGTCATGCCTTAGCTGACCAAGAATTTTCAAATTTTAACCGAGGTGACAGGATTCAATTAAGTCACTTTGTGACACTAACTGAATATGAGGCAGATTTGCCAGCGGAGATTGCCTATCCACCAGATGTCTTAAAAAATGGGCTTGGAGAGGTCTTGTCACAGTCAGGCTTAAAGCAGCTACGTATATCAGAGACTGAAAAATATGCGCATGTTACTTTCTTTTTTAATGGTGGTGTGGAAGCCCCTTTTGTTGGTGAGGATCGTGTCTTGATTGCATCACCTAAAGTCGCCACCTATGACTTGCAACCTGAAATGAGTTCAGCTGAACTAACCGATAAACTTGTTGCGGCGATTAAAGCGCAATCACATGATGTCATTATTTGTAATTACCCCAATGCAGATATGGTGGGTCATACGGGGAATTTAAGCGCGGCAATTAAAGCAATTGAGGCTTTGGATGACTGTATTGGCGATGTAAGCGAAGCTTTAAAAGCTGTCGGCGGTGAGCTGTTGATCACAGCAGATCATGGTAATGCTGAGCAAATGTTTAATCAGCATACTGGGCAGCCACATACTGCACATACAAACTTGGTGGTGCCGTTGATTTATATGGGGCGTGATGCCACCGTGATAAAAAATAAAGGGGTGCTGTCGGATATCGCACCGACTATGTTATATTTGCTAGGTATTGCACAACCTGTAGAGATGACAGGGCAACCGATTATTGAGGTGAAGGACAACATTGGAAAATAAAATTGATGAGTAATTATACCTCTAAATCACTGGAAGTGCTCACGGGTCTTGATCCAGTGCGTCGTCGTCCAGGCATGTATACAGAAACAACGCGACCTAATCATTTGGCACAGGAGGTCATTGATAATAGTGTTGATGAGGCATTGGCGTCTTTTGCGTCTGAAATTACCGTCATTCTATATGAAGATGGCTCTTTGGAAGTTTCTGATGATGGACGCGGCATGCCAGTTGATCTTCATGAGGAAGAAGGCGTGCCCGGCGTTGAGTTAATTCTGACTCGATTACATGCCGGTGGTAAATTTAGCAATGATAACTATCAGTTCTCTGGGGGGCTGCATGGTGTTGGGGTGTCGGTTGTCAACGCCTTGTCAACCAAGCTTGAGGTCAAGATTAAGCGCGATGGGCAGATTTTTGCCATGAGTTTTGCTGATGGTGAAAAAATACAAGATTTAACGGTTATTGGTAAGGTTGGGCGGAAAAATACGGGGACGACCTTGCGATTTTGGCCTGATACCAAATATTTTGATTCGCCAAAATTTTCTCTAAGTCGCTTGCGTCATGTTTTGCGTGCAAAAGCCGTTTTATGTCCAGGGTTATCGATTCATTTTATTGATAAAACAAAGCAAACAGAAGACCATTGGCAATATGCCGATGGGTTGGCCGATTATCTATCACAAGCGGTTAATGGCTTAGAAACCCTGCCAGAAAAACCATTGACTGGCGCCCAAAACAATCAAACTGAGGCGGTTGAATGGGCGGTTATTTGGCAACCCGAAGGTGGTGAGCTGTTAGTTGAAAGCTATGTTAATTTAATTCCAACGGCACAAGGCGGTACGCATGTTAACGGCATGCGCAGTGGGCTTTTAGATGCCATGCGTGAATTTTGTGAATTGCATAATCTTATCCCGCGGGGGGTGAAAATCACCGCAGATGATATTTGGGAGCGCTGTTCATTTGTGTTGTCGGCCAAGTTGGCTGATCCGCAGTTCTCTGGACAAACCAAGGAGCGTTTATCTTCGCGAGAATGTGCCGGTTTTGTGTCGACGGTGGTTAAAGATAGTTTTAGTCTATGGTTGAATCAAAATGTTGCTCAAGCTGAGAAGCTAGCGGAGCTAGTGATCCATGCCGCACAACGACGCTTGCGTTCGAGTAAAAAAATAGTGCGCAAAAAGGTGACTTCAGGTCCCGCCTTGCCAGGGAAGTTAACCGATTGCTCCAGTCAAGATGCAGGTTACACCGAGTTATTTTTAGTTGAAGGGGATTCAGCAGGGGGGTCGGCAAAACAAGCGCGCGAGCGTGAGTTCCAAGCGGTCATGCCATTGCGCGGTAAAATTCTGAACACCTGGGAAGTTGATGCGCATGATATTTTGGCATCACAAGAGGTGCATGATATCTCAGTTGCTATTGGCGTTGATCCAGGCAGTGCTGAGTTATCTAAGTTGCGCTATGACAAAATTTGTATCCTGGCGGATGCAGATTCTGATGGTGCGCACATTGCAACTCTGCTGTGTGCGTTATTTTTAAAACACTTTAAACCTTTAGTTCAGGCCGGGCATATTTATGTTGCCATGCCGCCGTTGTATCGTATTGATATTGGCAAAGAGGTTTATTATGCCTTAGATGAGCATGAGCGGCAGGCAATTTTAGATCGTATTGCTGCAGAGAAGAAAGCCGGCAAAGTAAATGTTCTGCGTTTTAAAGGTTTGGGGGAGATGAACCCAATACAATTGCGAGAAACAACCATGGCGCGTGATACGCGGCGCTTAATGCAATTAACTTTAGATAATCCTGAGAAAACCATGCAATCCATGGATATGATGCTTGCTAAGAAACGGGCGTCAGATCGTAAGTCATGGTTAGAGCAAGAGGGTGACCTGGCTGAATTGTAATGCGTTTTTGCCGCTGGTAACTATTTGGGTTTTTTTAAATGATACTAGAAAATAAATTAGGTATTACTGACCAAGTTGAGCATGTTAAAGTTGAAGAAAAGCTTAGTAAACAGAGGGCAAAACAGCTCTTTGATAGCGCCGATATTAACCAAGTGGAGGTTGGTCGTTTTATTGGCTTATCATTCATTCATCACTATTTATTTAAAGATGTCTATCCTTTTGCGGGTAAGCTCCGTGAGGTAAATATTGCCAAAGGTAATTTCAGATTCGCACCCTTGATGTATCTCGAGCAGTCGCTTGAGCATATTGATGCGATGCCTCACCATACTTTTGAACAAATTATTGAAAAGTATGTTGAGATGAATATTGCGCACCCATTTAGCGAAGGTAATGGTCGCGCAACAAGAATTTGGCTTGATTTGATCTTAAAGCAAACATTAGCAAAAGTGGTTGACTGGAATTTGGTTGATAAAGATGAGTATTTATCTGCTATGCAACGTAGTGTCGTGAAAGATCTTGAGATAAAGGTGCTGCTAAAAAGTGCATTAACCGATCAAGTTAACGACCGCACGTTATTTATGAGAGGTATTGATGTAAGCTATTACTATGAAGGCTACAGCGAATTTAAGACGGATGATTTATAGCGGTTTCATTTGGTTATTCAGTTTTCCAAATCATTATCACGCTAATTTTTTTTTGCTGATATAGCTTGCTATGCAATAGGTTTTTCACGGCAATATAACTGATGATATCGCGGTGCTTTGCGATTGACTGCATTAGTTGCTTATTCGCTGCTGCCTTAGGAGGTTGGTTGCCGCCAGAAAATATTTGCTGTTGCCAGTATTGCTTAATCTCATCAACCGATAAATCTGCAAAATGGGCATAGAAAGCCGCATATGCATGTTGATTGCTATTATTCAGCGCAATTGCCTTGATGTTGTTGCGACTCATGAGGATTGATTTTTTTAGAAAAAGCGACGCTATTTGTCCTTTACTTGGTGTCTGGGTAACAACAAATTGTGGGTTGGCAATGAGTGCATAATAGCTTGATGGCTGGGATGCAAAGCAATGATGAGTCATGGCAGCTATTAAGGAGATTGTCATGGTGATTTTTTTTAACATGATTTTTTGGTATAAGATTTTTCCGGTAGTTTATCGCTTGGCCGTTGGGTCTCAGGTTAAAAACTCATATCGAATGCGATGCGCCCTAAGTAAACGGGGTGATCAGGTGGGTTGACGCCAGTATTAAACGCGTGATCTTCTTTATAGCCTGCAAAGAAGCCATAAGTCCCCAAAGTATCAATGGCTTGACCCTCTAATTTAATATCCATGTGTGAGTTGATATTATATTTCGTACCGATGGTTAATGAATTTTGATTGGCATCAAATGGGTCGCTAGTCAGGTTAACTGCTGGAGCTAAACCAATTCGCTTACCTTCATTGGTTGTTCTTAGTGCAGAGATCGTTATGTTTGGTAGCCACTTTCCTAGTTGATACCCTAGCGTTAAGTAGCCACCGCGATAAGCTGGCATCGTGCCGTTAACCATGCGCTCGCCTAGTTCTGAGGTGGCAATAAAATGACGACGATGATACTGAGCCCCTAAACCAATAAACTGCCCGGTATTGTTCTCAATTGGCCCTTGCACTTGAGGGTTAAATTGAGGTAGCTGGCCTAATGAAAATTGCAGATACATATAAGCAAGATGGAATAACCAGTCGCCATGGCTAATTTGCCAGTTAATGCCACTGATGTTTTTACCGCGAAAGGTTGCTGGTCCTAAGGGAATGGTGAGAGTATCTTTTTCATAGCCATAGTAAAGCTGTGTTTGAATATTCCAGTTATCAATCGTGTTGTTAAATGTCGCGCGCAGCCCGTTCATATTGTAGAAGGGGACGAGATAGTAAATTTCTTGCGGTGGTGTCACCCAGGGATATACGGTACCGACTTGGTAAGTGGTTGAGTACATATAAGCGGGCACGCGAAAGCGACCAGCAGCAACGTCAATGTTGGGCTTTATTTCATAACGTAAAAAAGCCCAATTTGCATTTGCTGAGAAATCATCATCATAACTGGCAACCAGCTGACCAACAAAGCTTAGTTGTCGATTGAAATGTGCAGTCGCTTGTAAGCCAAGTTGTGAGTTATTTAAACGCAAATCATGGGTAATATCACCGGATTCAGGTTGTTGGTAGGGTTGGTTAATTGAGCTCAACCCTCCGCTGATAGTTGCAAAACCATTGATATCTAGGGGTATGTCAGAGTTAATCTGAAGTGCCATGGCTTTCGCGCTGAAAGCGGCGGCTGTCAGTGTCGCGACAACAGAAAAATACGTTATTCTTGAGTTAGTCATGATGCATGTCCTTATGATCTCACCTTGCGCAGTAGTCGTCTTTTTGCTTATTTAAGCAAATTAGCTGCACCTACGGTTTTTTTGTACGGCGCTACTGTAGAAGGTTTTTTTGCTGTAATCAACAAATTGTTGAAAGGTGCTATGACAGGTTGGCTGATAGCGAATAATGGCCAGGCACTTGAATAATGGAAAGTCTTAGCTAAGATTAATGAGATGAGTGCCTGGCATGCTTTGGATGCTTTTTGGGGCACCGGGAAGTGATTTGATGGTCAAAGCTTGCTGTAAAACGCCTGTATCTGATAGGGTGATTTTGCCTCTGCCTGCGCTGATTATCATCGAATGTTTAGCAACAATATTGCAATGTCTGTGGCTATAAACAGCTTGTTGTTTCTTTGTTAGTTGAATTAAGTCTTTGCCAATATGACCTTGCAAATTACCGCTGCTTAACTGCTGTAAATTTTTTGCTGCAGTTAGGTGAATGCTGCTTAATTTGTTCATGTCATTGAGTTGCAGACTATTATGTAAATTGCTGTCTAAAGGCTGGCTCTGAATGCCACTGGTAAGTGGGTGGCTAAATGGATAGGGGCTTTGTAAGTTATGTAACCCTTTGCCAATGACTGTGCTGTTACTTGTAGCACCATCATTCCGGTGGCAAATGACTAGATTCCCTCTGCGTGGATGGTGCTGACTACCGAAATAATGACTTGCCATAAGTTGTGTGGTCTGCAGCCAGGGAAGAGTGCTAAAGCACTGATTGTCTTTTTCCCATGGATAGGCGACTTTTGCTTGGCTGTAGGTTTTTGTTGCGATATTGGCAGTATTTGACACAATAATGCCGATGCAAGAATGGTTTTTTTGAGGGGTGCTGCCATTGCTCAAGCTGGAATAATAAGTCGCGTAGTTAAGCCAGGGTGCTAGTATGGCGCATTGATGATAGCCTTGACTATTTTTCCCTTGTTGACTTAAGTGTGTGTGTTCGAGTCCCTCATGTCTAATTTCTGTAGCTATTAGTTTGCTAGGCTTATCAGCAACGAGCACGATCTTCCCTAGTGCTAATTGTGGCGCATGCAATGATATTCTTTGTGTTTGTTGATCGGCAAGCTGGTTTTCAAGTTGTGTTTTAATATCATGTTGAGGATATATGGTCCGTAAACGGTGTAATTGCTGCTTTTGTGATTTTAATATACCGGGATGCGAAGAGCTTTTTTGCTGAATTGATTGCTGTTTAATCGGTTGCTCGTGCTCAAACTGATAATGAGTTTGAATGATGCTTATTATTTTGTTCTGTTTTCGCTTTTGTTGTTGCTGTAAGTCCTGAAGGGGAATTTTTTGTGAGGGAAAAGGCTTGCGCCAGTCAAATAAACGCATGACATGTTGATCAGTATGATGTGTAAAATAATAACCAATACCTTGTTGCTGAAATAAGCGCTGAATAAAATCAAAGTAACTTTCATTGAGCATCAGGCATTCATTAAGTTTGGGTAAGCTGTCTGCTTGAATATCACTTGTGTCATAGACTAGGCTATTAAATAGTTTTGCAATTTTTTGGAAAATATCAATGGCAGATAGTTGGCAAAAGCGTTGGCATGTCACGGTTTTTTGCCATTGATTTAAATAGCTGTGAGCAATAATTTTGTAATGGTAGTGCTGATGATCTTGGTGGGTCGTTAGTTGTGCAATGATGCCGTGAAAGACTCTTCTAGTCTGTTGCTTTGTCACAGTAAGAACGAGTGTTTTCCCTAAAAATTTCTGTGGTTGGAGTCGATATTTGCTGAATGCGTCAACAAGAATTTCAAAGGGATAGTTAAGTTTTTCGACACAGGAGAATTTGACTGCATGGAGCAAATTAGGCTGCTGACCAATTGATAATTGTAAGAGTCGATCATTGTCAAAAATCATAGTCTATTTGCTTATGGTTGTTGTTATGGCTAGTCATATCCAATAAATACCTAATAAATGAGCAGTTTTTCATTTTTTTCAACGACGATAGTGTCGCTAGAAACTGGTTTGCAACAGCCCCATATTTGAACCCCCGCCTGCGCAGAGGTAACAATCCGTATTTGATTAAGGTCCAGGGTCGCGGAGTATGTTAATGCTAACAAGCTTGTGCCGTTTGCAGGTCATATCCAGCAGGAATGGGGCTGCCTGCATTATGCTGCGCATCATAAGGTGTGTATTTCACTTCAATTTTGTCAAAGTTCAGGCGTACCGTCTCGCGTGGTTTTGGTTTTTGTCCTGGGTTGTCTTGATTGTCTTTTACCCCTTGGTCTGTCAGGTTATAGCCACTGATCATGACATTAGACAGCGTCATTGTTAAATACTCACTGAGTTCTTTGCCTGTATTGACAAACTTTAATGTAACCTGAGGCTTGGTGGTTCCAGTGGTTGCTTCGGTAAATAAATGCGGGGTTGTTTTGTCAGTGCGTTTGGTCAGTGTTATTTCACTGACGGTAGGCCTTGCGCCCTCTCGGTCGCTAACAACACCAGGCTGGGTGTTCATGTGGCGGCGTATATCAAAATCAACTGACTCAACTTCAATATGTTTCTGTAGGCCAGACGCAGTGACATCACCGTCAATGCCGGGGATTTGTAAATAAATACTCATGAGATCTCCTAATTTAAGTGTGTTTTCGTTGTTGGTACACATGTTAAAAATAATCTTGCTCCACGGAGATATTATGACATATATGAGTTTTATATCAAGATATTTATTAAAATTCATATAAATGTCTAATTGCTTATATCTTTTGTATCAAAAGGTTTAACTCTTTTCCTGCTAGTTTTGATTTGACATTTTAGTGAACTAAAGAATAAAAATACAGCTAGCTGTGGCTTTATTATCCACAGAGGGATATCCACAAAATCTGTTAAAAAATATGTGTATAACTTTTCATAAATCAACCAACTTATTGATTTATATGTTATTTATTATTTAGATTAAAAAACAAGCAAAACAATGATCTGAGCACCTGATGGCTATTAAGATTTGGACTGAGATATTGGCGATTACGCGATAAAAATGATAAGGTCGCCCCAAGTTGTAGATCCCTTAATTTAGAGGCTAGACATGCTAGATGAATACCGATTGCTGGAGACTGAAATGCTGCAGCAGCAAACCACTTTTTGCCACCCTGAAAGGCATCCTGATATTGTGCATATGGACTCTCCTGCATTGCGTGTTTTTACAGATTTTAATGTTCGCCCGCCAGAGACAGTGACAGGTGATGTGCTGGCTAAAGATGCATTGGAAAAAATGCGCGTGGTTAAAGTAAAGTCATTGCTGGTAACGGATCGTCATGAAATGATTATTGGGTTGGTTTCATCCAGGGAATTGCAAGGTATTATCATCGGTCAAGCAGCGCAAGACAATGTAATTAAGCCATCCGAAGTCGCTGTCAATATGGTGATGGCTAAGCTTGGAAAACTTGTCGCGCTTAATCTATCGGATTTAGACAATGCGAGAGTTGGGCATATTGTGCGTTTGATTCGAGAGTTAGGTGTGCAGCATTTGCTGGTCATTACTCAGGGTGAACACGACGCGAAGCCAGTTGTCTGTGGTATTTTTTCAGCAAGCCGCATCAGCCGCCAATTGGGCGAGGATGTTTTAACCGATTTTTCTCTACATACAGTTGCCGATATGCATAGGAGGCTCTCCTAGTGATGACATACTTCCCGCTGATTCTGTTGATTCTGACAGTCGCATCGGCAATGATTGGTTTGATTGACAAGTACATCTTTGAGAAAAAACGTATTGCAGCGTTGAGCCCTGACATTGATTTGAAAAAACTGAATAAAAAAGAGCGTCGAGAACTGTTGAAGCCACCATTTTTAGCAGATTATGCTCGTTCTTTGTTTTGGGTGTTTTTTATTGTATTGATGGTCCGATCTTTTGTCGCGCAACCGTATGAAGTGCCAACGGGCTCGATGTTACCAACAATTCGTTTGAAAGATTTTCTTTTGGTAAATCAAGCCGCCTATGGTTTGCATTGGCCAGTTTGGGGTGGCACTTTGCTAAAAACAGGTGAGCCTCAGCGCGGCGATATCATTGTTTTTCATTATCCTGTTAACCCTCAAGTAGATTACATTAAAACATTAATTGGCTTGCCAGGAGATCACATTGCCTTAAGAGACAAGAAGCTTTATATCAATGGCAAGGCAGTGCCCAGTCAGTTTATTAAAAACACGGTAGAGTTAGATAATCAGAATTTGGCACAAATTTACCCCCATGGCACACCACATTTTTCTGCCACTCAGGTGGTATTAAGTAAAGAAAAAATTGGCGAGCATTGGCATGATATCTATCAGAGTCCAATCGTACCGGCAACTGATTTTAATCTTGTTGTGCCCAAAGGTGAGTATTTTTTCATGGGCGATAATCGTGACAATAGTGATGATGGTCGTTATTGGGGTTTTGTCAAGCGACAAGCCATTATTGGTAAAGCTGAAATGGTTTTATTTAGTTGGGATAGTCGCGAAGACACCGTTCGGTGGAAGCGAATTTTTAAATGGTTGCCTTAAGGGCAGGTTCCAATCAATATTTACAATCGACCATTGAGGCAGGTTGATAGCTGTTTGCGTCTAAGTAGTGATTTTTGCATGTCTAGACGACTATGATGCTCAGCTTTTCCGGCGCTCCGAGTGCTTGTAATCTGGTACCCTAGTTTTTTGTAGAGCATTTGTGCAGGTATTTTGTGCGATAAGACACAAAGCTTAATTCCGCTGACATCTTGCTGTATGAGTAATTGCTCAAGTAATTTCATGGCTTGTGAGGCGTAGCCTAACCGCTGGTGCTGTTTTTCAATATAGATGTAATCCAAAAATGCGTCAGGCTGGTTGTTTTCATACGATAGTGTGCAGACTAATTGTCCAATTACTATGTTTTGTTTTAGGCTTGTAATATGAAAAGCGAGATGCCTTGAATGATTGCGCCCGGCATAGGTTAGATCAATTTCTCGACTCGCCGCGTTAAGTGCCGTTGAAAAATCATCATACTCGCCTTCGGTATACATTGCTCGGGCATAGATCTTCTTGCTGCGGTTAATGTATTGCTTAATCTGTTTGACAGACATATAGGTTAATTTAATATCCATATTTCAATCCTTTGTTCCTGTTTCCCGAGGTGCAGTCAATCGACAATGACAGTGTCCTAAGAAAATTAGCATCAGCTATGTCACGTATTTTGAGGTATTGATGTTTTGGTGGTGCAAAGCTCCCTTTATCTTGGTCTTTGTGCTCAGACTGAATCGCAGGAAAGACAGCATAGCATCTCAGGTTGCTAGCAGCATAGTGCTTAATAGTACATTTGGCTACTATACTTGATGTCCGATTTGTTGGCCGAACCGTATGGTGTCATTATGCTTTAGGCCTTCATCCCAAGTAGTTTGTTGCTTAGGAAATAAAAGAATGACTGTAGAGCCAAATTGGAATTGACCAAGCTCGTCACCTTGTTGAAAATAATGGCGCTGGTCATCTTTTGCATAGCGCCACTGTTCTATCTTGCCGTGATGAAAATTATTGACGATGCCATGCCAAGTCGTTTTGATGCTGGCGACAAAAAAAGCGCCAACGAATATTACTGCCATTGGGCCATTGCGGGTGTCAAAGAAACACGCGACCCGTTCATTTCGCGCAAATAAATTTGGTATATTTTCTGCGGTTGTGTGATTGACCGAGAATAATTTGCCGGGGATATGGGTCATGCCGGTTAGTTGACCATCACAAGGCATATGAACGCGATGGTAATCCCGCGGAGATAAATAAAGCGTCGCAAAGTGACCATCTAGAAAGATTTGACTTTGTTCATCATCTCCACCGAGTAGCTCTAGTAAATTAAAATGATGACCTTTAGCTTGAAAAATTCGGGTGCGATCTATATGACCAATTTGACTAATGTAGCCATCAACCGGCGAAATAATGCTGGATTCTTTGTCGGAGATTGTCCGTGCTTGCGCTTGTAATTTCCGGGTGAAAAAAGCATTAAAATTTTGATAATCCTGGGGCAGTAAATATTCCGCTTCTTCCATATTAACTTGGTAATGACGAATAAAATTTGTAATCATCCAGTTTTTCAGCCATGGTTTTTTGCAATTTGCTAGCCAGCCCATTGCTCGTGATAGCAGATGCTGCGGCAATAGATATTGGATGGTCAAAAAAAGCTTTTTTTTAATCATGGGTTACTCACAATGATTTTGACGTACCCATTGTAGCGCAAGCGTGTTCAATTTAGAATGATATTTATGTTGCCTCATGCCATGAAGACTATTGTGCTTACGTTGACAGCCACTAATCGCTTAGCCAGAGTGCTTAAAGAGCGTACTCTTGAAAGTTGTCAGGTTGCTGATGTTTCACACATTATGCCACTAAAGGAGTGGATTGAGTTAACCTGGGCTTATTTGGCAACCTTGGATCATCAGTTGCCGACTTTGATGCCTGCTCAGCAATCTCAATGTCTATGGCGTGATTATGCGGATGAATTGATGGCTGATTATATTGGGCGTTCAGGTATTGCAAATGAAGCCTATCAAGCGTGGCAGTTGTTGCAACAGTGGATGCTCGATATAGGGCAATTAAATCCATGGTGCCATCAAGCTGATGTCGCATTTTTTAAGCGTTGCGCAGTGGCGTATGAGCGTTTTTTAGCTGAGAGCCAGGCGATTGATGATAGCCAATGCTTGTCGGTGCTTTGTGCCCACCTAACAAGGCTTAATTTGCCAAATTGTATCAGTTTTCAAGGCTTTACTGAGCTAACACCGCAGCTTGAAATGTTGATTGGGCAACTCCAAATGTTGGGCGTCGACGTGAATATGCTGACAAAACAGGCGCTAACAGATGATGTTAATGTGATTGCTTGTGATAGTGAATTTGATGAATATCAGCATGCTTTTGAGAGGGCAAGAGCGTTTTTAAGGCAATGCCCGTCTAAGCGATTTATCATTGTTGTACCGCAATTACAGCAACAGCGAGAGAAATTAAGTAGGTTGTCAGCACATTATTTTCCCGGCGGTGGTGTTGAAATATCCGGCGGTGTTGAGCTGACAGTGCAACCATTGGTAGCTGATGCGTTGACCATTTTGTCTGCGTCATATTTAAAAGACGCTCATCGTTTATTGGCCCTTTTGCGTTCACCATTTATTCGCTTAGCGCGACAATATCAAGCTACTCGAGATCAGCAAGATCTGATGCTGCGTGATCACATTGCTGCCAATGCTGGTTTAGATGACCTAAGGCCCTATTTGACTGATCCGACGCTTGCGGAAATTTTAGATGATGAACGATTGACTATAGTGGCAGAAAAACTCTCGATTCATGAGCATGTTAAGAAGATGCTGGATCTCTTGACTGCATGGGGATGGCCAGGTGATTACGCATTAAAGAGGAATGAACAACAGATAATAGCGAGGTTCTATCATGAGATTGAGGGGCTGCTAGCCTTCGATGAGTTAAAGTCATCATGGTGCTGGCACGAGGTGATGGCGCTGCTATCGCAGAAACTCGCCGCGGTGGTATTTCAACAAAAAGCACAAGGGCGGACCCAGTTGAAAGTTTTAGGCTTTTTAGAAGTAGGAGGTATTGATGCTGATGTGATCTACTTATGTGGTTGTTCGGATATGCAGTTGCCGGCGACTGCCAAATTGAATACATTTATCCCGCAACAAATTCAACGCCAATACAACATGCCACATAGCTCTTGTGAGCGTGAGTATCAATTTGCCGTGCAAAGTTTACATATGCTGCGTCAGCAGGCATCAGTGGTGTATCTCAGTTATGCACGACAAGTGTCAGGTCTTAAGGCTCGTAAAAGCCCTTTGCTTGCTGATTTTGTTGAGCAACCCTATCAAGGTGAGGTGTTAAATAGGGTGGGCGGCCCCTTGGAGCCTATTGTTGAATATCCAGCACCTATTGTGGCGGAAGAGGCTACATTGGCTGGCGGTGCTGCAGTGCTAAAATCTCAGGCACTTTGTCCTTTCCAATCATTTGCGCGGTATCGTCTGCAGGCGCGAGAGATGCCGAGCCTGACAATGTATCCTGATTCGGCATTGAAAGGGAGTATTATTCATCAGGCACTGGCGTATTGTTGGCAACAGTTGAAAACCAGTGAGGGATTGAATGCTATGCCGCTTGATTCGTTGGTTAGTCGTTCGGTCTATCGCAGCTTAAAACAATGGCAATCACGTTATCCTTTTTATTTAAGTTCCTCGGTCTTTACCTTGGAGTATCAGCGAATACAAAAACTAATTATGACGTGGCTGACGCTGGAAAAGCAAAGACCTCCTTTTCGGGTGCTTGGATATGAAAAAACGTATCAGGTTACAGTAAAAAAACTGACAATTTCATTGCGAATTGATCGTGTTGATCAGTTGGAGGGTGGGGAAGTGCTCGTCTTGGATTACAAAACCGGCGTGGTTAATATGGCGGATTGGTTTAAGGGGCGATTAATTGAGCCGCAACTGCCACTGTATGTTTTTGCGACACAGGCGTCAGCAGCAGCATTTGCTTCTTTGCGTGCAGGTGATACAAAGCTAATTGGTATTGCCAGTCATGCCGTTACATTGCCTGGGCTTGCGTCAGTGGCTGGCAGTCGTCATAGTCAGTTTGATCAGTGGTCTGAGTTGGTGTCACATTGGCGCCAGCAGCTAGATGATTTGGCTTTAGAGTTTCAATGTGGTTGTGCTGATGTTAACCCATTTTCAGCGCAGGCTGCTTGTCAATTTTGTGATTTATCGTCATTGTGTCGAGTTCAAGACAGTACACGATAAGCTGCTGATAAATAACGTTGCATTGACCATAAAGTTAACAATACAGCAACGTATAGCAAAAAAACGCCTGCAACAGTCACCACAGAAAATTGTGCAGGCTGAGATAATAAAATCAAGATGGCGAACATTTGTGTTGCCGTTTTAATTTTACCTATTGTCGATACTTTAACAATGGCACGCTGACCAAGTTCGGCCATCCATTCTCTTAGAGCGGAGATAACAATCTCTCGCGCTACAATAATAATACCAGGAATAGTCACCCAGGCTGATTGATAATTGGCGACAAGTAGCACCAATGCTGCAGCAATCATTAATTTGTCGGCAACTGGGTCGAGAAATGCGCCAAACGCAGAGGTTTGTTTTAGTGTGCGAGCTAAATAACCATCTAGCCAGTCAGTCATTGATGCTAACAAGAAAAATAGGGCAGCTATATAGTAATGCCCTGAAAACTTCCAGTAAAATACGACGATAAAACAAGGGATTAGCGCGATTCTAATGAGTGTTAGTATGTTGGGGAGATTAAAAAAAGGCTGTTTTTGAATGGCCATAATCTGCGTTCAACTTTGCTGCTGTGAGTTGATTATAACAGGAGTTGTTATCTTTTCGAGAGGGTTTAGGCAGTGGCGTAAGAATTCACTTGCAATTTGTTTGTGTCGGGGTATACTGCACCGGAAATTTACTTCAGTTTTAACTCGATGCTCTTTGGTCTTCCATAAGTTAAAGAGCTAAACTATGTTAACCAATAGAGGAAATACAAAAATGAGTAGTGTTGAAGAGCGCGTCAAAAAAATCATCGTTGAGCAACTTGGTGTAAAGGAAGAAGAAGTGACTCCTGAAGCATCATTTGTTGATGATCTCGGTGCAGATTCACTGGATACTGTTGAGCTAGTTATGGCTTTGGAAGAAGAGTTTGAAACTGAAATTCCAGATGAAGAAGCTGAGAAAATTGCAACGGTTAAAGACGTTTATACGTATATTGAAGCCGCTAGCAAGTAATTTATATCATATAAGTTAAATTGGCGAGCAATACATTTGTCTGTGTTGCTCGCTATTTTTTTTGGGAGATCTTGTTTTGGCAAAACGCAGAGTAGTGGTCACAGGTTTAGGCATGCTTTCACCTGTCGGTTTAGACGTTGAATCAACTTGGGCGGCAATTCTTGCTGGTCAAAGTGGTATTGCGCCCATCACTAATTTTGATGCGCAAGATTTTCCTGTGCGTTTTGCTGGATGTGTTTCAAATTTTGAGCCAACCGAATACATTACCAAAAAAGACGTTAAAAAAATGGACATATCATTGCAGTATGGCTTTGCTGCCGCGGTACAAGCATGGCGTGATGCAGGTATTGAAGTCAATGAAGAAAATGCCGCCCGTATCGGGGTAGCAATTGGCTCGGGTATCGGTGGATTGACAACGATGGAAGATAATTTCCGTCAATATATTGATAATGGCCCAAGAAAGATTTCCCCATTTTTTATTCCCGCTTCGATTATTAATATGATTTCAGGCAATGTGGCTATTCGATTTGGCTTAAAAGGGCCTAATATAGCTATTGTGACTGCCTGTACAACGGGGACGCATAATATTGGTTATGCTGCGCGTACTATTGCCTATGGCGATGCCGATGTCATGTTGGCCGGCGGGGCGGAAAAAGCTAGTTGTGCATTAGGACTGGGTGGTTTTGCTGCGGCTCGAGCCTTATCTCGCCGTAATGATGATCCACAAAAGGCCAGCCGCCCTTGGGATAAAGATCGTGATGGCTTCGTGTTAGGTGATGGTGCAGGTGTTATGGTTTTGGAGGAATATGAAGCTGCCAAAGCGCGTGGTGCAAAAATTTACGCAGAGTTGACTGGCTTCGGTATGAGTGCAGATGCTTATCATATGACCTTGCCCGATGGTATTGGAGCTTATCATGCGATGAAAAATGCTGTTGTTGATGCAAGGATTTCAGCATCTGAAATTGACTATATTAATGCGCATGGCACATCAACACCAGCGGGAGATGTCATTGAGTCTCAAGCGGTTGAGCGATTGATGGGCGCAGATGCTGCTAAAATTTCTATCAGTTCAACTAAGTCTATGACAGGGCATTTATTAGGTGCTGCCGGCGCTATTGAAGCGATTTTTTCAGTATTGTCGATACGGGATCAGGTTGCGCCACCAACCATTAACCTTGAAAATCTTGATGAGGGTTGTCATCTTGATTATGTTCCTAATCAGGCGAAAAAACGTGATATTGAGGTGGCTCTCTCTAACTCTTTCGGGTTTGGTGGAACCAATGGCTCACTAATTTTCAAGCGCACAGTCTAACATGCCAAAAGGTAAGTTTATTACCTTGGAAGGGGGGGAGGGTAGTGGGAAAAGCACTAGCCTACCATTCATCAAAGATCTGCTTGAAAACCAAGGTCTTGAGGTTGTCATGACGCATGAGCCTGGCGGGACTTTATTGGCTGAGCAGATACGCCAGTTACTGTTGTTTCCTGTTAATCAAGAAAAAATTGTCGAAGATACTGAACTATTATTAATGTTTGCTTCACGCGCACAGCATATTGCACAGGTGATCCGTCCGGCAGTTAATGCAGGTAAATGGGTTGTTTGTTCACGCTTTACCGATTCAACTTATGCCTACCAGGGTGGCGGCCGTGGTGTTGAACTAGCACGGATAAACCAACTAGAAAGCTGGGTGCATAAAGACTTTCAACCTGATCTTACCTTGCTATTTGACTTGCCTGTTGAGTTAGGTATTTCTCGTGCGAAACAACGTGCAAAACTCGATCGTATTGAACAAGAAAATATTGAATTTTTTTCCAGGGTTAGAGCAGCTTATTTACAGCGTGCCAAGCAGGACTGTCGATATCAGGTTATTAATGCAGCACAAAGTATTTCAAGTGTTCAAGAGCAATTAAGGCAGGAAATAAAAACGTTAGTTCGCAGATTCAACAACTAATCCGCCACCCTGAGTATTAAGCAGCCAACTGTATTTCCATCATTTGTCTCGGTGTTTTATATCCTAAAGTTTTTCTAGGCCGATCGTTGAGCTGGTCTTCAATCCACTGAAGTTTTTCATCCGTCAGCTCTGCAAAGGAACTTCCTTTTGGCAAATATTGCCTCAACAGCCCATTCGTGTTTTCATTCAAACCACGCTCCCAAGAATGATATGGCTTGGCAAAGTAAATATCAATACCAAGTGCATTTTTAATATGCTGGTGCCAAGCAAACTCTTTGCCATTATCAAAAGTCAATGTTAAGAGCAGCGCCACTTGAAAGGCTTTAAAAGCTTTCAAGATCGCAACATTCGTTTCAGGCGCAGTTTTGTTACTGATACGACTAAACTTAGAGAATTTTGTTTTGCGCTCAACAAGCGTGACGACGGCACCCGAACCATCCTTACCAAGAACCAGATCACCTTCCCAGTCGCCAACACGAGATTTTTCCT